>JAFQKX010000003.1 GCA_017414705.1 Clostridia bacterium
CCGCCGATGCAAAAATTTTGGTCAAAACCGCAGTCGACCAAGCACCGCTGGGAGAAATATCGGTACGCACGGATACGAAAGAGTGGACGACCGTGACCGGCACCGTCCGCATTCCCAAAGGAGTCCATCCGCTCTATTTCTGCTTTGAGGGAGAGGGCGCAGTCGATCTGCAAGCCTTTGAACTCATCATCCCAAATAATGTATCGCGTTAAAAACAATCATTAAAAATGCGCTTATGCAAAAAGCATGAGCGCATTTTTTGTAGGAAACAATTAAAGGGAGAACGGTGGTTCAGCATCAGGTAGATATTCCACAAGATCTTCTATGCGACATTGCAGGATCCGGCAAAAATCATCCAGCTTCATGGTGGTAATGCCTTTGCCCTTTTTGATGCGATCAATAGTGGCACTGCTGATATGATACTTGTTGATCAGAGTGTAAGTGGTCATGTTTTTTTCTTTTAAAGTATTCCAAAATGGGGCGTAGCTGATCATAACCGCTCACATCCTTTCTAAAATTAGCATAAAGTAGAATCACATACTTGACAATAGTCATAATTATGACTATAATATAACTATGATCTACCGTTCGAAATTATTGTTGCACAGTTTCATAGGATTATGTCTTGGCGGATCGTTGTATCTTCTTTTGCGAAGTTCAACCGTTTTACATGGATGGCTGAGTAAGCTTGGGATACACGGTGGGTGGTTTGCTGATACTGAGTTTTTTGCAGTAGATTTTCTGCGCTGTTATCTGCCGGATTTCTTATGGGGATACAGTCTTTGCTTGATGTTGCTCGCGCTATTTCTTCCGCTAAAGAAAGGTGCTGTCGGCATCGGCATCCTCTCCGCCTTTTGCGGGATGGCATGGGAAGTGCTGCAACTGCACGATTTGGTCAGCGGCACCGCAGATGTTTTGGATGCCTTATTGTACTGTGCGGCTTCGATTGCGGCGGTTGAGATCTATTTCATTATCATGAAGGAGCGTAACAAACATGAAACGAGTATTCACAGTAGGATTGGCGGTTCTTATGGTGCTGACCTTCGGCCTGTTTGCCATGGCAAGTGGGGAAGAAGACACCACGTCCGAGGCAGGAAACGGTAATCAGTCTGCGGGACAAGCACAAAAGCCGCAGGAAAACAATAATCGTCTGGGCGATTATGAGGTGGAGATCAAATCCGCTCGACTGACCAAGGATTTTGAAGGGAAAGACGTCGTGGTCATTACCTATGCCTTTACCAACCACGGAAAAGACAATGCAAGCTTTTCTTTTGCATTGAATGACGAGGTCTTCCAAAACGGCGTTGGTCTAAATGAGTCCCTTTTCTTAAAAGACGGCGACGAGTATAGCGCTGACAATCAAACCAAAGAGATCAAGACCGGTGCATCTTTGGAGGTTGACGTTGCCTATGAGCTCAATGATACTACGACCGACGTTGAGGTAGAGGTCTCTGAGCTCATCAGCTTTGATGATGCAAAGATTACGAAAACCTTTAAAATTGCCGAATAAAACAAAGCACCGATTCGTTTGAATCGGTGCTCTTTTTTGCGCTCACAGATAAGAGCGCATTTGCATAGACAGATCGGATTCCATGGCGATCAGCTTTTTCGCGATATCGCGCGACTGCGTGTCGGCGGCTTGGTACTGATTGAGGTACTTGCTCAGAGATTTGACCCCCATATTGCAGCCGTCCACGATCAGATCCGCTACCGCTGCGTCCTTGTCCTCGGTCATCATCTTCAGCTCAGTCTTGATCTTGGACATACCGCGTGCCATGGCAGGCGGATCGCGGTCGGGCTCGCCCAGATCACGCAGCAAGGCGCGGGTCTCCTTTTCCAAGCGATGATGCTCCTGCAGACTGTCGCGCAGACCGCTGTACAGCTCGCGGCTTTGTACGTCGTCCAAAACGTCCTCGATCGAGCTGATGCCCATCTTAACACCGCTGTCGCATTGCCGCAGCAGCCGCACGGTATCGTTGCCGGAATCCTTTTGCCCCAAAATAATTTGATCCATTCTTATCACCCGAGATTAGTATGTGCCGTTGCACGCCAGCTATTCCAAAATAAAAAGGACCTTGTTGCAACAAGGTCCTTTTTATTTTCATTTAATAGATCAATTGCACGGTTTGATGCAGGCAGCCGAGCGTGGCTTCGCCCTCACAGTCCTTGCGCTCACCGTCCATGGTCCAGACGGGATATTGCGCATCCAGCGGCGTAAATACCGCCTGCTTGGTATGCACGAAACGGATATATTTGGAATTGTAATCGTGGCGGATGAGTTGATCGAGCAGCGCGGGGATCTCCACTGCCTTGGCAGGCTCCTCTACCAGCATGACCTCCAGCAGCCCGTCGGACAGATCGGCCTCGGTCTTGGAAAAACGGTACATTCCGCCCACGCTGAAGGTGTTGGAAACACCGCCGTAGATGTAATTACCTTGAAATTCACCCTCGTCGGTCTGTACGCGCATTTTGTAAGCGCGGATATCAAACAACGCCTTGGCACCCTCGAACACGTACGCCGAATGGCCGAAAATACGCTTGATGCTCTGCGGGGTTGCCCAGCTGACCTTGGTGAAGGCGCCGAAGGACGCAATATATACGAAATGATCGTCCCCAAAGATCCCCACGTCGTGATCGTGCAGGCAGCCGTTTATAATCTGCTTGGCAGCCTTGACGTGATTTTTTGGCATTCCGATGGAAAAACCAAGATCGTTGGTGCTGCCTGCGGGAATATACCCGATGGGAATGTGCTTGTCGATCTGTACCAGTCCGCGGATGACCTCGTTGAGCGTGCCGTCGCCGCCCAAACACAAGATGCGGTCATACTGTTCGCTGTCCGCAATGACCTTATAGGTGGCGTCATTGGGCGCCGTGGTCAGATACAGCGTAACGTTCCATTCCTCGTGCTCAAACACCCGTATGATCTTTTGCAGCTGCCGATTGGATACTCCTTTTCCGGCAAACGGATTGACAATAAATAATGCTTTGATTGGATTGCTCACGTCGTCACCTCGTTTGTTTCTCAATGCAATCATCCAGAATCTTGCGCTTTTCGCACAGATCCTGTACCATATGCAGCTGCGTTCTGCAGCGGTCCAGATTGTGCTTTTCCCTTGCGCAATGGAAATATACGTCACCCGACAAATAATCGGTCAAAAAGCGGATCCCGACCTCTAGCGTCATGCCGATGGCACCCAACGTAAGCGAATGAAGCTCACATTCCGTCAGTGCGTGCTTGCAGCTGCTTAAGAAGCCGCGTGCAAAGGCGTCGAAAAATTCCACGTTGACGCAAGCGTTTTCAAAATTCGGGTCATCCTCCTGGCAGGTGCAGGCACCCGAACGAATGGCGTCACCGAAATCGTTGATGGAAAATCCCGGCATGACGGTGTCCAGATCCACTACGCAAACGGGAGCGTGGGTGTGCTCATCCAACAGAACGTTGTTAAATTTGGTGTCGTTGTGCGTCACGCGCAGCGGCAGGTCTCCCGCCTCGTACAGTCGCGCTGCCTCGTAGACCAACGCGCGGTGCTCTTCAATGAATTCCAACTCTCGCTGCACCTCGTTGAGACGGCCGACGGCATCGGCTTTGACCGCGTCACAAAGTGCCTCGTACCGCTTGGGCGTGTTATGAAAATCGGGAATGACCTCGTGCAGACAAGCAGCATCAAAATCTGCCAACAATTGCTGAAATTCGCCGAACATAGCACCGCTGAGTTCGAATTGATGCGCGTCCTTGGCGCAAAAGAGGGAATAGGTGTTGTCAACGTATCGGCTCATACGCCAAAAGCCACTTTCGTCCCGATGCCAAAATTTGCTCTCTTTTGTCGGAACGAAGCGCAGGGTGCTGCGCGCGGGATCCCGCCCGATGGCAGCGTATTTTTCACGC
>JAFQKX010000025.1 GCA_017414705.1 Clostridia bacterium
GATAAATTGCTTAAAGGCTTCCAGATAGTCCTCGGGGCGTTGGCTGTCGCCATAGCCGCGAGTGCGCTCAATCAGTTCGTCGGGATGATGGTCGATGACCACCGGGCGTTTCACACGGGGCGTATGGTCACGATCCAGCATAGTAAAGGCATCCTTGCAGGAAAGCAGAGCTTTCTTGGCATCGGGAATCTTACTGCCGGTGATAAACTGTGCGTATTCCTTGGGCTCTTTGCCGCCTGCAAAATACTTAAACTGCTCAATAATGCTATCGGGCATATTCCGCTGACGGCGGTGGAGCTTGGCAACGATCTGGCTGATCTGATAAGCTAACTGCTCCTCGCTTTCAGCCGCCTGCAATCCATCCAACAGATTTTCAAAGGAAACGTTGGGATTAACCACAATGGGTTTCATTGTGCTGACGTCCTGCAAGGATTCATACACACCCACAGGGTCATAAATCTCAAAGTGGGATTTGAAGATTGCAGGGCAAGGTCTGGTCGCGCGGCCCAGCATCTGCTCAAAGAGGATACGGGACTTAATGCGGCGCATAAAGACAAGGTTGGTAATTTCGGGCACGTCAATACCCGTTGCCAGCAAGTCAACGGTAACGACAATCTTCGGGTAGGCTTCGTTCTTAAAGCGCTTGATTGCCTCGGAGATCTGTTTTTTATTGCCGTCTGCTAATTTGCCTGTAATTTTCATTACCACGTCGGTATCCACGCCGCCTGCGGCATAGATCTCTTTGAGGATTGCCGCGATCATATTGGCGTGGTTATCATTGACGGCATAAATCAGCGTTTTGCCCAAGCCGTCGGGATTTAAGTCCCAAGCGATTTCATTCAGAACGGTGCGGTTAAAGTTTTCGGTGATGACCTGACGGTTGAAGGTGTCAATTTCAAACTTCATTTCGTCTTCCAGTTCATCACTGTTTACCACGTCGCCGGTAACGGGGTCATAAATAGCAAGCTGTTCGCCTTTATCGTATTTGATGCCCTCTACACGTAGTTTCGTGCGGATATTATGAGGTGCGTCGTGGTCGATGAGATACCCGTCCACAACGGCTTCTCGGTAGCTGTAATTGAATACGGGCTTGCCGAAAATTTCAGTCGTATGCAATGCGGGCGTGGCGGTAAGAGCCACCTTGACGGCATCGAAATAATCAATGACGGCACGGTAACGGCTGATATATTCCGCCTGATTGCGATAGAGCATTTCGCTATCGCTCATATCACGGTCAAGGATATAGCCCCTGTGCGCTTCATCCACCACAATTAAATCGTAGGCGGTAACGGAGAGCAGGTCGTCGCTTTCGGGAGAGAATACGCGGGCGACAAGGCTCTGCACCGTTGAAATATGTATCTTGGTTTCACGGTCAATTTCCTTTTCGGTAAGGCCTTTGACGGTGAAAATATTATCAAGAGTCATCAGATCCTCGATCTTTACCTCACGGCATACGTCCTCTGCCTGTTCACCGAGAGAAATACGGTCAACAAGGAACAGCACACGCTTAAAGCGTTTGGCTTTGATAAGGCGGTAGATAAGGCCGAGGATGGTACGGGTTTTACCTGTGCCGGTAGCCATCGAAAGCAGCACGGATTGCTGACCTTTCATAATGGCATTTTCGGCAGCCTCGATGGCACGGATCTGATATTTACGCAGATTAAGACCATCGGGATCACGCAACAGGTCGTAAGGAGTGCTGCGCAGGGTATCGTTAGCCGCTTCAACGTCCTTTTCCAGCATTTCCATAATGCCCTGGGGACTGATCCAGCCCTGCAGGGCTTTAGGGGCGTTGGAACGGATACGGAGATCCTGGAACCAGATGCCGGATTTTGTTTCAATCTGTTTCAGATATTTTCTACCGTTGGTGGCGAAGATAAAGGGAACCTTATACGAGCCCCAATGATTGATGACATATTCCTTATGAGCAGATTTAATATGCTTTGCGTATGACTTGCACTGAAAATCCAGCACACCGGGGATATCGGTTGCGGCTTTCTTGGCTTCTACGATTGCCACGAGTTTAAGACCGACAAACAGCGCATAATCGGCATAGCCGGTGCGTCCGTCTGCGGTGTCCGTAGGCCATTCGGCAATGGCAAGGTTCCTGCCCTTTTGGGGACGGGTGCCTTTGGAGTAGCGGTATTCGTTTGTGTCAGCCTCCCAGCCGAAGCGGCGGAGCTGTTCGTCAATGAGATAGCGGGTCTGTGCCTCGGAAAGATCCATGCTCTCCGAAACGGTTTCCGCTTTCTCGGCGCGTTCCTTTTTGCTCTTTTCAGAGGCGGCAGTCTTAACGGGGGTATTAACCTGAGCCGTCAAAGCGGCAATGCGCTCTTCCTGCTCTTTGATAATGGCTTCATAATCGGGGATTGCCTTTTCCTCGGGCATAACAAAGGTCGGGGCCTTAAAATCCCACTCGCCGTAAACTTCCATAAACCAAGCGGCAAGGTTAAATGCCATTTCAAGCAAGGTCTTAGCATCGTCCACCGAGGAAGCATTATTATGAACGGCGTTATTTCTGGCCTTGCGCAGGGCATACAGAATATCACTGATTTGTTGCGTTAACAGACCCTGCTGCTGAAGGACAATAATACGGTTGGCGTGGGTGTTATCGGCAATGGGCTGGTCGAGGCTTTCAAACGAAAAAATGTCCAATACCAGTTGCTCACCGAACATAC
>JAFQKX010000026.1 GCA_017414705.1 Clostridia bacterium
AATCGATAACTATCCCTATTTCTGCCGATGGTTTAAAAAAAGAACCGGCATATCTCCCAGCGAATACAGAAAAGCATCCCGAAAATACTCGGGATGCTTTCTTGTTATGATGCCTCTTTTAATTGTTCTTCAGCTACACTTTGAGACATTTCTAACATATTCTCCGCGAAGATACCGTAACCGCGGGTGGGATCGTTGAGAAAGACGTGGGTGACTGCACCGACGAATTTTCCGCTCTGGACGATGGGAGAGCCGCTCATTCCCTGCACGATGCCACCGGTGACGTCGAGCAATCTCTGATCGGTGATGCGCACGATCAAACCCTTTTCGCCGTTGTCAATGCTTTTGTTCAGGCGAACGATCTCGCACTGATAATACTGCGGTGTTTCGCCGTTAACGGTACAAAGGATCTGCGCGCTGCCGCACTGCACCTGCATACGGGATGCCACCTCTACGGGAATGCCCGTGAGTTTTTTGGCGCAGGTTCCGTAGACCCCGCAATCGAGGTTTTTGGAAACTGTTCCCAGGCAGGTGTCCTGAAACGCGCCGGTGAGCTCCCCTGCCGAGCCGCGCGAGCCGCGTGTGACGTGGGTGACGTCGACATCGTAAACGCTGCCCCGTGAAATCGTCATAAGGATTCCGGTATCGCAGTCGTAAATGCCGTGCCCGAGCATTGCAAAGTTGTTGCTCTGCGGGTCATAATAAGTCATAGTACCGATGCCCGCGCAGGAATCGCGCAGCCAGAGTCCGAGTCGGTAGCAGCCCTCATCCTTGCTGATCACGGGCTGCAGCGTGACCGAAAACTGCTTTTGATTGCGCTGCACCTTGAGCTTGAGCGTCTTCCCCTGACGGATCATGGCAGAAAAATCGGTAACGCGTTTGGCGTTTTCTCCGTTGATCTGCCGAATGATATCGCCTTCCTTGAGTCCTGCGTCTTTTGCAGGATTGACGCTGCCTTGCGCCGTAGTGACCTGAGAAAGTCCGACCACGATGAGTCCGTCGGTATAGGCTTTGACACCGACTGCTTCACCCGAGAGTAAAACGGTTTTATTTTGGGTCTTACTAACCGAAACGGTTTTGATGGGAACGGCGCCCCAAAGAGAAAGCTCGACTTGGGTATTGCCGGCAGAAAGTGCGGCGGTGTCGCCCGTGATGCGAACACCGTCGAGCTGCGAGAATGGCAGGGCTTGATCTCCGTAAAGAAAAACGGTGTCGGGCAGGCGTGCCTGCGTTCCCAATACGGCGGTCATCAAAAATCCAATCGTCAATGAAAGTGCCGTAACGGTGACGCGGTAACCTTTTTTAATTGTTTTAATTTTGATCAGTTTCACGCTCCTTTCTCGTTTTTGAAAATAACACGTACCGCGCAGTACGATGTTATCATATGCGCGACCGCAAGCGTCATTCAGGGAAAACATTGCAAAGAAAAATCCCATTGCACAAAACAGCGCAATGGGACGAAAAATTGGATTTTTTTGTTTAAAATTGATTTTTTACATGACCTCGGGTGCTTCGATCTTGAGCATGGCGAGGACGTTTTTGAGGGTCTGACGCACCGCCAGGCACAAGGTCAGGCGCGCTTGCATCAGCGGCTCGTCATCCACCTTGACACGGCAGGAATTATAAAACTTGTGGAAGAGGGTGGCGACCTCGATGGCGTAGCGGGTCATGCCGGCACTGTCGCGCACGGTTGCACAGGCGACGATGGTATCGGTCAGGGATGCCACCGAACGGATCAGTTCACGCTCCTCGGGGGCGGTCAAAAGGCACAGCTCCTCGCGTGTCACAGCGCGCGGCGTAACACCTTCGGCTGCCAGATTTTTGAGGATGGAGCAGATGCGTGCATGGGCATACTGGACGTAATAGACGGGATTTTGCGAGGTGGTGGAGACGGCAAGATCCAGGTCAAAATCCATGCGGGTAGCAGCTTCACGCAGATTAAAGAAGAAGCGAGCGGCATCAGCGGGAACCTCGTCGAGCAGGTCGGCCAATTGAATGGCTTTTCCGGTACGCTTACTCATGCGCACGACCTCGCCGTTTTGCATTAGACGCACCAACTGAATAAGGACGACCTCTAATTTTTCACCGTCCAGACCGATGGCGTTCATGGCGCCCTTCATACGCGCCACATGGCCGTGGTGATCGGCGCCCCAGACATCAATGCAAGTATCAAAGCCGCGCAGAAATTTATTGCGGTGATAGGCAATATCGGCAGCAAAATAGGTGGGATTTCCGTTGGGACGGATGAGGCAATCGTCTTTAAGCTCAAGTTTTTCAATCTCAGCATCGGTCTTGCCCTGCTGCTTGAGCAGCTCGGTCATGACCTCGATATTTTTATACCAAAGTCCGCCGTCCTTTTCATAGGTCAAGCCTTTCTGACGCAGGATCTCAATGGTCTCCTTGAGTTCACCGCTGTTATGAACGGTGGATTCCAAAAACCAAAGATCGTAGGTGATGCGGTATTTTTCCAGATCGGATTTCATTTTAGCGAGGTTGAGCGGCAACGCGTATTCCACCAAAGCAGCACGGCGTTCTTGCTCGGTCTTTTGCAGATAGCTGTCGCCGTATTGCGCGGCAAAGCCTTTGGCGTGCTGACGGATATCGTCACCGTGATAGGAGTCCTCCGGCAGTTCAACGGCATCCTCGCCCTTGAAGATCTGCTGATAGCGCACGTCCAGTGACAAGGCGAATTTGTCGATCTGATTGCCGGCGTCATTGACGTAAAATTCCCGCCAAACGTCATAGCCTGCGGCATCCAAAACGGCTGCAAGACAATCACCCAAGGCACCGCCGCGGGCGTTCCCCATATGCATGGGGCCGGTAGGATTGGCCGAAACAAATTCTACCATAATCTTTTTGCCTTTGCCGTAATCGCAACGGCCGTACCGTTCACCAAGCTGCTGCACATCCAACAAAACGTCGGCGAAGAAGGTGTCCTTGAGACGGAAATTCAAAAAACCGGGACCAGCGATCTCAACACTTGCAAAGACAGTATCCTCCAATTGGATGCGGGCAACGATCTCCTCGGCGATCTTACGTGGGGCGCAGCGCAAAGCGCGTGCGCACGCCATGGCGGCGTTACAGGCATAATCGCCGTGGGCGGTATCGGCAGGGATCTCGACCGTGATCTCGGGTAACTCGGCGCAGGTCAGCGTACCGTCGTCAAATGCGCACTGTAATGCCGCGGCGATCTGTGTGCGGATCTGCTGCTGTGCGAGTTGGGTTAATTTCGACATGATAATTCTCCTTTATTGTAACGGTGCGCCACAGGTCATTTCTTTGGGGCGCACGGAAATTTCAACCGTATTTTTACCGAGGGATTCGCCGTCGATATCCAATGCGTAAACCAGACGGATGTTGCCGCCGTTCGCATTGACATCGGCATGAATCTGTTCGCCGTAGAGTCCCAGCATCATGGTACCGAAGCCGGTCTCGTAGTGGCACAGATGTCGCTTATTCTGCTCAATGCGCATACAGGTTCCGGTCAACGGGCCGCTGCGCTCAAGCATAGCATATTCGCCGTTGACGGCGGTAAGGGTGGTATCAAATAATTCGCCCTCGGTGAGAGCTTCTTCATAGACCAGCATGACTTTGCCGTCCTGCTGATCAACAGTTCCGCTGCACATGACCTCAATGGGCTGCGCATCCTCATCCATGGTTGAAGTGCTGCGGATGGTAACCAAAACTTGCATGGATCCTTTACGCCTTTCTCAGCACATCCGAAAGGCGGCTGCGCTGTACCAACAGATAAAACGGGACACCGAGTCCCAAGCAGACCACCAGCTCCCCTGCACCGACCGAAAGGCCGGAATAGACGTAGGTGAGCGATGTGGCATTTTCGGTCAGCAGGCCGATTTCTGCACCGATGAAAACGGTATTACAAACGACCGGCATAAGCATGGATAACAAAGGTAATTTCCCAATCTTGACATGACGGAAAACACGGGTCAAAATGGCTGCCAACAATGTGGCAGAGGTACCGAACACCAGATCCATCCAACCAAAAGGGCTGAACAGATTGGCAATAAAGCAGCCGATGGGGAGCCCCCACACAAAGGTAGGTGAAAAGAGCGGCAACAGCGTGAGCACCTCACTGATGCGAAACTGCACCGGTCCGTAAGAGAGCATGGGAAGCGCCAGCGTCATTGCCGCATATAACGCTGCACAAAGGGAAGCGTTGGTCAGGCGACGCAGAGAAGTTTTTCGCATGGGAATTTCCTTTCAGCGACGGGGCTTTTTGGGCGTTTTCTGCAAGTAATCCTCCTGCACGCGACGCGCACGACGGATGGCGCGGATACGCAGAAGGCTAAAGCCGAGGATGGCTGCTGCGATCGCCAAAAAGGCCCAGCCGATAACCGACTGCACAGTTAAGCGAAGCTCTTGGTCATCCTGCTCGATGACACTCAAGGATGAGGCACAGGCCTCCAAGGCAATGATATCTTCTTCATTCAGCTGTCCGCTTTGGTCGAACAGACACACGGCGTAGCAGGCGGAGTCAATGACGGTAAGATACTGCAAAAAGGCATCGCCCTTTTGCTCCGGCAGACCGGTAATTTTGCAAAAGCGTCTACCGCCCAGCTGCTGATCGGTCACGCTGACCAGATAGCCTTCCGCTGAGGAAATGCTGTTGGTCAAGAGGTTGCGGGCATAAGAGAGCGCCTCTCCCTCTAATGCGGAAAGATCACGGATCCCTTTACTGACCTCGTCCTGACTGCGCACGACGGTGATCTGTCGACGGTAATCCTGACTGACACCAAAGGCAAGAAAGCCTTCCTGAGTAAACCACTTCTGCACCTGCTTGGGGGTTTGCCCCAAAAAGGCGACCAACTCGCCCTGTTCGGGCAACGACTGCTCTGTAATGACGGTATAGCCGCCCGGCATAACGACACTGACCTCCTGCGGTTTCGTCACGCGCACGGTCTGTGCGGCAAATGCGGGAAGCGTACAGGAGCATGCCAATGCAACCGTCATCACAAGAACGGCAATTCGTTTGACCTGTTTCATAGGAACTCTCCCCTTTCTTACAGCATTTGACAGACGGCACTTTGGGGTATCGAGGAAGGATCGGGATCCTTTCCCCCACGCATCATATAGCCAATGACTAACTTGTAGATCGCAATGACCAACAGAAAGGTCACCAAAAACCAAGCAAAGGCTTTGAGGGCAGACAGGATCTGTTCTTTTTTATTCTCCGGCGTTTGTAATTCGGGCGGCATCTGCTGCGGTGCACCGTACAGATCGGTCACGCCGTGTTCGTCCTTTTCCATCCTGTCACACTCCTTTGGCTGACATCTCCGCATAGTTAAGACTATCATACAACTTTTGGGATAAACTATCAAGCATAATTTTGAATTTCTGCAGATTTTCTGTAAAATCAACGGATTTTTACATTGAAAAGGTAAAAGTTTTCGCAATTTTTCTATTTACATCCGCGCGGGCGCTTAGTATAATAAATATAATTTTATTTAATGGCATTTGCCGAGACTTCCATTTTAAAAAGGACTTCGTGATACTATGATCGTTATTCTCAAAAAAAATCCCGACCGTGAACAACTTGAGAATCTGTCCAATTGGCTGAAATCGCAGGGGCTGAGCATCCATCAGAGCGAGGGTGAAAACTCGCTGGTACTGGGTCTTGTGGGCGATACCGCCGATCTGGACATGGAACTCATCCGTGCATTGGACATCGTCAAGGACGTCAAGCGCGTGCAGGAGCCGTATAAAAACGCCAACCGTTATTTTCATCCCGAGGATACGGTAGTCAGCGTGGGAGATACCAGGATCGGCGGCGGATATTTTCAGATGATCGCCGGTCCCTGCTCGGTGGAATCGCCCGAGCAGATCTGTGAGATCGCTCGTCGCGTCAAGGCAGCGGGTGCTACGCTGTTGCGCGGAGGCGCCTTTAAGCCGCGTACCTCGCCGTATGCCTTCCAAGGGCTCAAGGCGCAGGGCTTGGAATTATTATTAGAAGCAAAAAAAGAGACGGGGCTGCCCATCGTAACCGAGATCATGGATCTGTCCCAGTTGGATCTGTTTGCAGACGTAGACGTGATCCAGGTGGGTGCTCGTAACATGCAAAATTTTGAACTGCTGCGTCAACTCGGACGTACCAAGCAGCCGATTTTGCTCAAACGCGGTCTTGCCAACACCCTGCAGGAGCTGCTGATGAGCGCCGAATACATCATGGCGGGCGGTAACGAAAACATCATTTTGTGCGAGCGCGGCATCCGTACTTTTGAGACGGCGACCCGCAACACGCTGGATCTTTCCGCCATTCCGATGCTGCACAAGATGACCCATCTGCCGGTCATCGTGGATCCTTCGCACGCCACCGGCATTGCCAAGCTGGTCAAGCCGATGGCTTTGGCAGCGGCAGTCTGCGGTGCGGACGGTTTGATCATTGAGGTACACAACGATCCGATGCACGCATTGTGCGACGGTTCGCAGTCGCTGACACCGGAGCAATTCGACGCGTTGGCAGACGAGGTACGCGCCGTACTTCCCTTCCGTTGCAAATCGGAATTCTAAGTTCATTTTGAAGGGTCGTAAGACAGTATGACTATCGGAATTATCGGTCTGGGTCTGATTGGCGGATCCTTGGCAAAAGCACTCAATAGAAACACAGAACATGAGGTTTTGGGATTTGATATCAATAACAGCGTCATCCTCAAGGCCAAAACGGTGGGAGCCATTCGCGAAACGCTGCGGGAGGAGGATATCCCCTGCTGCGATATGCTGCTGCTGGCATTATATCCGCAGGCGGCAGTGGATTTTGTCACCCAACACGCGGCGTATATCAAAAAAGGCGCCGTGGTCATTGACTGCTGCGGTGTCAAACGCGTGGTCTGTGATGCGTTGCGTCCCGTTGCCAAGGAACACGGCTTCACCTTTATCGGCGGACATCCTATGGCGGGCAAGCAATTTTCGGGTTTCTGGTATTCCAGCGAAAGCTTATTTGAAAATGCCTCTATGATCTTCACGCCCGATCAGGATATTGACATTCAAACGTTATACACGGTACGCGATCTGTTCCGCTCGTTGGGCTTTACGAATATTGAGATCACCAGTCCTGACAATCACGATAATCTGATCGCCTACACCTCGCAGCTGGCACACGTGGTGTCCAATGCCTACGTAAAGAGTCCATCGGCGCTCAAGCACGCGGGATTTTCGGCCGGCAGCTACCGCGATCTGACGCGCGTGGCGTGGCTCAACGAAAAAATGTGGACGGAATTATTTTTTGACAATGCCGATCATCTTTCACAGGAGATCGACCATATCATCACGGAATTGCAAAAATACAGCAAAGCGCTCAAAGAGGGCAACCGCGAAGAAATGATCCGTTTGCTGCGCGACGGAAAAGAGCGCAAGGAGCAGATTGACGGCAAGGAGGATCTGGAATGAAGACGGTTTGCGTCAACGCCTCCAAACAGTACGAGGTCAAGATCGGTACCGGTCTGTTGGACACCGTGGGTCAAGAGGCTGCCGCATTGCTGCGCGGGCGACGCGCAGTGGTGGTCAGTGACACCAACGTAGCGCCGCGATATTTGCAGCGCGTGCTTGATTCGTTACATACTGCCGGTTTTTCGGCACAAAGCGTTGTAATAAATGCCGGAGAAGCATCCAAAAACACCGATACCTTTGTAAAGCTGGTCAACGCATTTGCCGATGCGGGACTGACCCGCGCCGATGCAGCGTTTGCTTTGGGCGGCGGTGTTGTGGGAGACGCCACCGGATTTGCCGCTGCCTGCTATCTGCGCGGCATCGATTATATTCAGATCCCCACCTCCCTGCTGGCGATGACCGATTCCTCGGTGGGCGGCAAGACGGCGGTGGACCTGCCCAGCGGAAAAAATCTGTGCGGGGCTTTTCATCAGCCCTCTCTGGTATTATGTGATCCGGACACCCTCTCCACCCTGCCTGCACATTTTTTTGCGGACGGTATGGCGGAGGTCATCAAATACGGCGTGATTCGCGATGCAGCATTATTTAAAACGCTGTGCACCAAGGATATCCAAACGGTATTGGAGGACGTCGTGGCACGTTGCGTGCAGCTCAAGCGCGACGTAGTACAGGCCGATGAATTTGACCACGGTGTTCGTCAATTGTTGAATTTCGGTCATACGATGGGACACGCCATTGAGCAGTCCAGCAATTTCACCATCTCGCACGGACACGCAGTCGCGATCGGTATGGTGTTGGCAAGCAAGGCGGCGGGGCAAGCAGAAATTGCCGAAGAGATCCGCGTCTGCTGCGAGCGTTACGGACTGAACACCGCGTGCCCGTATGATACGCAGACGCTGCTGCCCGGTTGCTTGCACGACAAGAAGACCAGCGGTACCGTCATTCAGGTGGTAGAACCGCAGAAAATGGGTCACTGCGTGACCCGCGCTATTCCCACCGAGCAGCTTGCCGATTGGATCATGCGGGGTGTGGAAAAATGAACCTGCGGATCACTCCGAGAAGATTGCAGGGATCATTACCTGCCATTTCCTCCAAATCTCACGCGCATCGCCTCTTGATCTGTGCGGCGTTGTGTCAAGAACCGACCTTCATAGAGATCAATTTGTTTTCCCAAGATCTGCTTGCTACCATTGACTGTATCAAGGCATTGGGCTGCGATGCACAGCTGCAGGACGGCGGTGTACTGATCGTGCCGCAAAAAGTACCGACGAGCAAGCAATTCGACTGCCGTGAAAGCGGATCGACGCTTCGATTTATGTTGCCGGTTGCGGCGGCATTGGGCGGCGGTTCCTTTATGGGAGCAGGAAGACTGCCCAACCGCCCGTTGGACGATCTGTTGGATGCCATGAGCGAGCACGGTGTGGCAAGCAACGCCCGCTCGTTGCCGTTGACCTTGACGGGGCAACTGCAATCGGGCGAATATTACGTGGCGGGCAACGTCAGCAGCCAGTATATTACGGGGCTGCTTTTGGCTTTACCGCTGCTGTGGGGCGACAGCAGGCTGCACCTGACCACCGCGCTTTGCTCGGCGGGATACGTGGCGCTGACCTTGGATGCGCTGCGTGCGTTCGGCATCCGTATTGAAGCAATGGAAGACGGTTTTTTTATCGCAGGAGATCAGACCTTCCGTTCTCCCGAGCGCATTTGCTGCGAGGGCGACTGGTCCAACAGTGCATTTTGGAAGACGGCGGAATTTTTAGGTACTGAGGTTTATGTCAGCGGATTAAAGGAGAATTCCTCGCAAAAGGACCGCTTGATCGTATCTGTTTTGGAAGAAATGAAGCAAGAACGGGATCTGACCTTTTCGGTTTCGGACATTCCCGATCTGGTGCCCATCATATCGGTGGCGGCTGCCTGCCGCAAGCATACCACGGTACTGACCGATACCGCGCGGCTGCGACTGAAGGAAAGTGACCGCGTGCAGAGTGTTTGCGACATGATCACGGCGTTGGACGGCAAGATCACGGCTGATGAAAATACCATGACGATCTTCGGTACGGGCGGTCTTGCGGGTGGCACGGTGGACGGCTGTAACGATCACCGCATCGTCATGTCAACAGCCATTGCCGCAACGGTTTGCAAACAGCCCGTTACGGTGCTGGGCGCACAAGCGGCTGATAAATCCTATCCGTCATTCTGGGCGGATTATCAAAGACTCGGAGGTGTGTTCGATGCAATCGACCTTCGGTAAAATGTTGAAAATTACCATATCGGGTGAGTCGCACGGAGAACAGATCGGTGTACGGATGCAGGGATTTCCCGCTAACGAAGCGGTCGATCTGCAGGCGGTAGAGGCATTTTTGCGCCGCCGCGCACCCGGAAACGACCCTTTTTCTACCACGCGCAAGGAGCCGGACAAGCCTGAGGTATTATCCGGCATTGCAAACGACGTAACTGACGGTGCTGCGATTGAGGCGATTATTCACAATCAAAATCAGCATTCCAACGATTACGAATCGCTTCGATTTATCCCCCGTCCTTCCCACGCAGATTATCCCGCACGCGTCAAATACGGTGAGTCGCTGGATCTGCGCGGCGGCGGACATTTTTCGGGGCGTTTGACGGCTCCGTTGTGCTTTGCGGGTGCAATTTGTCTGCAGTATCTGGCGCGGCGCGGCATTTACATCGGGGCACACATTGCCCAGATCGCCGATGTGAAGGATGATCGATTTGATGCGGTCAAGGTCAGCAAAGAGGATTTTGACGCGCTGCATAAAAAGCCGTTTTGCGTGATCAATTCCAAGGCAGGCACGCAGATGCAGACCAGAATTCTGCAAGCCCGCAGCGAGGGTGACTCGGTGGGCGGCGTGATCGAGGTTGCCGTGGTGGGGTTACCGGTTGGATTGGGCACTCCGCTATATGACGGTTTGGAAAGCCGTTTAGCCGCTAACTTTTTCGGCATTCCCGCAGTTAAGGGCGTTGATTTCGGCAGCGGATTTGACGCGGCGCTGATGCGCGGCAGCCAACACAACGATGCCTACACGGTAGATCCCGAAAACGGCGAGATCCGCACGCTGACCAATCACGCAGGCGGTTGTGTGGGTGCCATTACCACCGGAATGCCGTTGATTTTACGGGCGGCGTTCAAACCGACACCGTCCATTGCAAAAACGCAGCTATCGGTGGATCTGCAGACCAAGGAAACCGTGGAGCTGAACATTAAGGGGCGCCATGATCCCTGCATTGTGCCGCGGGCATTGCCTGTGACCGAAGCCATGGCTGCCATTACCATTACCGATTTATTATTGGAGGATGCATAATGAAAGACCTGAACGAGATCCGCAACAACATTGATGAAATCGACAGTCAACTGGTTGAATTATTCAACCGTCGTATGGAACTGGCAGGTGAAGTGGCTGCCTATAAATCCCAAAACAATCTGCCTGTTACCAACGCGGGACGCGAACGCGAGATTCTGGCACGCGTGGCAGAGCAAAGCAACGAAGGCTGCGAGCTATATGCCAAGCTGTTGTTTTCCACTCTGTTTGACGTAAGCAAAAGCCATCAGTCGCGCCTGCTCAACAAGACGGGAAAGGTTTCCGACTCCATCAAAACGGCGTTGGAAAACACCCCCAAACTGTTCCCTGCCAAAGCGGTGGTTGCTTGCCAGGGAGTTGAGGGTGCGTATTCTCAGCTGGCGTGCGATAAACTGTTCCAACTGCCCTCCATCATGTATTTTAACCGCTTTGACGGTGTGTTCACGGCTGTGGAGAAGGGTTTATGCCAATACGGCATTCTGCCGATTGAAAACAGCTCCTACGGCTCGGTTGGCGAGGTCTATGACCTGATGAAAAAGCATCATTTCTATATCGTGCGTTCCATCCGCCTGCGGGTCAATCACACGCTGTTGGCAAAGCCCGGCACGAAGCTTTCTGAAATCCGCGAGATCTTCTCGCACGAGCAGGCCATCGGTCAATGCAGCGAATTCCTCAAGAAGCATCCTCTGGTCAAGGTGACGGTGGTGGAAAATACTGCGGTTGCTGCCAAGAGAGCTGCAGCGGATGAAAGCGGTCACAGTGCCGCCATTTCCTCGCGCAATTGTGCGGATCTGTACGGCCTGACGGTACTCAGCGATGAGGTGCAAAACAGCGACAACAACTACACCCGCTTCATCTGCATTTCTAAAGAGCATGAAATCTACCCCGGCGCATCGCGTATTTCTCTGATGCTGACCTGTCCGCACGAGCCGGGTTCTTTGTACCGTTTGCTTGCTAAATTCGCTTCGGCAGGGCTCAACGTTTCCAAGCTGGAAAGCCGTCCGATTCCGGGCAAGGATTTTGAATTCATGTTCTATTTTGACTTGGAGACCTCGGTCTACAGCGAGGACGCACTGCGCGTATTGGCTGATTTGGAAAACTCGCTGGAGTACTGCAACTATCTGGGCAGCTACACGGAGGTTTGAGATGCCGCGCTACGGTTTGATCGGGAAAACGCTGGCACACAGCTATTCCAAAGAAATTCACGAGGCGTTGGGTAAGGATCCATATGAGCTGCTGCCCATGCCGCAGGAAGCGGTGGAACCGTTTTTGGCGGCGCGCGAGTTTGACGGCATTAACGTGACCATCCCATATAAAAAGACGGTCATGCCGTTTTTGGATGAGATCAGCGAGCCTGCCCGCAAAATCGGCTCGGTCAATACCATCGTACATCGTGCCGACGGGACCTTGTTTGGAGATAATACCGATTACGAAGGCTTTTTGTACATTGCCGACCGTGCAGGAATTGATTTTTGCGACAAAGCGGTAGTCATTCTTGGGACCGGCGGCACCTCACAGACGGCACAGGCTGCGGTCAAGGATCGCGGTGCCAAGGAGATCATCGTAGTCTCGCGCGCAGGCGCAGTCAACTACGATACGCCCGAGGCATTTTGCCACGCCGAGATCCTCATCAATACCACACCGGTTGGAATGTATCCCAACTGCGGGGTCTCCCCTGTCGATCTTTCCCAATTTGACAGGCTGCAAGCCGTCATTGACGTGATCTATAACCCCTCGCGCACGGCGTTACTTCTGGACGCAGAGCAACGCGGCATTACTGCAGCAGGCGGTCTGCCGATGCTGGTGATGCAGGCAGCGATCGCGCGCAACCGTTTTTGCGGCGAGCCCGTGCAGACCGAAAAGGTGGAAGAACTGATCCTGCAAATTGCACGGCAAAAAGAAAACATCGTTTTGGTTGGGATGCCCGGCTGCGGCAAGACCACAGTCGGAAAAAAATTGGCCGCTTTGCTGAATCGGGAGTTTGTTGATATTGATCTTGCCATCGAGCAGACATTCGGTAAAAAACCGTCCGAACTCATCGAACGCGAGGGCGAGCCGTTATTTCGAGCTAAGGAAACCGACGTATTGGACAAGATCTGCAAGCAAAGCGGATTCGTCATTTCCACGGGCGGTGGTGCGGTGCTCAAGGCCGAAAACCGCAGACTGCTGCGGCAAAATTCGTCGGTGGTGTTTTTGACGCGTCCCATAGAGCAGCTTGCTACAAGAGGTGCCCGCTTTCCAAGGGAGGCGCGGCGCTGCTGGAATTATACACCACGCGCTTGCCGTTGTACCGCGCGGCAGCGGATCTGGAGATCGCCAACACGCAGGTTCCCGCAGAAACCGCTCAACGGATCCGAAAGGAATTAAAGCTATGAAATTTTTGATCATCAACGGCCCAAACATCAATATGCTTGGCATCCGTGAGCCGGATATTTACGGCAAAGAAAATTACGCAACGCTGCTGAAATTGGTGCGCAGCACCTGCGCGCAAGAAGGCATCGAATGCGAATGCTATCAGTCCAATCACGAAGGCGCTTTGGTGGATCGCATTCAGGAGGCATACGGCAACATTGACGGAATTGTCATCAATCCCGCCGCCTACACGCATACCAGCGTTGCCATTCCCGACGCCATCAAGGCGGTAGGGATTCCGACGATCGAGGTGCACATTTCCGATATTGAGCAACGCGAGGACTTCCGCAAGCATTCTTACGTCACACCGGTTTCCGTTGCCCGCATCTGCGGGGAGGGTCTGCAGGGCTATGCCCACGCCATCCGCATGCTCAAGGGGCACCTGTTACATCAAACAGCTTTTTGATGCAGGGAAAAGCATACCATAAATGACGAATGCTTGATTTTTACCCTAAAAAGTGAATATTTGACGATTTTTTGAGAATTTTGCGCGAGAAATTACAGATTTAGTTGTGGTATAATTTATTACACATAACAAAAAGCGAGGTAATTTTCATGGCAAAGAACAGATACATCGGTGATTATCCCGTAATCGGTATTCGTCCCATCGTGGACGGTCGCCGCGGTCCGCAGATGATGCGCGAATCGCTGGAGCCACTGGTGTGGGCGATGGCGGAGGCTGCCAAGAAGCTGTTTGAGGAAAACCTCTTCTATTCCAACGGCGAGCCCGTCAAGGTCGTTATGGCGGACACCTGCATCGGCCGCGTGCCCGAAACGGCGGCATGCGCAGACAAATTCCGCAAAGAAGGCGTATCCATTACCTTATCCGTCACTCCTTGCTGGTGCTACGGCTCCGAGACGATGGATATGGATCCCACCAACATCAAGGGCGTGTGGGGCTTTAACGGCACCGAGCGCCCCGGTGCGGTGTATCTGGCGGCTGTTCTGGCGGGTCACGCGCAGAAGGGTCTGCCCGCGTTCGGCATCT
>JAFQKX010000027.1 GCA_017414705.1 Clostridia bacterium
CTTGAAATTCAACGAAAGATATGTTATAATTCACAAAACAAATCAACGATTTTTTGATTTTTTCACCTTTTTTTCCAAAAAAAAGTAAAGGAGAGCCGCTATGAAAAAGACCGGATATTACGAATACAAAAGCTTTCCGGAGACACAGGTCATCTGTAAGGAAAAGAGCTTCCCGAAGTTTGATCTGGTCAGCACGCATTGGCATACCTACTATGAATTTCACATGATCTTATCCGGATACGGTGTCCACGTCGTCAATGACTCTTCCTATCATTATAAAAAGGGAAACATTGCCTTGTTTTCCCTCAGCGACCTGCACCGTTTGGAGATCCACGAGCCCACCTCCTTGATCAACTTTGAATTTCCAAAGTCGATGATCGACCCCGTTGCGCTCAACGAGATCCAAAAAAACGCGCCCATCATCGTTCAGATTGATGACGAGCAGGAATTTGAGCAGCTCAAGCAAATGCTGTATGAGTTTAAGGATGAATTGGATAAGAAGGGTGCTTTGCAAAAGGAATATATTTATCATCTTTTTAACCGTATTTTATTTTTCCTGCTCAAGCACAAACGCGTTCAACTGAATACCCAAAACACCATGCCCAAAAAATTCAACAAGGTGCTTTCCTATATTCAGGAGCATTTTTCGGAGGATCTTGCATTGCAGCAGATCGCGGCTTTATTTGATCTGACTCCCAATTACCTCGGCTCCCTGTTCCACAAAAATCTGGGCATTGGGTTTGTGGAATATCTGCAGCGACTGCGTATGGATCACGCCAAGATCCTGCTCAAGCAAACCGACCTTTCCGCCACGACCATCAGCTCTCTTTGCGGTATCAACTCCTCTTCGTATTTTGCAAAGGTCTTTAAAAAGTATTACAATATGACCCCCGAGGATTATCGCAAGCGGGCGTTGAGCAAGGCTGCGGCGGCCGCGCGCAAGAAGGAAGAAAAATCAGATTGACCAAACGGCCTTTCTCTGTTACAATTTCAATGAAATCTTGATTTGGCGGTGTTTATAATGCAATATACCATTCGTTACGGGACCGCGCAGGCGGTCGTGACCTCTCGCGGTGCCGAGCTGATTTCTTTTCAAAAGGACGGTCAGGAATACGTTTGGACAGGAGATCCGACCTATTGGAGCGGGCATAATCCCATCCTTTTCCCTGCCGTTTGCAGAGCCAAAAACAACGTGCTGGTGTTCGACGGCGTTGCTTATCCCTTTGAAAAGCACGGATTTGCGCGCAAGTCGGAATTTGCGCTTGCTGCGCAGGGCGAGGATTTCGTTTCGTTGGTGCTGTGTGACAACGAACAGACCCGAAGCGTCTTCCCCTTTCACTTTAAGCTGACGGTGACCCACCGCGTCACGCAGGATTCTTTCATTACAAACTATCGCGTGGACAATCTCGATGAACGCGAGATGTCATTTCTCATCGGCGGGCACACCGGTATTTTGTTGGACTTTGGCGGCTGTCGCAGTATTGAAGGCTGGCAGCTCAAGTTCGAGCAGATCGAACACGCCGACGTATATTACGGGGATGAAAATCTGTTCATTCAGCGGCACTTAAAATACGCCGATATCCTCAACGGAAACGACACCGTGGCACTCACGTGCCAAACCTTTGACCGCGACGCGCTGATGATCGAGGGGCTCAAATCCAAGTGGGTGCGTTTGATCTCCCCGAGCGGAAAGGGCGTTGAAATGGATTTTGGGGATTTCCCCGTTTTGGGTGTCTGGACTCCGCCCAAGCAGGACGCTCCGTTCGTTTGTCTGGAGCCGTGGCACGGTATGCCGTCTTTGGCCGACGAAAGCGGCGAGATGCGCGAGCGTCCGCACGCCATCGTTTTGGGCGCGGGAGAAAGCAAAGAACTTTCCTACCGTTTGCGCGTGTTATAAATTGGATCTGCTGTTACCGCATCCTGACCGATGCGGTGATTTTTTGCTTAAAACCGAGAATTTGTCTCAATTTCACTTGACTTTGAGCCTGCTTGCGTTATAATATGAGAGTAATTCTCAAATTGGAGGAAAAGTCCGTGAATTCACGAGTTTATCATACGACACAGCAGCAAGCAGTAATGGAGTTTTTGCGGCGCAACCGCGACCGTCAGTATTCCATTGCGCAGATCGCACAGGAGGTCTGCAAGGACGGCGTGGGTAAAAGCACGCTGTACCGTCGCATCGCGCAGCTGGCGCAGGAGGGCAGCGTACGGCGTTTTCGCGGCGAGGACGGACGCTCGGTGGTGTATCAATACGTCGGCGAGAATCACGCCTGCGATCATCATTTTCATTTAAAATGCGCCGGCTGCGGTATGTTGATCCATTTGGAGTGCGAACAAATGCACGAGCTCAAGGAGCACATCCGCGTACATCATCAATTCAGCATTGATCCCGCATCGACGGTATTATACGGTTTGTGTGCAGACTGCTGCACAAGGGAGCAGGTATGAGACGAGGTTTGAAACAGAACTGCTTGCTGCTTTGTGCATGCTTGCTGCTGACGCCGCTGGGCGGCTGTGCGACGCACAAAAACGAAGCGCAAGGCGACAAGCTGCAGGTGGTTGCCAGTGTGTTTGCGGCGTACGATTTTGCACGGCAGATCGCGGGAGACCGCGCTGAAGTAACGCTGCTGTTACCGCCCGGAACCGACAGCCATTATTATGAGCCCACCCTTGCCGATCTGACCCGCATCAACGCAGCGGACGTACTGATCTTCAACGGCGGAGAGGACGAAGCTTGGGCAACAGGACTGACCGATCAATTGTCCCCCGCCCCTCGGCAGGTAGTGACCATGATGCAGGAGGTCCCGCTGCTGCATGAGCCGCACGCGCACACGCAGGAGGACGGACATAAGGATCATCACGGGCATGAGGATTCGTTGGATCCGCACGTATGGACCTCCATTGCCAATGCCAAGTTGATCTGTCAAGCCATCTGCAAGGCGCTTTGCGCGGCCGATCCTGCAGGAGCCGCAGAATACGAAGCGGCTTTGACACGGTATTTGGCAGCATTGGATGCGATGGATGCTCAATTTTCAAAACTGATTCAGGAATCGGGACGCACGCTGGTGTTCGCGGATCGGTTTGCGTTTCGGTATTTTGCACAGGCGTACGATCTTCCCTATTTGGCGGCGTTTGACGGCTGCTCGGGCGAAACCGAGCCGACGCTGGAAACGGTGGTGGAACTGACGCAAGCCGTCAAGCAGCAAGCACTGACGGCGGTATTTACGGCGGACTTTTCCACCCAAGCGGCGGCAAACGCCATTGCACGGCAAACCGACGTGCAGGTGCTGCGGCTGCAGTCCTGTCACAACGTCACCCGCGAGGACGCGGCGGCAGGTGTGACTTATTTAAGCTTGATGCAACGAAATTACGAATGCTTAAAGGAGGCGTGGGGAGCATGAATCTCATCCGATGCAACCAGGTTTGTTTTTCATATGACGGTGCACTCGCCGTGCAGGACGTCGATCTCGACGTGGCACAAGAGGATTATCTGTGCATCGTGGGAGAAAACGGCACCGGAAAAACCACGCTGATGAAGGGAATGCTGGGGCTCATCAAGCCGGTGAGCGGCAGCGTGGAATATGCAGCAGGGATTGACCGCGGCAGCTTTGGATACATCCCGCAGCACACCGCTGTTGCGCGTGATTTTCCTGCCACGGTACGGGAGATCGTGCGCTCGGGAACGCTGCACGATTGCGGGTTTCGGCCGTTTTATCCGTCGTCACTCAAGCAACGCGCACAGGAGACGATGGAGCTGCTGGGCATTGCGCCGCTTGCCGACCAAAGCTACACCGCACTTTCGGGCGGTCAGCAACAGCGCGTGCTGCTGGCGCGGGCTTTGTGTGCCAGCAAAAAATTATTATTATTGGACGAGCCTGCCAACGGTCTGGATCCCGTGGCGTTGTATGAATTTTATGAATTGTTGGGCCGTCTGCACCGCGAGCAAGGCATCGGCATCGTGATGATCTCGCACGACGAGGTGTGTGTGAACACCTATGCCACCAAGATCCTGCATCTGGACGGTACGGCACTGTTTTGCGGAGATGCCGAGGAGTACCGCAAAACGGCGTTATGCAAGCAATTATTGGGAGGGAAACGGTAATGGAGCTTTCTATGATCTTTTCCGACCCCTTTGTACGCGGCATCGTGCTGCGCGCCGCCACGGTTGGTGTACTGGTAGCGCTGTGCGGCGGACTGCTGGGCGTCACGCTGGTGCTCAAGCGGTATTCCATGATCGGGGACGGACTGTCCCACGTTGGCTTCGGTGCCATGGCGTTGGCACCGCTTCTGGCATTGCTGCCGGGCGCCGCGTTTTTGGCGGATTATGCGTTAGAGATCTCCATCCCCGTGGTGGGAGCGGCGGCGTTTTTTCTGCTGCGGCTTTCCGAAAACAGCAAGCTGGGCGGCGATTCCGCCATTGCGCTGATCTCAACGGCGTCTATGGCGGTAGGTGCTATCTTGTATCAAGTAACCACCGGTATGAGCTCGGATATTTGCTCCAATCTATTCAGCTCAGCGTCGGTACTCAACATTACAAACAAGGATCTGCTGCTCAGCGTGATCTTGTGCAGCGCGGTCTTGCTCTTGTTTATTCTGTGCTATCACCGTCTGTTTTCGGTGACGTTTGACGAGAACTTTTGCAAGGCGACCGGTGGGCATCCTGCGGTCTTTAAGCTGCTGCTGGCGCTGCTGACCTCGGTGACGGTGGTGCTTGGGATCCGCATGATGGGCGCGGTGTTGATCTCGGCGGTCATCATCTTCCCTGCGCTGACCGCCATGCGATTATTCAAGAGCTTTCGCGCAGTCATTCTGTGCGCAGCGTGCGTTTCGGTGGTTTGCTTTTTGGTCGGATTCGCGATTGCCTGCCTATGCTCGGTACAGACCGGCCCGACGGTGGTTTTGGTCAATCTGGCGGCATTTTTGCTCAGCACGGCTTTTGCACGCATCAAAAGCCGATAGAAATCCCCCGACGCACACTTGACAAGCCCCCGAAATTGGGCTATAATTGGAATGTTTTGGGCATATCATAAGATGCCGTTATTTGAGAAAGGATGAATGGAAAATGCAGTGGATGGGACTCAATGAGATCCGTGAAAAATATCTGTCATTTTTTGAATCAAAGGAGCATCTGCGTTTACCGAGCTTTTCGCTGGTGCCGCACAATGATAAGAGCTTGCTGCTCATCAACTCCGGCATGGCGCCGATGAAAAAATATTTTACCGGTGAGGAGGAGCCGCCCCGCAAGCGCGTAACGACTTGTCAGAAGTGCATCCGCACGCCCGACCTGGATCGCGTGGGACACACGGCGCGTCACGGCACCTATTTTGAGATGCTGGGCAACTTCTCGTTTGGCGATTATTTCAAAAAAGAAGCCATTACCTGGGCTTGGGAATTTTTGACCGAATGGTTGGAGATTCCGGGCGAATTGCTTTGGCCGTCGGTCTACGAGGAGGACGACGAGGCGTTTGAGCTGTGGAACAAGATGATCGGCGTGCCTGCCGAGCGCATCACCAAGCTGGGCAAGGCCGACAACTTCTGGGAGCACGGCTCGGGTCCCTGCGGTCCCTGCTCCGAGATCTATGTTGACCGCGGAGAGAAATACGGCTGCGGCTCGCCCGATTGCCGTCCCGGCTGCGACTGCGACCGTTACATGGAGATCTGGAACAACGTCTTTTCGCAGTTTAATAACGACGGACACAACAACTATACCGAGCTGCAACAGAAAAACATTGATACCGGCATGGGCTTGGAGCGTCTCGCCTGCGTGATGCAGGGCGTGGACAACCTGTTTGAGGTGGACACGGTGCGCAAAATTTTGGACAGCGTTTGTGCCATTGCCGGCAAATCTTACGGCAACAACCAGGAAAATGATATTTCCATCCGCGTGGTGACCGACCATATCCGTTCCGCCACCTTTATGATCAGCGACGGCGTCATCCCCTCCAACGAGGGCAGAGGCTACGTGCTGCGCCGCATTCTGCGCCTCGCCGCCCGTCACGGCAAACTGTTGGGCATTGACCGTGCCTTCCTGCCCGAGCTGTGCGAGGTAGTCATTGGTGAGAACATCGGTGCTTATCCCGAATTGGGTGAAAAACGCGAATATATCCTCAAAGTCATTGCTATGGAAGAAGACCGTTTTGCCGCCACCATTGATGCGGGACTCAATCTGCTCAACGAGCTGATTGCACAGAGCCTTGCGGCAAACGAGACGGTCATTTCGGGTGCCGAGGTATTCAAACTGTACGATACCTTCGGATTCCCCATCGACCTGACCCGCGAGATCCTTGCGGAGAAAAATCTGACGGTGGATGAGGAGACCTTTACCGAGCTTATGCAGCAGCAGCGTCAGCGTGCCCGCGATGCACGCGGCAATATCAGCGGCTGGAGCGACGCTTCCAAGACGGCCATTGAAGGACTGCCGCAGACTGCTTTTGTGGGATACGCACAAACCGTTGCAGAAGCTAAGGTTCTTGCCATTCTGACCGACGAGGGCAGCGTAGACGAGATCGGCGAGGGTGAATTCACCCTGATTCTGGATCAGACCCCGTTCTACGGAGAAGGCGGCGGTCAGGTGGGTGACAGCGGTATTATCCGCAATGACGCGATGACGGCGCAGGTCAACGATACCAAAAAGACCGACGGCGTTTATCTGCATCTGTGCACCATGACCGACGGCAGCGTAAAGGTCGGCGACACCGTGACGGCAGAGATCGATGACGGTCGTCGTGCCGCCATTCGCCGCAACCACTCCTCCTGCCATCTGCTGCAGGCGGCGCTGCGCGCGGTGCTGGGCAGCCACGTAGAGCAGGCAGGTTCTTACGTGGACAGCGAGCGTATGCGCTTTGACTTTACGCACTTTGCAGCATTGACTGCTGAAGAATTGCAGCAGGTAGAGCTGCTGGTCAACACTCATATTCTGTCGGGTGAAGCGGTAGACACCGTGGAGACCGATATGGAAACGGCACGCAAGAACGGCGCCATGGCGTTGTTCGGCGAAAAATACGGCAAGACGGTACGCATGGTCAAGATGGGCGATTTCTCCACCGAACTGTGCGGCGGCACCCACGTAGACAATACCGCCAAGGTGGGACTGTTCAAGATTCTGACCGAGACCTCGGTTGCAGCCGGTGTACGCCGTATTGAAGGCGTGACCGGAAGCGGCGTTCTGGAGCTGCTCAACGCCAAGCAAAAGCTGCTGGACGAGACGGCAGGACTGATGAAGGTACAAAACGCCGACGATCTCCCCCGCCGTGCAGCACAGCTGCAGACCGAACTGCGCGAAGTTAAGCGTGAGGCAGAATCCTTGGAGGGCAAGCTTGCTGCGGTACGCACCCGCTCGTTGATCGAAAATGCCGAGGCGGTGGGCAGCGTTCGTTTGATCGTTGCCGATCTGGGCGAAGCGACCATGGATGCCGTGCGCGCCTTGGCTGACTCGGTCAAGGCCGATCACGAGGATGCCGTTGCGGTATTCGGTGCCAAGAACGGTGCCAAGATCAATTTCGTTGCGGTTTGCGGTAAGCAGGCCATGGCAAGCGGTGCACACGCCGGTAATCTGGTGCGAGAGATCGCCAAGATCGCAGGCGGCGGTGGCGGCGGACGCCCCGACAGTGCGACCGCAGGCGGCAAGGATGCTGCCAAGCTGAAAGATGCTTTGGATGCAGTCAAATCGGTTTTGGAACCGATGCTGCACTAAAAATACCGTACAAGGAGCGTGTTTGAAATGGATTGTTTGTTCTGCAAGATCATTGCCGGTGAGATTCCCAGCACCAAGGTGTATGAGGATGAGCTATGTCTGGCGTTTCGTGATATTGCGCCGCAGGCTCCGGTGCATATTCTTGTCATTCCCAAGCAGCATTTGGCAAGTGCCAACGAGATCAACGCCCAAAACAGCACGGTGATCGCACATATTTTTGCCTGCATCCCGCAGATCGCAGAAAAAGAAGGTCTGAGCAGTTACCGCATCGTTTCCAACTGCGGTACCGACGCAGGGCAGACGGTGCATCATCTGCACTTCCATATTTTGGGCGGAAAAGTTTTGAATACGGAGATGGCGTGATATGAGTAAGTTTTACGAGATCGAGATCGCAGGGCTCAAGCGCAATTTGGAGCGCTTTGCCGTAAGTGATACCCTTGACATTGCTGCTTTTATTCTGTTTGGTGACGTAGAGGTCACGGTGGCTTCTGCCAGCGCGCTCATCAAAAAGCTGCCGCCGTTTGACGTCATCTTTACCCCAGAAGCCAAAAGCATTCCGCTGGCATACGAAATGTCGCGTCAATGCGGCAAGCCGTACGTGGTAGGACGCAAGGGGCTGAAAGTCTATATGCGTGATCCCATTGAGGTGACGGTGCAATCCATCACCACACAAAAGGAACAGCATCTGTATTTGGGCGAAAGCGAAGTTGCGCTGATGGAAGGAAAGCGTGTCGTCATTATCGACGATGTTATTTCCACGGGCGAATCGCTGAAGGCCTGCGAAGAACTGGTGGAAAAAGCCGGCGGACAGATCGTGGGCAAGGCTGCGGTGCTTGCCGAGGGCGACGCCGCCGATCGCAAGGACATCACCTTCCTGCAAAAGCTGCCTTTGTTCTTCAAATAAAACAAGAACCCTCATAAAACCCAATGCACTGCGTTGGGTTTTGCTTATGTTTCTGTAAAAAATTCTTGCTTCTTTTGAATTTTGTGGTATACTGAAACTGTAGTTACCTTATGCTAACCGAAAAAGGAGGTATCTTGTGAAACAGCGTTTTCTTGTGGAGGGCATGAGCTGCTCCGCCTGCTCTGCTGCGGTGGAAAAAGCGGTAGGACGGCTGGGGGCGGTGCAAAAGGCAGAGGTCAATCTGCTTGCCAAATCCATGATCTGTGAATTTGAAGGCGGCGACGAGACGGTTGCAAGGATCCTTGCAGCGGTGCAAAAGGCAGGCTTTTCTGCCACCGTTTGGGAGGACGTTCCAAAGGCAGAGCCCGCCGCTGCTCAAAAAGAAACTAAAGTCGGCAATGCAATGGTGGTTCGCCTGAGTCTTTCGGCGGTGTTCTGCGTGCTTCTGATGTACGTTGCCATGGGACATATGCTGCATTTACCGCTGACGCATTGGCTGACCCAACCGCAGCACTTGGCGGTCAACGGTGTGATTCAATTGCTTTTATGCATCCCCGTTCTGGTGCTCAACCGCAGCTTTTTTGTGCGCGGCTTCAAGGCATTGGCACAAGGGCACGCCAATATGGATTCCTTGGTAGCGGTCGGCTCGGGGGCATCGGTGGGATACAGCTTATACGCCTTGTTTCGCATCTGTTATGCGCTGGGATACGGTGATGTGCAGACGGCGGCCGATTTTGGGGCGGATCTGTATTTTGATTCGTCTGCCATGATCCTGACGTTGGTGACGGTGGGTAAGGCATTGGAGGAACGCTCCAAGCGAAAGACCGGCAGCGCGTTGCAAGAGCTGACGGCGTTAGCACCCAAATTTGCCACGGTGCTGCGCGACGGTACCATCACACAGATCCCGCTCGAAGAGCTACAGTCGGGAGATCTGTTTTTGGTGCATCCGGGTGAGCGCATTCCTGCCGACGGTGTCATCGTAGAAGGGCACGGCACGGTGGATGAATCGGCGCTGACGGGAGAAAGCATGCCGGTGGAAAAGATTGCGGGTGACCGCGTACTGACCGCCTGCGCCAATTTGGACGGTGCGCTTACGGTGCGTGCCGAGCAGGTGGGAAAAGAAACGACTCTTTCGCATATCATTGCTTTGGTAGAGCAAGCGGGTGCTTCTAAGGCCCCCATCGCACGGCTGGCAGATCGGGTGAGCGGCGTTTTTGTCCCCGTTGTTATGAGCGTTGCGCTGGTAACCTTTCTCGTTTGGCTTTTTGTGCAGCAAGACATTTCCTTCGCGCTGGCAAGAGCCGTCTCGGTGTTGGTCATCTCCTGCCCTTGTGCATTGGGGCTTGCCACACCGGTTGCCATGACGGTGGCGATGGGCAAAAGTGCCTCGCGCGGAATTCTGATCAAAAACGCCGAAACGTTGGAATTATTACACAAGACCGATACCGTCATTTTTGACAAGACCGGCACCCTGACCAAGGGGCATCCCGCCGTGACTCACTCGTTGGTCTGTGAAGGATTCACCGAAGCCGAGCTGCTGACGCTTGCGGCATCGTTGGAGCGATCCAGCGAGCATCCGTTGGCAAAAGCGGTCTTGGAGTTCGCCGCAAATCGTCATGTTAAGTCGCAGGCGGTACAGGATTTCCGTGCCGTGGCGGGACGCGGCGTGCAGGGCGTATATCAAAACGAGAACTGTTTGGGCGGTACGGCTGCGTTTTTGCAAGAAGCAGGCATCGATCTGTCTGACGCAAAAAAAAGCGCCGAGCAGCTGCAGCAA
>JAFQKX010000028.1 GCA_017414705.1 Clostridia bacterium
CATATTGCAACGCTCCTTTCCGATCGAGTGTCTTCATTATACAAAACAAGTGTGCCGAGAGTATGTTGATTTTGTTAAAAAATTTTTAACTTGATTTACGCTGCCGAGAAGAGTATAATGCTCATGGATCCTGATTTTTCCAAAAGATATGATAGGAGTGGTTGGATGCTGCTGACGCTGGATATGGGCAATACACACATCACGCTGGGCGTGTTTGAAGGGGAGACCCTTCGCTTTACCGCGCGTATGGCGACCGAATTGCAGCGTACCGAGGATCAGTATGCCGCCGACCTGCTGGCGATCTTTTCCCTGCACGGGGTGGACTGTGATAAGGTCAACGGTGCCATCATCGGCTCGGTAGTGCCCGCGCTGACCGGTGTATTGGTCAAGGCAGTCAAGGAAACCGTCGGTGTCACACCGCTGATCGTCGGTCCCGGTGTCAAGACGGGACTCAATATTCATATCGACCAGCCTGCAGGTCTGGGTGCTGACCTTGTGTGCGGTGCCGTCGCTGCAGCAGCTTGTATGAAAACTCCCTGCGTGATTGCCGACCTCGGCACCATTACGAAATTGTGCGTGCTGGACGAGAGCGGTGCCTTTATCGGCGGCGCATTTTCGGCAGGCCTCGGCATTTCGTTGGATGCCATTGCCAAGCGTACCGCATAGCTGCCGTACGTGGCATTGCAGGCGCCCGAGCGGGTCATCAGCCCGCAGACGGTGGGCGCCATTCAGTCGGGTACCGTCTTCGGTGCCGCCGCCATGATCGACGGGATGCTCGAGCGTATGGAGACTGAGCTGGGTCAACCGGTCAGCGTCATTGCCACCGGCGGACATTGCGCGCAGGTCGTTGCGCATTGCAAGCGCAAGGATATCGTGGTGGACGAGCACCTGCTGCTCAAGGGTCTCAAGCTTATCTTTGATCGAAACGCCTGAATCCCATCTCATTCCACAGTGACCCTTGCGGCACGGATGGAGCAGAGAACCGGCGTTTTGAAATAAAACAGCGATGTATCCGAGAAATTGAGGATCGGGTTTTCCTCAACGCAACGGAACGTCAGCGGAGGTTGATATTTATGAAACAATCAAAAACCCTACGTTTGGCACAGCTTGCCATGCTGGCAGCCATTATCATTGTGCTGCAGCAGATCGTCATCCCGCTTCCCGGCGGACTGACCTTGTCCTTGGTACTCGTTCCTATTGTGGTGGGAGCCGTGTTGTTCGGGCCCGCATCCGGTGCCGTGCTTGGCGGCATTTTTGGTGCGGTGGTTACCTTTTTGGTGATTACCGGACGTGCGGGAGAATTCTCGACCATGATGTGGACCGCACATCCCATTATGACGGTGTTGGTCTGCATGCTCAAGGGAATCGGCGCCGGATTTGTTGCCGGACTGATCGCAAAGGCATTCAAAAAACATTCTTTTGCAGTAATTGTGTTGGCATCTGCGGCAGCTCCCATTGTCAATACTGGCATCTTTTTGGCAGGGATCTTGACTGTATTCCGCGATGTTATTGCCGAATTTGCCGGTAAGAATGGATTTGGCGGAACATCCGTGCTTTATTTCGCGGTGGTGATTATCGTTGGTATCAATTTTTTGGTAGAATTCACCGCCAACCTTGTGTTATCACCCACGATTTCTTCTGTGGTCAAGGCAGTACGCAAGACAAAAAACTGATTTTCATAAACCGCCCCGACGATTACTTGGGGCGGTTTTATTTCCTTCGACAAAAAACGAAGAACTTCGATTTTTTTCGCACTTTCCGTGATTTTTTATGGGAAATTCTTGCAGGACTATTGACTTTTCGATTGGGGCATACTATAATTGAAATGTATCTTTATATCGTTTCTTCTCTAATATCAATTTGGGAGGATTTTTAACATGAAAAAGTTTATTGCGATCTGTTTGAGCGTTTGCTTGCTGATCTGCTGCGGCGTCTTCGCCATCAGCGCCAGCGCTGCAAGTGACAGCCCCACCGCCAACGTCAAGGTCTCCGCAATGATTAAGGATGGTAACGGTGCCAAGGCAGTCAAGGTCACCGTCATCAAGGGTGACACCATTGAGATCAGCGCAGAGGGCGACGGCAAGTTTGACGGCTGGAGCATTTACCGCGTTGTGCCCGCCGCTTCCGGCAAGGGTGCACAGGTCACCCCCATTCTGGCGGCTACCAAGGGTACCACCACCGTTAAGGCCATCGAGGGCACCGATTACGATTTCATCAGCGGCTCGCTGACCACCAAGGACGCCGTCCTGGAGATCCACACCGACCTGATCATTTGTGCCAACTACGACGGCACTACCACCACTGTTCCGGATTTTGAGACCGGCAAGTCTCCTCAAACCTCGGATCTTGTGGTGCCCGCGGTCATTCTGGTCATGATGGCGATCTGTGCGGCAGGCATCGTCGTTGCACGTAAGGCCCGCTAAGCGCAGCAAAATACAAACGAAACAAGCCGAGGAATGCGGACATCGACCCGATGCGTCCGTGTGGTCCTGCGGCTGCTTGAGGGGATCGTCTTTGAATGCAGAGGCGATCCCTTTTCTTTCCGACTGACACGGAGGTGTATTTGTGAAACAGCAATCCAAAAAACAGCTGCGCACCGTTTTGCTCTTGGTGTTTGCCATTCTCTTTATGATCTGTGCCATTATTTTGGCATGGCATCTTTTACCGCAGTATAAGGAGGTTCCGCATATTCAGCTGGACCCCAATGCACAAAACAATACCGCCGTGATCGACCCCGATACCTCCGAGGTCTCTTCCTTGAGCGAGGAATCGCTCAAGTCCATTGCCGCTGCGCAGGATATGAAGCCCAAGTTTGACGCGCTGCATGAAAAAAATGAGGGCATTTGCGCTTGGGTCACCATCCCCGGTACCGGCGTGGATTACGAGATCGCGCGTTCCACCGCCGACGAGCCGGAGGATTATTATCTGCACCGCGGCCCCACCAAAAAATACCGTTATGCCGGCACGGTCTATATGCAAAAGGCCAACGTTGCCGATTTCACCGACCGCAATACCGTTATATACGGTCACAATATGCAAAACGGCACCATGTTCGGTACGCTGCGCAAATATCGCCAGCGTAAGTATTTTGAAAAGAACGATACCATATACGTTTACATCCCCGGCAAGGTTCTGACCTACAAGATCGTCTCTGCCTTCGCGTACGATAATCGCAATTTGCTGTATTCCTTTGATTTTCGCGACGATGAGCAGTACGCCAAGTTTCTCAAGCAGGTCACCTCGCCCAAATCCACCGTTAAGCAGGTCAACGATTCGATTTCGGTCACCACCGAGGATCGCATCATTACTTTAAGCACCTGCACCGGTGTTAAATCCCAACGCTATTTAGTGGTAGGAGTGCTGACTGATGAACAACCCGTCCAATGATTCCGCCCCGCAGATGCCAAATCCCCAAGCTGAGTCGCCCAAGCACGACAAAAAGCCTGCGATCAAGCGTCTGCAACGTGTGCTTTTGGTGATCTTGTGCGTGATATTGGCGATCTGCCTGATTTTGGTGTCGACTTACTTCGTGCTTTATCATATGGGAAAAAAGAGCTTGCAGCAGACCCCGACCGTTACTCCGCCGCCTGCGGTCGGTGAGGTCGAGGACGACGGGCTGACGCTGATTTATCAGGGGCGCAAATACCGCTATAATGAAAATATCGTCAGCATTCTGTTTATGGGTGTTGATAAAAAGGATCTGGACAAAAATCACGGTTACGGCGAAAACGGACAGGCTGATACGCTGTTTCTTGCCTGTCTGGACACCGAGAGCGGTGCCGTAAAGATCCTGCCCATTGCGCGCGAGTCTATGGTCGAGGTGGACGAGATCAGCGAGGACGGAAATTCTGCAGGCGTCGTTTTGCAGCAGATCTGTTTGGCTTATGCTTACGGCGCTACCGCCGAGGAAAGTGCCGAAAACGTCAGTCTTTCGGTGCAGCGCCTGCTCTACGGCATTGCGCCGTCGGCAACCGCCGTGCTGGATCTTTCCGGCATCCGAAAGCTGTCGGATCTGGTAGGCAGTATTACCGTCACCTGCAACGAAAACGTCTCCAGCCATGGCTATTATTTCAAGGAGGGCAAGCAGTATACCCTCAAGGGCAACAAGCTGCACGCCTATTTGCGCGCGAGAAACGACGACGTTGATGCCAGCAACCGTCGTATGATACGCCAAAAAGAGGTATTGCGCGCATTGGTCACCGCGGCAGCTGCCAAGCTCACTCAGGACCCGACCGCAATCGTGTCGATGTATAACACCATGCAGCCGTATACCGAAACCTCTCTCTCATTGGCCGAGATCACCTATCTGGCCTCCTGCTGCGTCACCGCCGATCTGGGCAGTCGCTTTGAGTACGTCAGCGTACAGGGCACCACGCAGCGCGGGGAGGAGTTCGTTGAATTTTATCCCGATGAGACCTCACTTTATGAATCGGTTTTATCGTTGTTCTATACCCCTGAGGAATGAGGAATCCCCATGAACCCTTGGAACCCCCTGAAAAAGAAACAGAACACAAGCCCCTTTAAGCTTTTGCGTTCGCCTCCATCTGCAAATTTGAAAAGAGGATATTGAAATTTGCTTTATTAGGAGGAAAATTATGTCAGCATTTTGGGCATCCATCGTCGCTCTGTTTTGTTGGAGCGGCTCGGATACGTTTAGTAAATTAGGCACCCGCAACGAGGATAAGTCCAGCCAATGGAAGGTCAGCGTTGCCGTCGGCGGTATCATGGGCATCCACGCTCTGTGGATGATCCTTGCGCAGGACATCCCGTTCTCGCTCTACGATATGTGGATCTATCTGCCGGCGTCTCTCTTGTACATCACCTCTATGATCCTGGGCTATATCGGCCTGCGTTACATCGAGCTTTCGATTTCTTCCCCCATCTGTAATTCCTCGGGCGCCGTGGCGCTGATCATGAGCCTGATCTATTTCGGCGTCACCTTTGTCCCCGATGAGGATTCCAATCGCATCTTTTTGAATATTCCCATCATTTTGGGTGTCATCGCCATCGTGGCAGGTGTCGTCTCGTTGGGCTTTGTGGAGCACTTCGAGGACGAGGGCGCGCGTGTGGAGCGTCAAAAGGCCTCCAACCGTAAATACGCCAAGAGCTTTTTGGCAATTTTGTTCCCCATTTTGTATTGCGTGCTGGATTCCTTGGGCACCTTTGTCGACACCATGATCGCCGACAACTATCTGGTTACGCTGGCAGAGCGTTATCCCGATCTTTCCGAGGAAAAATTGGATCTTCTGTGCGGCGACATTCTCAATACCGCCTACGAGTTCACTTGGCTTGCCATGGCGGTTGGCTGCCTGATCTATCTGCTGCTCAAGCGCGAAAAGCCGCAGGCAAAATACGACGTTCCCAAGCTCTTGGGCGGCGTCTGCGAGACGGCAGGTCAGATCTTCTATATGATGGTAGTGGTCTCGGATTTCAAGCCGGGTCTGGTCATTATCTCGGCCTACTGCGCTCTTTCGGTGCTGTGGAGCCGAGTGTTCCTCAAGGAAAAGCTTTCCCTCAAGCACTATCTGTCCATTGCCGCCGTGCTGGCAGGTATCGTGGTGTTGGGATTCTATGATGTATAAAAAGGATTGATCACATGACAAAAATTGACATTTTTTCCGGCTTTTTGGGTGCCGGAAAAACCACCCTCATCAAAAAACTGATCGGAGAAGCCTACGCAGGCGAAAAGCTTGTTTTAGTTGAAAATGAGTTTGGCGAGATCGGCATCGACGGCGGATTTCTGCAGGATGCCGGCATCAATATTACCGAAATGAATTCCGGCTGCATCTGCTGCTCGTTGGTGGGTGATTTCACCAAAGCGTTGGCACAGGTGCTGACGGAATATGCCCCCGACCGTATTCTCATCGAGCCGTCGGGCGTCGGCAAGCTCAGCGACGTCATCCGCGCCGTGCAGCAGGTGGAGGGTGAGGTTTGCCTCAACACCTTCACCACCGTGGTGGATGCCAATAAAGCCCGCGTTTATATGAAAAACTTCGGTGAGTTCTTTAACGATCAGGTGGAGCACGCAAGTGCCATCGTTTTGAGTCACACCAAGGGCATGAGTCAGGAAAAATTGGACCAATGCACCGCGCTGCTGCGCGAGCATAATCCCGATGCCGTCCTGATCGCCACCGATTGGGACGAATTAAGCGGCGATGCAATTCTGGCCGCCATGGAGCGTCGCGACACGCTGGAGCTTGCGTTGGAGCAGCTCGAACACGAGCATCACCATCACGAGCATGATGAGCATTGCTCCTGCGGCTGCCACGATCACGAGCATGAGCATCATCACCACGAGCATGATGAGCATTGTTCTTGCGGTTGCCACGACCACGAGCATCACCATCATCACGCGGATGAGGTGTTTACCTCGTTCGGCAGGGAGACCACCCGTACCTACACCGCTTCTGCGCTGAATGCCGCACTGGATACCCTCAATGATTCCGAGGCTTACGGTATGGTGCTGCGCGCCAAAGGCATCGTCGCGGGCGAGAACGGACAATGGCTGCACTTCGACTACGTGCCGGGTGAGGCGGACGTGCGTGAGGGCTGCGCCGGTGTGATCGGACGCCTTTGCGTCATCGGCTCGGGACTGAACCAAGAAAAATTGACTGCGTTATTCAATTTGTAAGGAGCGCGTATGACTGAAATTCCCGTTTATCTGTTCACCGGATTTTTGGATGCCGGCAAGACCAAGTTTATCCAGGAAACGCTGGAGGACAAGCGGTTTAATGCCGGTGAGCATACCCTGCTGCTGTTGTGTGAGGAGGGGGAGGAGGAATACGATCCCTCCTTGTTCTCGGGCAAAAACGTGGCGGTCTATACCGTGGACTCTCCCGAGGAGCTGACCGAGCAGCGTCTGGCCCAAGCCCTGCGCGAATGCAAGGCCTCGCGCGTCATCGTGGAATACAACGGTATGTGGCTGCTGGATCATCTTTATAATGCAATGCCAAAAAGCTGGGTCATCTGTCAGGAAATGATGTTTGCCGATGCCAATACCATTTTGTCCTACAACGCCAATATGCGCCAGCTGGTGGTGGACAAGCTGACCAGCTGCGAGCTGGTGGTCTTTAACCGCGCCAAGTCGGGATTTGACAAAATGGCGCTGCACAAGCTGGTGCGCGGTGTCACGCGTCGAGCCGATATTGCTTACGAATACGTCAACGGCTCGGTGGAGCCCGACGATATTGAGGATCCGTTGCCGTTTGATCTGTCTGCCGACGTTATTGTGATCGAGGATCGCGACTACGCCATTTTCTACCACGACCTAATGGAAGAAATGCCAAAGTATCAAGGCAAGACGATTCAGTTCAAGGGCATCATTGCCTTTAACAAAAAATTACCCGACGATAATTTTGTGGCGGGACGGCACGTTATGACCTGCTGTGCCGATGATATTACCTATCACGGCATGGTCTGCCGCAGCCAAAAGACCAAAGGACTCGCCACCGGTGACTGGCTGACCCTTACGGGAAAGCTGACGGTGGAATACCATAAGCTTTACGGACAAAAGGGCCCTGTTCTCAAGGTTATGAGTCTGGAAAAGACCGATCCGCCGGCCGATCCCGTTGCGACCTTCTATTAAAAACGGAGGAATGGCACTATGCGATTTTTGATTCAACGCGTCAAACGCGCCTCGGTTACGGTGGACGACCGCGTGAGCGGGCAGATCGACCAAGGCTTTTTGGTACTGATCGGCGTTTGCGAGGGCGATACCGAGCAGACCGCCGATAAAATGGTGCATAAGCTTTGCGGGCTTCGCATTTTTGCCGATGAAGAGGGCAGAACCAACCGCTCGCTTGCCGACGTCGGCGGGGGATTGCTGCTGGTGTCGCAGTTTACGCTGTACGCCGATTGCAAAAAGGGCTTTCGCCCCTCCTTCTTTCGTTCGGGAGACCCTGCGCGTGCCGAACAGTTGTACGATTATATCGTCGCCCGCTGCCGCGAGCAGATCTCCAATGTGCAAACGGGAGAGTTCGGCGCCGATATGGCGGTGGAGCTCTTGAACGACGGCCCCTTTACTATCCTGCTCGACAGCGATGAGATCGGCGCTTAACAGCTTCAAAAAAACATCCGTGTAACGTATGGTTCACACGGATGTTTTTTTTGTAGTGCGCTCGGCATGCGTTATTACTTGGTGGTGAAAGTCCACTACAGACTTGGCAGTAGGAACTGTTAGCTAAGGGCAAGGGCGTCCGTTGTGAGGCGGAGTCTGAAGGAAGCCTACGGCAAAGCCTCGGTCTGACGAACAGAAACTGCATATAAGGCATTTTGAAACGGACGAGTTTCCTACACAAAATGAAGTCCAATACTGCCCGAATTTCAAGGTGTAAATGCAGCAG
>JAFQKX010000029.1 GCA_017414705.1 Clostridia bacterium
ATCTCGTGGCAGAGGTTGTTGAGGATGCGGTGGTCTTCCAACAGATCCTCGTCCGATCCGCCGATGCCGATCTCATTGGACAGACCCCATACTACGATACAGGGGTGATTATAATTTTGGGAGATGAGCTCCTTCATTTGCGAAATGGTGTTCTCGCGCCCGTCGGGCATATGCTTGGAGATGTAGGGGATCTCTGCCCAAATGACCAGACCGCGCTCGTCGCACAGATCATAGAAATACTGATCGTGCTGATAGTGTGCCAAACGGATGGTGGTGGCACCGACCTCGCAGATGAGGTCAATATCCTCCTCGTGATGCTCGGGCAACAAGGCGTTCCCTATGCCCCAACGATCCTGATGGCGGGACACGCCGCGCAGGGGATACTCCTCGCCGTTGAGGATAAAGCCGCGCTCGGGATCGATCTCAAAATAACGGCAGCCGAAGCGGTTGCAGACGTTGTCCAGCACCTCACCGTTTTCCATCAGCTCTGCCTCACAGCAGTAGAGGTAGGGATCCTTTCGTCCGTTCCACAGATGCACGTTTTCCAAAGTAAATTCGACGGTGGTGTCAGCCGACTCAATCTGTGTGATCTCTTTTTCTTCGGCATCGTAAATGGTATAACGGATGCTCTGACCTTCCTTGCGGTTGGTCAAATAAGTGTCTACCTTGACGGTAGCGTTTGCACCCTCTACCGTGGGGGTGATGGCGATACCGGGAGCACCGTAATAGTCCAAATCAAAGTGAGATTCTTTCACACAGATCAGGTTGACGTTGCGGTACAGACCGCCGTAGAAGGTAAAGTCTGCCATCTGCGGATAAACACGGTCATTGGGGCTGTTGTCCACGGCAATGACGAGCAGGCTCTCATCCTTAAGATTTTCGGTGAGGTTGACGCGCCAGGTAGAATAACCGCCGTCGTGATGTGCCAATTTTTCACCGTTCAAATAGACGTCGGCAGAGGAGTTGGCACCGCAGATCTCCAGGTAATACTGTGCTGCCTCAGGCAGGTCTGCCTTGCGGATGGCTTTGGCATAGACCGCCGTGCCGCGAAAATAATCGTTTCCGCCGTCCTGACCGTCCACCGCATTCCAGGAATGGGGCAGATCCACGCCCTCCCAGTCAGTCGGCAAAGCAGTCGGGATCTCGGTTTGCTTGTTGAACACCCATCCGGCGTTCAGACTCATAATGGTTCTCATAAAAGACCTCCGTATGATAATGATAAGAAAATGTTCGGCTACACGAGGCAGCCGAACATTGATAAGGTAAGATCAGTTTCCGCTGACTTCGGCAACGGCAGCGGGAGCATCCGCTGCAGCTGCAGCGCGGCGCTCAGCCAATTCGGCGTTCATCTTTTCCATGGTCTTCTTGTCGAGGTTGTAGATCAGCCCCAGACCGATGAACTGCACCACGGCGCTGAACATATACAGACCGGCTGCCAACCAGCACATATTATAGGTCGTGGAGGCAGATTGTCCGCCGGTGCCCAGATCCGACACGTAGCCGAGCAGACCCATGACCGCCAGAACGACGGAGGGGCCAACGCCCTGCGCCAGCTTACGGAAGAAGGAATGCAGGGAGTAGACGGTGCCTTCCTCGCGCTTGCCGAACTTCCATTCGCTGTAGTCGATCGCGTCTGCCATCAGCGCCCAGGATACGCAGGTGTAAACACCCATGCCCAGACCGAAGAGCACCAAACCGATCAAATAGACGACGAGCGAAGCGCTCTTGTTGGGAATGAGCGGGAAGATCAGCATGATCGCGCCGCCCACCAAGGAAACGATGGTACCGGCAACGGAGGCTTCCTTCTTACCGAACTTATTGACGATCTTCTTGATGAAGGGCATAAAGAAGAACATCGGGATAAAGCCGACCATCTGCACCACACCCGACAGCTTTGCCATACCGAAATAGGTGGCGAACATGATGGTCACGGCGGTAGCAGCGGCGTTCATACCCAGGAACATACCCATCGCGGTGACGGTTGCACCCACGGCGGGACGGTTTTTCATAAAGTTTCCGAATGCCTTGAAAACGTTGAATTTCTCGGAATCGTTGGTTTTGACAGAGTTTTCATCCACACGAATGGTGATGGTTTTGATCATGAACAAGAAGCAGACAAAGCCCAAAATACCCATAATGAGTGCGGCGATGAACACGCGGTTGCCCAGCAGAGTCTCGACTTGTACGCCGGTCTCAGGGTTGATCATGGGAGTGCCGTCGGCGTTGAATTCCTTCTTCCAGATCAAGGCGGGAAGAAGCATGCCGGGCAGAATATTACCGATCATAGAGCCGATAGAGCGCCAGGTTGAAAGTTGTGCACGCTCACCGGCGTTTTCGGTCACCAGCGACAGCATTGAGCCGTAAGGCACGTTTGCGATGGTGTAGAACGCATCCCAAATGATGTAGCCGACGATGAAGAGGATCGCCTTGATCACTACGGAAGCGTTGGGGAAGGGCAGGAAGACTGCTGCGCCGCCCACCAACAGACCGATGGCGCCGATCAGGATGTAGGTTTTGAATTTGCCCATTTTGTACTTTCTTCTGTCTGCGTCGATCATAGAGCCGATCATCGGATCGTTGATGGCGTCCCAGATCTGCACGATCAGCAACAGAATCGACAGTAAGCCCGTTTCCATTGCCATGTACACCAGCCAGAAGGTCTGTACGGTGTTTTTCAAAGAGAAGCTCATGTTGCAACCCAGGTCACCCGCGGCATAGGCGAGCTTGTCGCGCATGCCGAATTTACGGTACCCGTTTGCATCTGTTTTTGCCGGTTTTTTCATTGTTTTCTACCCTTTCTGTTTTGTTTTTGGAAAAGCCGGAAATACAATACTGATAGTATTATATCAGTGAATATAAACAATGTCAACCGGAAACGGTAAAAACATTTGTGAAATGTTCACAAAAAAATAAAACGGCATCCGCTGTTTTCAGCCGATGCCGTTTGGTGTAAAAGTTGTCAGTTTTTGACAAAAATATAGTCTCCCGAGCCGATGCTTGCGGGTTGTTTCGTCAGGGTGTATCCCTGCGGTGCCGCCAGTGTAGCGGTCATGCCGTCGGGTACCGTCAACGTCAGACGAACCGTATCTCCCTCGCGCTTCCAGGCGCTGCGCACCGTACCGGCGGGCGCGTCGTAATAGCCTTCGGCGTGGGTCAGCGTTTGTGCAAATTGCGGGCAGAAAGCAACGCAGTTGACGTCGTTTGCGTGCGGGTTGATACGAATACCGGCAAGAGTTTTGATAAACCACGCGCTGATATCGCCCCAGAAATGGTGATTGAGCGATTCAATGCGGGTGTTTTCCGGCCAAAAGCTTTCCCACATTGTCGTAGCGCCGCGTGCGATCCAGTTGCCGTAAGAGGGGAAATCGGGGCGGGTGATGAGCTTGAGCGCCAGATCGGTCTGTCCGAACTGCGAGAGCACGTGGAACAGCACTCTGCCGCCCAATACGCCCACGTCCAAATGATCGTCAGCCTCGTGCACCAATTCTAATAATTTTGCAAAGGCGGCCTCCTGCTCCTCGGGAGCAAAAATGCCGTAGAACAGGCACATGGCCTGACTGGTCTGACAGTTGCCCAGCGCTGTCATGGTGGTGTAGTCGATCAGGTGCTCGCGCGCCGCGCGTTTGAATCCGTCTGCGACCGTGCGGGCGAACTCGCCCTGCGCCGTCATGCCTGCCGCGTCAAACAGAACTGCCATTTTTTGAGCAATATCCATCGAAAGGATGGTGTCGGTCAGCTCCAACGGCGCCTTGGGAGTGTCGCTTGCTATGTGACACCAGTCGCCCAAGCCAATGTGCATCAGGCCTTTTTCATCCACGCGGGTGGTCAGATAATGCAGGTACGCCATAAATGTCTTGGCACATTCGCGAACCATATCGGTCTCACCGCGGTAGAGGTAGGTGAAGTACGGCAGATATACCAATACGCAGTCCCATGCGGGTCCGTTACCCCAATGATATCCCCAACCGGAAGTCGGGATGATACCGGGCAAAGCGCCGTCGTCGCGCTGCGCCTTGCAGATATTACGCAACCATTCGCGATAGCTGACCTCGGGGTTAAAGTTGAGCAGCGTCTGCTCACTCGATAATGCGGCATCGGCAGTCCAGCCGTTTTTCTCACGCTGCGGACAGTCGGTGGGGAAGTAGTGGAAATTGGACACGTCGCTGCGACGGGTCATCTCCTGCAGCTGATTGACCGTCTCGTCTGAGCAGGAAAATCCGCCGCGTGATTGCAGGGTGGAATGCTCGATGACAAAGGTCAGCAGCTCAGGGGTTGCCTGCTCGGCGGTAATTCCCGTTACCCGAACGTATCGAAAGCCGTGATAGGTGAAGGCGGGGACGTAGGTCTCGACGCCCTCTCCCTTACAAATATAGGTATCCTTATGTACGATCTTGCGGTCGTACTCCCAGCGCTCGCGCACGAACCAAGCAGGTGCCAGATCGAATTTTCCGTCCCGCAGTCCGTCGGCGTGCTGCCATTGAATGACCTGTCCGGGCGTTCCTTGTACCGTCAGACGGCAAACACCGGCGTGTGAAACGCCGAAGTCATAGATATAAGCATCGTCTTCTTGCCAAACGGCAATGGGTTTCATTTCACCCTGCACCGTGATGGGATCGGCTTCACAGCGACGCAGTACTCCGCGCGGCGGCTGCACCTCGAGCGCATTGCTCCAGGCAGAATCGTCAAACTCCTTGCAGCACCAATCCTGAATTTCAAAATTAGCGTCGTAGGTTTCGCCAAACCGATAATCGTCACTGCGGATGGGGGAGGGAGCCGTTTTAAATGACGAATCACTCGACACGGTCACGGTTTCGCCGTCGGCAGAGGGGTAGCGGATCTCAACGGCTGCCATCGGCGCGCTGCGCCACGGGGCTTGATCGAAATTCCAAATGTATCCGCCGGGATTATTTTGGAACCCGTTGCCCAGTAATAATCCCACAACGTTTTCGCCCGCATCCAACGGCAGCTCATATTCATCATAATAGATAAAATGATCGGGGTTGCTGATGTAGGGCGCCAAAACTCCTTTTGTACGGCGCGTGCCGTTAAGATACAACTCGTAAAAACCGCAGGCGGCAACGGTTACGGTTGCCACGCAGGCGGCATCCGCAGTGAAGCGCTTGCGCAGATAGGGAGCCGGCACCGGTTGCTCAAACGTGTTGAATTCCTTGGTTGCTTGAATAAATTTACAGCTTTTATCCATCAGAAAAGACCTCATTTCTCTCTAAAAAATCCTGTGAATCAAGTGCTTTTTTTATTATAAAAGAAAGTGGTTGTTTTGTAAAGATAATATCTTGTTTTTCTTTATTTCAGAATTGCTTTTTTCAAAAGGGAAAAGTCATTTCTTCGTTTTTGTCCATCAATTTTGGACATTTCATGCGGCTTGACAAATTTTTGGTTCAATGCTATTATATACGATAATAATTCGAAAGATAAACCCGCTGTTCTATGGTCTGAAAACACTACTAAGGAGCATGGATATGAAGATTGCACAGAGGATCCATATTTACCCGTTTTTGGAGGATGAAGCTTTTGGGCGTCTTCTTGCCTTTTTAGAGGAATACAGAGATTGCTTTGATGAGCTGACCATAACTACCGACTACCACCATCACGGTGCCATTCCCTTGAGTGAACTGCGTCCTCAGGCGGAGATCCTTGCCCGCCGCATCCGTACCCTGAAGGAACATGGGTTTCGGAGTGTCGGCTTTAGCGTGCACAGCACCTTCGGACATATTGATGAGGGACATGAGTATTACGGACAGCCGTTTCATCCTATGATGAGCCCCGCGGGGGAGCTTGCCAAGGGTTGTTTTTGCCCGCAGCACGCAGATATGCGCGCCTTTATCCTGGAAAAGTATCGGATGTATGCGCAGTGCCGACCGGATTTCATGTGGGTGGATGACGATGTAAAATATTTCTTGAACGGGATCCAATGCGCCTGCTTCTGTCCGGAGTGCATCAAGCGCTTCAATCGAAAAATGAGCACCGACTATACCCGCGAGACGCTGACTGCGGCGATGAACGAGCCGAATGCCGTAGAGTTGCGCAACGCATGGGTAGGGGATATCAGCGACAGAATCACCGAGTTGTTCGCAGAGATCGGCGAGACGGTGCGTGCAGTAGATGCGCAGATACGCCTTGGTTTCCAGACCCAGCATCAGGGCTGGAGCACCTATAACGGCATGGATTTTGCTGCATGGTTCCCCGCGCTGGGAGGCTGTATGGCGCGTCCGGGTGAGGGCACCTACGATGACAAGACTCCTGCAAACCTCATTAACAAGGCGTTTGCCTGTGCACGGCAGGCAGCGGAATATCCCGCATCCGTAACGGATGTACAGTACGAGGTTGAGGATTTTCCGAACTACTCGTTGCTGCAGAAATCCGTGCGCTTTAATTTGGATGAATGCACACTTGCCATTGCGCAGGGTATGAACGGTGTTCTGCTTAACACCCTCTCACCCGATCCGGTCATGATTGGGAAAGATCTCGGACCTTTGTACCAAGCCATGTCCGTAGCGCGTAAGGCGTGGGATCGGATGGAATGTTTCGCACGCGGCATGCACGGCGTAGGGTTTTATCCTGCCATCTCATCGCAGTACGATCGGCGCAGACCCTTGCACGACGGGGAAAGCTTTTTTATTGCCACCTATGACGCAAGACGGCCGCAGCACGATGTGCGCAACACCTATGGGCTTTCCCATGTCGGCATCCCGTTGACTTTGGAGGCGGGCAGCGCCTTCGGTGCGGTGTTTACCGGAGATCTGGCAGACGGATTTACGGATGAGCAACTGCTTGATTTTCTCAAGAACTCCGTGATATTGGATGCAAAAGCCGTGCGTGCTTTCGCTCGTAGGGGGCTTGAAAAATACATCGGCGTGCGCTGCAGCGAAAAGGAATACACAGACAGTATTGAGGAGTATTTTACCGACCATCCGGTGAATGCCGATGCGGTGGGGTTCAAGCGTAATGTGCATCCTGCCTTCTTCGGTAGCAGTGCGGTCATTTTGGAACCTGTCTGTGAAGGTGTTGTGTCCATCGGTGACCTATGTGGTCTGCACGGAGAACATTATGGTATGACCGCTTCTTTATTTGAGAATGAACTGGGTGGCAGAGTCTGCGTTCTTGGCTATGCAGGCTACCATAAGATCGATTCTTATCCTTGCCTTGTGCGGATGCAGCGGGTGGCGGAATGGCTGGCGAAAGGGAAGATCCATACTCGCTTCTATGCGCCGCATCTGATGCCGCAGTTTGTGCGTACCGACGGCACACGCACCATGGCAACCCTTGTGAATCTTTCGCTGGATCCCGCTGAGGGTGTGGAGTACGGCGTCTGTGGTGCAAAACAGGCAACGCTGCTGTATCGCGGGGAGGAGATTCCTCTGGTTGCACGGCAACGGGATGGATTTGGGGTGTTTGAGCTGCCGCAGATGATGGCGTTGGAGACTGTGACGCTGTTGGTCGAATAAGGACGAAAATTACCCTATTGACCGTCGGGGAAATCCCGACGGTCTTTTTTTGAAAATGTGAATGGATCGGACTACCGAACGGGGAGTTGAAATTACCGTTTCTTCAGTTTTGTCCATTTTCTTTTGCCCCAAAAAGAGCCTGTTTTTGGGGGTAAAAAAGCCCTTTTTTGACCGATTCGACATTTTTCTTCTATTTTCAACAAAAGAAAATGAATATTAACGGTATCTTTTGGCTATATTTAACAATGAAACCTGCCAAAGTTCAAAAAAACCCGAAAAATTAAAACCGTTTTTTTGTCCGATTTCGGGGGTCTGAAACACGAAAGACTTGACAAATTTTGGACTTGGTGGTATAGTTTTGCCGTTCGCGTTTTTCGGCGGAGCTGAAAAATCCCATTCTTTCACTCCCTGCGAACCGGTAATTTACACAACAGGAGAAGTTATGAAACGGATACTAATCGGTGCCGTTCTGCCGCTGGTCCTGATGGGTACCAACCATCAACTCGGGACCATGCTGCCGTACGGCGAAAACACCGCTGAAGGATTCCAAGCAGGCGCGTCGGACGCAGATCAGCAGATCGTTGCACTCCCCTCGCCGCAGAACGTACCTACTCTGAACCTCAGCGTCCACACACTTGAGCTTGCCCAAACGGCAACCCTCAGCGGCGTGGGAAACGGTGACCTGTCTGAAGACAAACTCATTGTTGATTCCCCCGAGACTGAAGTCTCACAATCACAGCAGGCGCAACCCGCCATCACCTACTACGACGTCCCCCTCACCCGCGAGCAGCAGGAATTTGTTACCGCGTTGTGTGAGAAGTACAACGTGGACGTCAAAACCGTCTACGGCGTTATGCGCGTGGAGAGCAATTTCAATCCCTCCGCCCGAAACGGTCGTTGCTACGGACTGATGCAGATCGCACGCATCAATCACAAGACACTCAAAAAAGAGCTTGGCATTTCCAATTTCTTGGATTTTGAAGATAATGCCACGGCCGGTGTGTATATGCTTTCGGATCTGTACGGCAGATATCGCAGCTATCACAAAGCGCTCATGGCGTATAACATGGGTGAGACGGGAGCTCGTAAGTATTTTGTCAAGGGCATCAAGAAGACCTCCTACAGCAACAAAGTTATGCGTTATGCAAAATCCTTCAAAGAGATCTCGTTGCAGGAGCTTTTGCAGCGGGATGCCGAACAATAAGATCGGTTTTTCAGAATCGGGAATTTCCGCACGGAGATTCCCGATTTTTTGTGCCCGTAAACACTCTTTTTTCGGGGTCGTTTTCGGCAGAAAAAAGACAGGCAAAAAACAAGCGTGTTTCACAGAGAAAAATCACGGTATTTTTGCAGGTTGTCGTGTGAGCAAGGCTTCGTGACACGTCACCCCCACTTTCACCCCGATTTTTTAAAATATCCGAAAAAAATCAAAAAAATCACCGTTTTTTGTATCTTGTTTCTGCCACTTTTTGAAAAATCGTTAAAATTTTCGTTTTGCCGAATTTTAAAAAACAAATCACAAGTTTACCGCTTTATTTTTTTCGTCCCTTAAAACGAAAATTTCAGAGTCTTTTGAAAAAATCCTCTATTTTTCGTTTTTTGGATTTCTGCAATAACTTTTTGTATAATTTCAGCCGTTTTTCGGCTGATTTTTTTGCTTTTTTTATCCCAATATTACAACTTGTAATATTGATAGTTTCACAGGCTGAAAACGCCCCGATTTTCACCCCTGTTTTGGCCGTATTTTCATCCTGATTTTTTACTGCGTTTTCCAGATCACTTTTCCCTTTGATATACAAAGGAAAAAGGGGGGTGTTTTTCGGTTTTTTGAGAAATGCTCTTTACATTATAATATAAGAAAAAATCCGTTTTTAGGGGATTTTTTCGGGCAAAATTTTGATGATCTTTACATTATAATATATAATAATAAAATTTTCGCTTTCACAGTCGGTGTTGCTTACGGATTTTTCTGTGGATTTTTGCGGCAATGTATGGTATGATGATAGTAATGAATTTGCAAGAGGGGGTAATGCGGTGCGCAGACTTTGCTTGTTGTTGTGTTTGACCTTGTTGTTGGGCTGCTGCGCCTGCGGCAAAACCGCGCAGTCTCTGCAGCGGTATCAGACCACCGACCTCGCGTTGTTTGATTCGGTTACGGTCTTGACCGGTTACGAGACCTCAAAAGCCGAGTTCGATCGCAAGAGTGAGCAGTTGCTTACCCTTCTCAGAGAATTACATCAGCTCTTCGACAACTATCAGGCCTATGAAGGCATCAACAATTTGTACACGCTCAACCAAACGGCGGGCAAAGCACCTGTGCAGGTGGATATGCGCCTTATCGAGCTGTTGGAGAGAGGTAAGGAATATTACAACTTGACCCAAGGAAAGACCAACCCTGCGATGGGTGCCGTACTGCGGTTGTGGCACGACTGCCGAACGCAGGCGCAGCAGCATCCCGATGCCGCAGCCTTGCCCAATTCCGAGGCTCTGCAGACGGCTGCAGCGCATATCGATCCCGAGCATATCGTTTTGGACCGCGCCGCAGGTACGGTGTATTTTTCCGATCCCGCCCTGCAGGTCGATCTGGGCGCCCTTGCCACGGGATATGCCTTGGAGCAGGCGGCAAAAACGGCCGAGCAGATGGGTTTCACCTCCTTGCTTTTGAATCTGGGCGGTATGGTGCGCGCCGTGGGGAATAAGCCCGACGGCACCGAGTGGACGGTCGGCGTGGAGGATCCTCGTGATCCCGAACGATTCTTGTGTACCGTTCGTATCCCCTCGGGCAGTACGCTGTCCACCAGCGGAGATTATCGACGCTATTATACCGTGAACGGTGTGAAATATCATCACCTGATCGACCCCGATACGCTGTATCCGGGTCAGCTTTACCGCAGCTTGTCGGTGCTTTGCCGTGATTCTGTGGCAGCCGATGCCTTATCCACGGGGTTGTTTTTCCTGCCTGCACAGCAGGCGATGATGCTGGCAAAATCCTTGCCCGATACCGAGATCATGCTGGTGTCGGCAGACGGCGCGGTGCAGTATTCCGATGGCTTTTCCAAGCAGGCGGTGGCATCATGAAGCACCTGTTTTTCCGTCGGCGTGACGTGGCTTTGTATGCCGTTTCGGCATTGCTGTTGGCGGCAAGCTGCCTGCTGTTTTTGCCGCGTTCTTCCCAAACCGATTCCGATTGGATCGTGGTGGAGGTGGACGGTGCCGTTGTGGCGGAATTTTCCCCGGATCGTGATACCGAATACCTCATTCGCTCTAAAAACGGCGGTATCAACCGATTGGTGATCCGAGACGGACAAGCGCGTATTACCGATGCTTCCTGCCCCGATCACGTGTGTGTCAAAAGCGGCATCGTGACGGATACCAAGCCTGCCGTCTGCCGTCCCAACGGTGTGGTGGTTTGGCGAAAGGAGGCGGCACAATGACCTCCCCAAAAGCCAAAACTGCGGCGTTTTGCGGTGTTTGTTCCGCGTTGGCGCTGGGACTTTCCTATCTTGAAACACTGCTGCCTGCCTTGCCGATTCCGGGAATGCGACTGGGATTGAGCAACGTGGTAACGGTCTTTTTGTTGTACGCCGTGGGCGCAAAATATGCCTTGGCGGTCAGCTTGGTGCGTGTTGTATTGAGCGCCGCACTGTTCGGCTCTTTTTCATCCTTTTTATATTCCGCTGCGGGTGCAGCACTCAGCTTTGCTGCCATGTGGCTGCTGCTGCTCCTTGGACGCTTCAGCCTGCCCGCCGTCAGTACCGCAGGCGGAATGCTGCATAACGTCGGCCAGCTTGCGGTGGCATCGATACTGTTCGGTTACCCCATCATCGCAACGGCGTATCTGCCCGCATTGCTCATCTGCGGCGCCTTGACCGGCATCGCCGTAGGCGCGACGGCTGCATTGCTGTGCAAACACCTGCCCAAGCGATTGATGAAGAGCATTTCGGATCAAAAAAACAAGGATTTTTGAGATTTTTTTGCATTTTTATCTTGACAAATTCAAATAATATTATATAATAGGAATGTTCTCATTGGGGAATGGTGTAACGGTAGCACTGCAGACTCTGACTCTGCCTGTTGGGGTTCGAATCCCTGTTCCCCAGCCAAAAATAACAACCCGCCAATCGGCGGGTTGTTGTTTTTGTTTGAGAAAAAGGAAGGGATGAGAACCCCAACGGGGTTCGGCGACGCAGCCGACGCGGCGCGATAGCCGAGGCGGCTGCCAAAGTCTCGAGCACGGCAATTTTGCCGTTTACGGCTCGGAGCCGTCGGCGAAATGCCGAGCGCAGAGTATCCCTGTTTCAAAAAGATAAGAGCAAAACCCGCCAATCGGCGGGTTTTTATTCGTATGATTACAGTTCCTCTTGTGTTGCAAATTGACTTTGATACAGCTCGCGGTACAGACCGTTTTGCGCCAGCAGAGTGTCATGGTTTCCTTGCTCCACGATGCGTCCGTCCTGCATGACCAGAATGACGTCGGCATTGCGAATGGTAGAAAGGCGATGCGCCACCACAAACGAGGTGCGCGAGCGCATCATTTCGTCAAACGCCTTTTGGATGCGCAGCTCAGTCATGGCATCGATGGAGGAGGTAGCTTCGTCCAGCAACAGGATGGGCGGCAGGCAGAGCATCACGCGGGCAATGCACAACAGCTGCTTTTGCCCCTGCGACAACGAGCCTCCGTCCTCGCCCAGAACGGTATCGTAGCCGTCGGGCAGACGGCGGATAAAGGAATGGGCGTGTGCTGCCTTGGCGGCGGCAACGATCTCTTGCTCGGTGGCGTCAGGCTTTCCGTAGGCGATGTTTTCGCGAATGGTGCCCGAGCGCAGCCAAGTGTCCTGCAGCACCATGCCGAAACTGCGCCGCAGCGATTCGCGCGAAACGGTGCGGATGTCGGTGCCGTCCACGCGGATCACGCCGTTATCCACGTCGTAGAACCGCATAAGCAGATTGATCAGCGTGGTCTTGCCGCAGCCGGTGGGGCCGACGATGGCAATGCGCTGTCCCGGTTGGATCTTGAGATCGATATCGCGTAATAACGGCTTTTCGGGATGGTAGGAAAACGCTACGTTCTCAAATTCTACCGCGCCGCGCGCCTCGGGCAGCTGTGCCGTCGGCTCTTGTATGGCAGGCGTATCCAACAGATCAAAAATGCGTGCCGCCGAGGCAAAGGCGTTTTGCAACTCGGTGATGACCGCCGTGATCTCGTTAAACGGCTTGGTGTATTGGTTGGTGTAAGAAAGAAATGCCGAAAGTCCGCCTACCGTAATGCCGCCCGCTACTGCCGAAAAGCATCCGATAACCGCCACTACGGCATAAATCACGGCGTACATAAAGCGCGTGGTGGGATTGGTTAGTGAGGAAAAGAAGGTGGCACGCAGCGAAACGCCCTCTAATTCGCGGTTGATCTCGTCAAACCGCGCGGCGGTCTGCTGCTCACGGTCAAAAGCCTTGACGGTGTACAAGCCGCTCAGCATTTCGTTGGTATAGGCAGTCAACTGCCCACGCACCTCGGACTGGCGGGAAAACATTTTAAAGGTGCGTGACGCCACGAACCGCGCCAGCAGCAGCGACAGCGGCGTGAGCACGAACACCACCGCCGTGATGGCAGGGGAGATGGTCAGCATAAATACAAGACTTGCGATCAGCGTGACAACACCGGGGAACAGCTGTGATAGCGTCATATTGAGTCCGTCGGAAAGCTGTTCGGCATCGGTCACGATACGGCTGAGCAACTCACCGGTGGGATGGGCGTCCAAAACGCGCAGCTCGAGTCGCGTGACGTGATCGAACACCGCGCGCCGCAGGTCGCGAACGGCGGCGAAGGAAATACGGTTGTTGACGGCGTTCATCCCCCATTGCAGCAGCGCTGCCGCACCCACGCAAAGCAGGATCTGCAGTAACACCTTGCCGATCTGTGCAAAATCCACCTGCCCCGCACCGATCATGCGGTCAATGGCGTTTCCGGTCAGCACCGGCACGGCAAGCGTCAGTACGACGTATCCCAACGAGAACAAAAGGGATGCTGCGATCAGACCCTTTTGTCGTAAAACCAGCCGCAGAATGCGGGCGATCAGGCCTTTTTGAGAAGAATTGCGTTTCATCCGAGCGCCTCCTCTCCCAGCTGCAGCACACAAAGCTCGCGGTATGCCTCGTTGTTCTGCAGCAGCTGCTCGTGCGTGCCGAGTCCGGCAACCTCGCCGTCCTCCAGTAGCAGGATCTGATCGGCACCGCGCACCGTTGCGATGCGTTGGGATACCAAAATTACCGCCGTTTGTTGTGTGCAGCCCTTGAGTGCTTTGCGCAGCTTGGCGTCGGTGGCGTAATCCAATGCGCAAGCGGCATCGTCCAAAATCAGAATTTCAGGATTTCGCACTAAGGCGCGCGCGATGCACAGACGCTGCTTTTGTCCGCCCGAGAGATTGGCGCCGTCTGCTTCCAATTCATGATCCAGACCGCCGTCCTTGCGGTGGACAAAGTCCGCCGCCTGCGCTGTCTCCAGCGCCTGCCACAAGGCGGCATCGTCGGCGGTCTCGTCTCCCCACAGTAGGTTGGAGCGAATGCTGCCCGAAAATAGCTGTGCCTTTTGCGGTACGATACCGATCTTTTGATGCAGCGCGGTGCTGTCCCATTCCTCGGCGCGAATGCCGTCAATCAACACCTGCCCGCTGCTCGCAGGATAAAAAGCGGGAATGAGCTGAATGAGGGTGGTCTTTCCGCTGCCGGTGGCGCCGATGACGCCAAGCGTCTGTCCGCGCCCAAGGGAAAACGAAACGTCCCGCAACGCCTCTTTGCCCTCTCCGTGATAGGAGAAGGAAACGTTGCGCAGCTCCACGGCGGGAGCGTCGCAGGAAGCAGTAGAAGCACTTTGCCCTGCCGTCTGCGGCGGCTCAAGCGCAAAAATATCGTTGACTCTGGATAGTGACGCCATCCCGCGGGACAGCGTGATGATGAGGTTGGAAAACTTGACCAACTCGATGAGGATCTGCGACATATAATTGACCAATGCGATGACCTCGCCCATGGTCAGGATTCCCGTGTCGATCTGCACGGCACCCACCTGCAGCACCGCAACGGTGGCCAGATTGATAATCACGTAGGTCAGCGGGCCCAATAACGCGGACAGATGCCCTGCCTTGCGTTGTCCTGCAAATAGCACCTCGCCCTTTTGCGCAAAGGAATGACGCTCTTCCTCTTCGCGAGCGAAGGCGCGTACCACGCGCACGCCGGTCAGATGCTCGCGTCCTGCACGCAGCACCGCGTCCAGACGGCTTTGATTGTGTTTGTACAACGGCATAGTCAGCTTGGTCAGCAGTCCCACCACCGCAAAAAGAACGGCAATGACGGCAACAAAGATCAGTGCTGCCTTGGCATTGACGGTAAACGCCATGACCATGGCACCCGCCACCACAAAGGGGGAGCGCAGGAACAAGCGCAGGAACATGTTGACCCCCGTTTGCACCTGATTGATATCGCCCGTCATGCGCTGAATGAGGGTGGAAATTCCGGTTTGATCCATTTGCGTGTAAGACAGTGCGGTGCAATGACGAAACAGGTCGCTGCGCATGAGCGTTCCGGTACGCGCCGCTGCGCGTGCCGCAAAATACTGCGCCGTTACGGCGCTGGCAAGACCGATGACACCCAGCGCCAGCAGCAAACCGCCGCGTGTCAGCAGATATTGGGTGCCCAAATGGCTGTTGTCGATCATATCCGCCACCACCAACGGCACAAACAATTCAAACACCGCCTCCAACATTTTGAACAGCGGTGCCAGGATGGTTTGTATCAGACTTTGGCGTAAATAACGCAGCAATCGTTTCATGAATCGGTCAATCCTCGGTCAGTAATTTATAGATTTCACCCTTTTTGCAGCCGGTCTGCCGAGCAGCTTCCTTGGCCGCAGCAGACGCCGACAGTCCCTGTGCCTGCAGCTGCTTGGCGAGCGCCAATGCGGCATTGGGATCGGCAGATGCTTGAGATTCCTCCTGCAGGGGCTTGCCGCCCACGATGATGACAAATTCGCCGCGCGGCGGAGTTTCTTCGGTGTAATAATCGCAGGCTTCTCCCAACGTCATACGCAGCGTCTGTTCGTGCAGCTTGGCCAGCTCACGCACCAACGCAACGGGGCGCTCCTGCCCGAATACCTCGCACAGATCCGCCAGCGTCTTTTTGAGCTTGTGCGGCGCCTCGTAAAATAACATCGTGCGCGTTTCGGTGCGCAGCTCATCCAAATGCGCGCGCCGCTCACTCTTGTTTTGAGATAAAAAGCCCTCAAAGCAGAACCGCTTGCTCGGCATCCCGCTGACCGCCAACGCCGTAGCAAAGGCGGTGGGGCCGGGTACCGATTCTACTGCAACGTGCGCCTCGTGTGCTGCGCGGATGAGCTCCTCACCGGGATCCGAAATGGCGGGCATACCCGCGTCGGTCACCAACGCGCAGCATTCTCCCGCCGCAATGCGGGAGAGAATACGAGGGCCGCTTTCATGCTTATTATGCTCATGGTAACTCACCAACGGCTTTTTCAGCCCCAAAAAGTTGAGCAGCTTCATGGTCACTCGGGTGTCCTCGGCGGCAATGAAATCCGCCTGCTGCAGCGTCTCTGCTGCCCGTGGCGACCAATCGCTCAGGTTGCCCAAGGGGGTGCCTACCACATATAATTTCATAGGTTACTCCTTTTTGCCTCCAGCAGCACCAGATACGGTGCGCCGCAGGCGCTGCTTTGTAACTGTTTTCGGACCATCGTCAATCCCGACTGTGCGAGTGCTGCACGATAATCCTCCAGCCGCGCAGGCGGAATGCAGAAACAAAATCGTCCCGTCGGCTTTAATAATTCTGCCGCCGCACGGCAGACGTCCTGCGGGGTGCAGAACACCTCGCTGCGTGCCGCCGCGCGTTCGGTATTCGGGCTTTTCCGCGCACTGTCGAGCGCAAAGAAGGGCGGGTTCATACAGACCAAATCAAAGGTTGCAAAGAATCGCTCGGGTAGCCGCCGCAGATCTTCTTGCAGCAGTAGAATGGGTGCTTTGAGTGCGCCTTGCGAAAAATTTTCCCGCGCCAATGCCGCTGCCTGCGGCATCAATTCAACGGCAGTAATAGCACCTTCCAATCCCTCGGCGCGCCACAGTAACGGAATAATTCCGTTGCCCGTACCGAGGTCGCACACGGTTTCCTGCGGCTGCGGTGCGGCAAAGCTTGCCAAGAAAACGGCGTCCTGCGTCAGCGGATGCACCGCATCACAGCGACAGATCAGTCCGCCGCCTAATTGCTCAGTCCTCGATTGCAACGGCATCGTCCGTGATATCGCCCTGCGTCAGCAGCAGATTGTCTTCAATGCCGATGAGTGCGGGATTGTCAATGCTTTCCACCGTCTTAAGCGCACGGCCGATCTGACGGTTGCGCGTCTGCAGCTTGTCAATGTGCTCGCGTGCCGCATTCATGCTCTTGCGTGCCTTTGCCAATGCCAGATCGAATTTCTCGTATTCGCCGCGCACGGCACCCAATACGTCCCAGACCTCTGCCGCTTTTTTATCCAACGCAATGGTACGAAAGCCCATGCTCACCGTGTTGAGAAAAGCAGTAATGGTGGTGGGACCTGCGATCATAATATGATATTGGTTCTGCAATTCCTCTGCCAGACCGGGACGGCGCAAAACCTCGGCATATAAGCCCTCGGTGGGCAAAAACATAATGGCAAAATTGGTGGTTTCCGGCACGTTGATGTATTTGCCGATCTCCTTTGCCTGCGTGCGGATGCGTGCCTCCAATGCCTTGGCAGCGGTTTCCGTAGCAACCTTGTCGGCGTGTTCGGCGGCGGTCTGCAGATTCAGATAATCCTCTACCGGGAACTTGGAGTCGATGGGGAGCCAAACCGTTTCCCCGTCGCGCTCGCGCGAGGGGATCTTGACGGCGTATTCCACCAGTTCACGGTTGTTTTTGATGGAAACGTTGGTGGCGTATTGGTCGTTGGTCAGCGTTTGTTCCAAAATATTACCCAGCTGCACCTCTGCCCAGGTGCCGCGAGTCTTGACATTGGTCAGCACCCGCTGCAAATCCGAAACGCCGGAGGATAACTCCTTCATTTCACCCAACGATTTGTATACGTTGGTCAATTGCTCGCTGACCTGCTGAAAGCTGGAATTAATGCGCTTGGTCAGTGTCTCGTTGAGCTTTTCGTCTACCGTAGCACGCATTTCCTCCAGCTTTTTCTCGTTGCTTTCCTGCAGCTTTCCCACCGATTCCGAAAGGGTGGTGCGTACCTGCTTGTTTTGATTTTCCAGCGTTTCGTACAGATTGCGCTGATTCTCGTTTTGTTGCTTGAGCAGCTCAGTCTGCAGCGCGTGAATCCGCTGCGCCGCGCGCTCGTCGCGCTCTGCCGAACTGTTGCGGGAACGGTCAAATTCATTGCGCAGCTCCTGCAGCAAGGCAGCCTGCTGTGCCGCCTCTTTCTGCCCGTCATCCTTTTGAGAGAAGCGTGTGAGCAGTACGATCAGCAGTACCAGCACTGCCAGCAGAAGTATTGCAAGTCCCGCAATGCAAATTAAAATCAAACCGTTGTTCATCGTCAATTACTCCTTGATCAGAAGATCCAATAAGGTGTATCCCTGCTCAATAAACAGCCCCGTTGAGGCAGCCGTATCTTCGGTAAAGGTCTCGACACCCTGTACGGGAGCGCTGCTGTCATACAGCAGGAAGGGGATGGGCTCACGCGTGTGGGTGCGCACGTCCAGCGGCGTGGGGTGATCGGGACAGATGAGCATGCGGAACTCACCCATTTTTTCAAGCTCGGGCAGGATCCGCGCCAAAATGCGGCGGTCAATTTCTTCAATGGCAATGCGTTTGTTGTCACATTCGCCGCGATGACCGCACTCGTCGGGCGCCTCTACGTGAATATAGACGAAATCGTGTCCGTTCTGAAGTGCGTGAACGGCGGCGTCTGCCTTGCCCTCAAAATTGGTGTCCAGATATCCCGTGGCACCGTCCACCTCGCAGACCGTCATATTGGCAGCACCTGCAATGCCCTTGAGCAGGTCGACCGCCGAGATGACGGCGCCCTTGAGGCCCGTCTTTTGAGTGAAATCGGGCAGCATGGGCTTGGTACCCTGACCCCACAGCCAAATACTGTTGGCGGGGTTCTTGCCCTCTCGCACGCGCTGCGGATTGAGCGGGTGGTTTTTCAGTAATTCGTAGCTTTTTTTGGTCAGCTCCAGCAACCGTTCTCCCGCGGGCGAGTGGTTGAGATACGAACCGATGACCTGCGAGCTGATGTCATGCGGCGGAGTCAGCTTGCCGATCTCGCGGCTTCCGTTGCGCCAACGCAGACAATGACGGTATGCCGTGCCGGTGAAAAATGCAAATTCCTCGTCACCCAGGGCTTCCTGCACCGCACGGATGAGAACATCGGCATCGGCGGTGGAGATATCGCCGCCGCAGTAGTCCACCATGCGCTTGTCGTCAAAATTCGGTTCGTCTGAAAGGGTGACCAAATTGCACCGTAACGCAATGTCATCATCGGCAAGCGGCACGCCGATGCTGACCGCCTCCAACGGAGAACGACCGGTATAATATTTCAGCGGATCGTATCCCATGACCGACAGATTGGCAACGTCACTGCCGGGAGATAACGTCTCGGGCACGCTCTTGGCCAGACCGACGCGAGCCGTTTTTGCCAAAGCATCCATGTTAGGCTTGTGCGCTGTCTGCATGGGCGTGCGCTCCATTTTCTGAGGAATGGGTCTGTCCGCCATTCCGTCACATAACAATACTACATATTTCATCGCAATCAGCGTCCTTTCCGATCATTCAGTTTATTATATAAACTGACATTATCTCTATTATAAATCAAGTCTCGCAAAAGGTCTACCTCTTTTTTACGGTTTTTGCAGGAAATGTGGTTGAAAATAAAGAGGAATTTTGTTATAATCAAAGGGACAAAGTCATAAAAGCGGATACTGCAGCCGATTTTGTGTCAATTCAGGGGATGAATACCGTATCCGATGTACAAAGAGGAACGGTGTGATTCACGATAGGAGGAATTATTATGATTTGCAGCCAATGTGGAAAAACTTTACCCGACGGTTCTCGCTTCTGTGATGCTTGCGGCGCACCGCAGGCAGTAGAAACTGCCCCCGTCGCAGCGCCGGTTGCCGCGGTACCCGAGACGCCCGCTCAGCCGGTCTATCAGCAGCCTGCAGCGCCTGCTCAGCCGGTTTATCAGCATCCCCAGCAGGTGTATTATGCGGCGCCCGCACCCGCACCCAAAGCACCCAATCCCATG
>JAFQKX010000030.1 GCA_017414705.1 Clostridia bacterium
AATCCTAATCGGAATTATTGGTATCGTGCTTGTCTCAGTGGCTTATCCCATCTACAACTCTATCATCAAGAAAGAACGGGAAAAGATTGCTCCTGAAATCATCAGACTTACCGATGAGCTGATGAAGTGAGGAATCATTATCAACGTGAAGAATAATAAAAGGCATCCGGAAACGATAGAGAATATTGAAAAGGCATTCGTTTTATTGCTAAAGGATAACGAACTTAGCAGATTTCATCCGAGCTTGCTCGGATTTCATCGCACTTGCGCGATTTCATTGAAAATCATTGGAATCTGTGATATAATATCTACACAACGCAACCAAAAAAGGAGACATCGCCATGTTAGGTAACTTTGTTTATCACAATCCCACGAAATTGTATTTCGGCCCCGATGCGCTGGATTCTCTCAAGCAGGAGCTTCAACAATACGGTCCCAAGGTGCAACTCATTTATGGCAAGGGCTCCATCAAACGCTCCGGCTTGTACGATCAGATCGTTGCTATTCTGCAGCAATGCGGCAAGCAGGTGTTTGAGGATGCAGGGGTTATGCCCAATCCCACGGTAGATAAATTATACGAGGGCTGCAGGATCGCCAAACAAAACGACGTGGATCTGCTGCTTGCCGTGGGCGGCGGCAGCGTGTGCGATTACGCCAAGGCGGTCTCGGTCTCGGCACACTGCACCGAAGATCCATGGGATAAATATTATCTGCGCATGCAGGACGTGGACAACAAGATCATCCCTGTCGGCTGCGTGCTGACTATGGTGGGCACCGGCAGCGAGATGAACGGCGGCGCCGTCATTACCGACCCCAAAACCAAACTCAAGATCGGTCACGTATTCGGTCCCAACGTATTCCCGAAATTCTCCATTATGAATCCCGAATGGACCTATTCCCTGCCCAAGTATCAGATGGTGGCGGGCATTTACGATATTATGTCGCACATCATCGAGCAGTATTTCTCGGGCGATGACGATAACACCAGCGATTATCTGGCCGAGGGATTGCTGCGTTCCCTGATCCACAGCAGCCGCATTGCGGTGCAGGATACTCAAAATTACGAAGCGCGCAGCAATATTATGTGGACCGCCACCTGGGCGCTGAACACCCTCATCAATCGCGGAAAACCGTGCGATTTCATGGTGCACAAGATGGGACAGTCGGTCGGCGGATACACCGACGCCACCCACGGCATGACGCTGGCGGCGGTATCCATGGCGTATTACCGTTTTCTGCTGCCCTACGGATTGCCGAAGTTCAAGCGATACGCCGTCAACGTATGGCAAGTGGATGCAACCGACAAAACCGACGAGCAGATCGCGGCTGAGGGACTGCAGCACATGGAGGCTTGGATGCGCGAGATCGGGCTGGTCATGAATCTGACCGAGCTGGGCGTAACCGAGCAAATGATCGACGGCATTGCCGACGGTACCTTTATCAACCGCGGCGGCTATAAGATCCTGACCCGTGAGGAAGTCGTAACCATTCTCAAGCAAAGCTTATAAACAAAAACGCGGCTGATGATCAGCCGCGTTTTTAATTAGGATACACTATTGCAGCAGTGCCGGATACGGTGAGGTCGCGATCAGAGCGCCGTCTGCATTGTAAAATTGCAGGGTGCATCCAACCGATTGACCCATGTGAAAATACTGGTATACCGTGGCGCTGATGCCGATGGCAAGCGTATTGGTCAGCAGCGGTTGATCCCCTTGCAGCTGCGCAGCGTCCCGATGCGTGGTATAGATCTTAACGGTACCGTATTCGTGTTGCGTAAACTCCACCTTAGTAACGGTACTAAGCTTTTTGAGTCCCGAAATACTGCCGTTGATCTGACTGCCCAGAATCAATCGGTATCGGGCGGCATCGTTATAGCCTACGCTGTAGGTTGCCGAGCCATCGGAATTTTTGGTAATACCGGTGAATTTATACTCCGTCTTTTCCTGCTCGGTCAGCTGATAATTAAAGTCCGGCTCCACCAACAAAAGCAGCCATTGGGGTATCGTGATCTGTACCGTGCCATCGCTTAAAACCTTAATATTTCCGTCCCGATCGGTGGGTTGCGGATACTGCGAGGCGGTGGACTGCGATCCTACAGGATCATCCTCTTGTTTGCTTGAGGCCGAATTCAATACCGTAGAAGAGGAATTCGAAGAGGATTGGAATCCGCTTTGTACAGAGGGAGAAAGAGCAGCGAGGTCGGAGGAGGATCCGTTCGGATCCGATTTTTCGGTAAAACCGAGAATCAGGCCAACGATCACCGCAACCGCAACCGCGACTGACAACAAACCGCCCAACAGCGTTTTAAAGCGCACGGGTGTTAAGCTTTGGCACTTGGGGCAACGTTTCAAGGTGTTGCGATATTCGTGTCCGCAATGCTTGCAATGGATCCATTTACTCATACCGCGTCTCCCCCTCTTTTGTTCGGCTGATATTGATTTTAGCACAGTTTCGAAAAATGTCAAGGCGCGCACCCGGAAAATTCATCCGTTCTTTCCCTTGACGGCGGATTTTGCGTGTGCTATAATTTTTTCGTAAACCCTATGAAATTGGGAGAGGACTTCTATGAGAGAACAAATCATTGCAAAAGTGAAAGAAAAAAAGATCGTCGTCATCGTGCGCGGCGTATTCGGCGAGGATGCCGTCAAGCTGGCAAAGGCGTTGCACGACGGCGGCATTACCATGATGGAATTTACCTTTGACCAAAAGGACCCCGCCTCACACGCCAAAACCGCCGATGCTATCCGCTGCGTCAAAGAGACGATGGGTGATGCCGTGCTGGTAGGTGCCGGTACCGTGACAGATCTCAAGATGCTGCAGCTTGCCAAGGATGCGGGCGCAGCGTTCATCGTTTCCCCCGACACCAATCCCGAGGTCATCGGTCAGACCGTGGCACAAGGTATGGTCTCCATGCCGGGTGCGTTGACCCCTACCGAGATCCTGACGGCTTACCGCGCAGGTGCGGATTTTGTCAAGGTCTTCCCCATTTCCAATTTGGGTGCCGCATACCTCAAGGCAGTCAAGGCCCCGCTCAACAACATTCCCCTGCTGGCAGTCGGCGGTGTCAACGAAAACAACGTTTCCGACTTTATTAAAGCCGGCGCTGAGGGTGTCGGCGTGGGCGGAAACCTGGTCAACAGGGAATGGATCAAAAACGGCGAATTTGACAAGATCACGGCGTTGGCAAGGTTGTTTATCCAAAACATTCAAAACGGCTGAGAAAGCAAAAAATGACAAAATAAAACCGACGGAAGCTTCCGTCGGTTTTGCTTTTTATAAGTTGTGATCGCGCTTGATCTTTTCCAGCTCGCGTTCCATTTCGCGGTTGTGCGCCTCAACCTCTGCGTTGTGGCGGCTCTGTTCGCGTTGGATGCGTTCATTGTGGTCGCGCTGCTGCGCCAACAGCCGGTCGTTGTAACGTCTTTCCTCATCGCGCTTCATCTGCGCCATAAAACGGTCGTTTTCCATCTGCATATGCGCGATCTGACGCTGAGTCTCACGGTCTCTTTCACGCTCTTTCGCCATATCGACCATATAAAGTGCCTCTTTTAAGGTGTCGGCACGGCCGTTTTCTAAGTAATTGAGCAACTGCTCAATGGTATTGTAGTTATTATCCTTTTCGGACAACAGCTCGGTATCCACCTGCTTTTTCAGCGCGGCGACCTCGTCGGTCAGTTGGTCGATCTCTTTTTCGTAAGCCGCAATTTCATCCTTGCATTGCTTAGCATACTTTTTCTGCTCGTCCAGGAATTTTTTCTTGGCTTTTTCGTTTTCATCCCTGCGCTCTGCTTCGTTGGCGGCGCGGTTTTCCTCGTCCAGCTTTTTAGCATCCTGCAGTCTCTGGAGCTCTGCGGGAGTAGCCTGCGGAAGCGTTGCATCCGGCAGTTTGGCAACAGAAGCGTTGGCAATCAAAGAGGCTAAGATAACAACTGCCAAACTGACCAAACCGACGGGAGTGGTAACGACCCAGGTGAACAGGCCGAAAATACCGACGATCACGGTTGCGGCTACCCACAGTCCCTTGGATGCAGACGAGAAGCTCGGCACGCGTTTCTCGATCTTTTTCTTCAAGGAGGACAAGGCGGAAAGACCTGCCAAAAAGACGGTCAAGGCCTGCGCGCCCAAAGAAAAGATGGCGAGAACCCAAGCGGTCAGTTGCTCAATATCAAAGCCGGTCTCCTGAAATGCCATTCCGTTGACACGGTAGCCGATGGTGCTTGCAAACTTGAGATAAGGATCCATCTGATCCCCAAGTAAATTCATAATATGCGGTGCCGAGGTGATGATGATACCGATAACGGTAGCAACGATCAGAAATACGCGCAGCGGCGCAAATTTCTTTTTGGCAGTCGCCAAGCACTCACGCGAATGGCGAAAACGGATCTGCTCCTGTATCTCTAACTCGTTATGAATCGGCAGCGTTTTCTTGATCTTGATCTGAGAATCGTATTGATAGCTCCGTTTGGAATCCTTTTCCAAATTCTCCATGGCCTGCGCCTTTTGCATTGCGACGGTGGTGGCCTTGGTCATCAGAGGGATAATTTTATCCCACAGCGCCAATTTCTCCCGCAATACCTTGATGACTTCTTGCTTATCCATGATAAATACTCCTTTTCAACGTTACTTTTGCAAAGGGGATCTCATACAATTTGATTATACCATATCATCCAAAAAAATCAATGCTATAATTTATACATACCAAATAAACATTGCTACGCAAACTGATAAAAATAATCATGATATGTGTAGTAGTCATCCCTTTGATAATGTTGTGTTTTTCAATGATAGATCGCTGACGCGATATGATATACGGCTTGTGCCGCGTGATATACTTGCTTCGCAAGCATGATATAATATCCGTTCCTTTCATACGCGAAGCGTATATCATCTGCGAAGCAGATATCATAGCGTTAGCTATATCGCCCGTTCGTGCCAAGGAACGGATATCATTGAAAAAAGCCACCTTTGTCAGTAGACAAAAGTGACTTTTTTCTTGTCTATGGGCTACAAAAAAGATATTTATGCCGTTTTTGTGTATGAATTCAAACTCTTACAAAATGATATATTGCTACGCAATATGATATACGGCTTCCGCCGTATGATATAC
>JAFQKX010000031.1 GCA_017414705.1 Clostridia bacterium
GCGCCGAACTTGCCGAAGCCGTCTGCAGAAAACAACACCTTTTCGGTGCTTTCGTAGGTAACGATGACCTCGGGCCAATGCACCATAGGAGCGGTAACAAAGGTCAGATGGTGCTTTCCTAAATCAAGGGTATCCCCTTCTGCCACCACGATTTGATTTTCGGCAAAATCGGTGCCGAAGAAGTTTTTCATCATGGCAAATGCCTTGGCAGAGGATACGATCTTGGCCTGCGGGTAGGTCTTGATAAAATTCATAATATTTGCCGAATGGTCGGGTTCCATGTGCTGCACCACCAGATAATCCGGCTTGCGGTTGCCCAGCGCGTTTTGCAGATTATCCAACCATTCGTGCGTAAATGCGGCGTCGACGGTATCCATAACCGCGATCTTGTCGTCCAGGATTACGTAGGAATTATAGGACATTCCGTTGGGAACAATATACTGTCCCTCGAACAGGTCGATCTTGCGGTCATTGACACCAATATATTTGATATCGTTGGTAATCTTCATACCTTTTTACCTCGGTTCTTTTAATTTAAAAAGATTGTCCTTATCATAGCATAGTTTTTCCAAAAATTCAATAGTTTCCAAAATTTACTCCACAATTCTTCCATCGGTGGAAATTGTGACCACCTGCCAAGGAATGAATTTTCCGCTGGCCTGCAGCGCGCGCTTGACGGCGTTCTCCAATCCGCCGCAGCAGGGCACCTCCATACGCACGATCTTGACGCTCTTGATAGCATGCTTGGCAATGATCTGCGTGAGCTTTTCGGTATAGTCGCCCTCGTCCAATTTGGGACATCCGATCAGCGTGATGTGATTGCGGATGAAATCCGGATGAAAATTCGCATACGCATACGCCGTGCAATCGGCAGCAATCAGCAGATTGGCATTTTCAAAATACGGGGCGTTGACCGGCACCAGCTTGATCTGACAGGGCCATTGCGACAACTGACTTGTGACCGAAACGGCTTTTGCTGCAGCAGTCGGCTCACGCTTGATGGTCTTGGATTGCGTGCCGGGGCAACCGCAGGGCAGCTTAACGCCAAACGGTTTCATGTTTGCCTGACGAACGGCATCCTGGTCGTAGGCGGGTGCCTCACGTTCTTCAAAGGTAATGGCGTTGGTCGGGCAGGCCGGCAGGCAATCCCCTAAGCCGTCGCAGTAATCCTCGCGGGTGAGCTTGGCTTTTCCGTTGATCATTTCAATGGCACCCTCATGGCAGGCGGCGGCACAAGCACCGCAGCCGTTACAGTTTTCTTCATCTATCTTGATAATTTTTCGAATCATTATGCGTAACCTCCTTGTTTTTCTGGGGATAGTATGGTATAATGAGGGCAAAAAGTATGTTGAAATTTCAACAAACGGAGAAAATATGAAAAAATATTCTGAAATTTTGCAAAAATGCCCTTTGTTTGACGGAATCTGCGAGCAAGACCTGCTGCGGATGCTCAGCTGTTTGGGGGCGCGCGTGGATTTCTTTGATAAAAAATACACCATTATGGCGGAAGGAAATCCTGCAAAATATATCGGCATCGTTTTGTCGGGCAGCGCACAGATCCAGCAGGTGGATTATTACGGAAACCGCAGTATCCTCAGCAACATCACACCGTCTCAATTGTTTGCCGAGGCGTTTGCCTGCGCGCAGACTCCTTCTCTGCCCGTGACGGTGGTTGCCAACGAGCCGTGCGAAATTATGCTGCTGGACTGCAATCATATCCTGCACACCTGTGCCAACGGCTGCGGCTTTCATCAGCAGCTCATTTTTAATTTAATGAAGGATCTGGCTGCCAAGACCATTTTATTTCACCAAAAAATCGAGGTTACCGCCAAGCGCACCACCCGCGAAAAGCTGATGGCATATCTGATGCTGCAGGCCAAAAAGGTGGGCAGTAATCGGTTTACCATTGAATTTGACCGTCAGGAGCTGGCGGATTTTCTGCAGGTGGATCGCAGCGGACTGTCAGCCGAGATCGGCAAGCTGCGGCGGGAAGGGATTTTGGAAAATCATCGCAAGCATTTTGTACTGTTATAAAACAAGGTTATGAACTTTATTTGAATTTCAGTTCCAAATCTTGACAATTAATCGGGGCTATGGTACAATAAGTCACGTAATGAGGGAGTAGCAAGCGCACACCCTGCGCAGCAAGTCAACATCCTGGTTCTTGCAACCTGGCTTGCTTCAATTTGCCAGACTCATGCCGTGCCCCTGAGCTATGCATGGAGTCGTAATTTTGTTTGACACCAAGTATGGTTCGCCGTACTTGGTTTATTTTTTTAAATTTAGGAGGAAGACGAAGTGTCACTTTACAGTGCAGCAAAAGAAGAGGTCTTAACACAGCTTGCCACCAACGCCGAATCGGGCTTGAGCGCGCAGGAGGTGTTGTCCCGTCAGCAACGCTACGGCGCCAACAAGCTGCGGGAAAAGAAAAAGAAGACGGCTGTGCAACGCTTTGCCGATCAGTTCAAGGACGTTATGATCCTGATCTTGATCGTTGCCGCCATCGTATCCTTTGCAGTCATTTGCGTGGAAAAGAATTGGGGTGAGTTGTTCGAGCCCGCTTTGATCCTGCTGATCGTGATTCTCAACGCCGTGATGGGCGTTTATCAGGAGGGCAAAGCCGAAAAGGCTCTGGACGCACTCAAAAATATGTCAGCTCCTCACGCGCGCGTGATTCGAGACGGTCAGGAGATGGTGATCGACGCCTCTCAATTAGTACCGGGCGACGTCATCAAGCTGGAGGCGGGAGATTTTGTGCCTGCCGATGCCAGACTGCTGCACAGCGCGGGACTCAAGTCCGAAGAATCGGCGCTGACGGGTGAATCGGTCCCGTCGGAAAAGGATGCACTCGCCGAGGTCAAGGATAACGCGCCGTTGGGCGACCGACACAATATGGTCTATTCCGGCTGCTCCATCACCTACGGTACCGCCATCGCGGTGGTGACCGCCATCGGCATGGATACCGAAATGGGTAAGATCGCCAACCTTTTGGATAATGAAAGCGAAACGCAGACTCCCCTGCAGCAAAAGCTGGCGCAGCTTGGAAAATATTTAGGTATCGTGGCTTTGGCCGCCTGCGCCATCATTTTCGTAGTAGGTCTTGCCAATGATATTCCCGCGCTGCATATCTTTATGACGGCGATATCACTGGCGGTCTCTGCCATCCCCGAAGGACTGCCCGCCATTGTGACCATCGTATTGTCCATCGGCGTGCAGCGCATGGTCAAAAAGAACGCACTCATTCGCCGTCTGCCTGCGGTAGAAACGCTGGGCAGCGCCTCGATCATCTGCTCGGATAAAACCGGCACGCTGACCCAAAACCGTATGACACTGGTCAAGGCGTACTTGGACGGCGCTAAGGAGACCGAGGAGATTACAACCGAAAACTCGGACGCCGTCAAGCAGCTGCTTTTGTACGGCACGCTGTGCTGCGACGGCTCGGTGGTGTTCCAAGACGATAAGGAGCAGCATATCGGTGATCCCACCGAAACCGCCATCGTGCTTGCCGCACACAAAAACGGTATGCCCAAAGAGGAGCTGAATCAGCAGTATCCCCGTCTTGCCGAGATTCCGTTTGATTCCGACCGCAAGCTGATGACCACCGTCAACCAAATGGGTGACAAAAAAATCGTCATTGTCAAGGGTGCGTTTGATATGATGGCACCGCGCTGCATTGCGGGCGATCTGGAGACCGCCAAGCAGATGACCGAAGCTATGAGCGAAAACGCCTTGCGCGTTCTGGCAGTGGCCTATAAGGAAATTGATACGGTTCCCGAGAATCCCACCTCGGAGGAATTGGAAAACGGACTGACCTTTATGGGTCTGGTGGGTATGATTGATCCGCCGCGTCCCGAGGCCAAGGAAGCGGTTGCCGTCTGCCGCCGCGCCGGCATCAAGCCGGTCATGATCACGGGCGACCACGTCGTGACGGCCTCTGCCATCGCGCGAGAGTTAGGAATTCTGCAGGAGGGCGATCGTGCCATCACAGGCGCCGAGCTGGATGCCATGACCGACAGCGAATTGGATGCACAGGTACAAAACATTTCGGTATACGCACGCGTTTCGCCCGAAAATAAGATCCGTATCGTCAAGGCTTGGCAGCGCAAGGGTCAGGTTGTTTCCATGACGGGTGACGGCGTCAACGACGCTCCCGCGCTCAAGGCAGCCGACATCGGCTGCGCTATGGGCATTACCGGCACCGACGTTGCCAAGGGTGCTGCCGATATGACGCTGACCGACGATAACTTTGCCACCATCGTGGACGCCGTTCAGGAAGGCCGCGGCATTTACGCCAACATCAAAAAGGTGGTCGGGTTCCTGCTGGGCACCAACATCGGTGAGGTCATCACCGTCTTTGTTGCTATGCTGCTGTGGCACAAAACACCGTTGTTATCCATGCAGCTTCTCTGGATCAATCTGGTGACCGACTCCCTGCCCGCCATTGCACTTGGTATGGAGGCGGTAGAAAAGGATGTCATGGATCGCAAGCCCAAGCCCAAAAACGAAGGCATTTTTGCCAACGGTCTGGGGATTCGCGTGGTACTGCAGGGCGCTATGTTCGCGCTGCTGACGCTCATTGGCTTCAAGGCAGGCGAGACGATTTCCATCGAAGCGGGTCAGACCATGGCATTTATGGTGCTGGCACTCTCACAGATCGTACAGGCGTTTAATATGCGTTCCGAGCACTCGCTGTTCAAGATCGGCTTCTTTGGCAACCGCACGCTGAATTTGGCGGCGCTGGTCTCCTTGGCGCTGGTGGCTTTGGTGCTGTTCACCCCCGTCGGCATTGCATTCGGTCTGGTCCTTCTGCCCCGGAAATTCTACCTGCTGGGACTGGGTCTCATCCTTGTACCGTTGGTGGTTATGGAGATTTCCAAGCTATTGGGCCTCATCCGCCAAAAGCATTAACTCTCACACAGTAAAAACACCGCTGTTTGAACAGCGGTGTTTTTTATTTGATGCATCATATTCATTCGTTCAGCAGCCCATATGCTTTGAAAATTCAGCCAATGCTTTGAGATAGCCGTCCGGATCCAACACATAGCCCAGTCCATGTCCTGCACCCGGCACCGTCACTAATTTTTTGGCGGTGATGCAGGCATCGTAGACGCTTTGGCTCATATGGCACGGAACAAAATCGTCCGCCTCTCCGTGAAAGAAGATGATGGGCAGTCGGCTTTGCTTTGCCGCTTCAAACGGCGAGGTCTCATCGGGATCAAAGTGTCCGAACAATCTTGCACCCAAGCGCACGAAGGGATACAACAGATCGGCGGGCAGCTTCATACCGCGGATGACCGTCTTGATGATCTCGCGCGCCGAGGTATAGCCGCAATCGGCAAGCACACCGACGACGTTGGGCGGCAACGGCTGAGCCGCTGCCATAACAACGGTAGAGGCACCCATAGAAATGCCGGTAAGTATGATCCTGGCATCGGGGTCGATCTCACGCAAAATGCAATCCACCCAAACGGGACAATCCTTGCTTTCCAAAATGCCAAAGCCGATGACGTTTCCCCCGCTCTTACCGCAGGCACGCTGATCGACGATGAGGGCGCTGCGCCCCAAAGCAAAGCAACGCTGCACGCCGCCGCACAGATCCCGCTGCGCAGAGCCGCGATAACCGTGAAACATCAGCTCAATGGGGGCACCGGGAGCGTATTCGTAATATTTTCCGTACAACGTCAAGCCGTCAAAGGACCGCACCGTCAGCGTGCGGTACGGGATGGCACTGACCTCGTTGTGCCACGCCTGCATCTGATCGTGATGCGGGACGTATTCCTTTCCGGGCGGCAGGGAAAATTCCTCGCCGTCGACCTTGCTGCGATTGGTGACGTAAAATGCCATACGAAAGCAAATAAACGCCGTCAGCAGCACCAACACGCCGACACCGCCCAGCACACCCAACGCGATCCAAAGCTCGGTCATACCATCATCTCCATTGCTTGAATAGTTTTATTTTATCACGTTTTTTTGCACATTGCAAGACTGCCAAGCACTGCAATGTCCATTGGAAAATAAAACTTCTTGCTTTTTATGACAAAATCGTTTAGAATGTGACGGGAGTGATAGAACATGAATCAGGATGTGAATTACAAAAACCAAAAGCGGTATCGCACGGCAAAGTATCCCATCCGTCAGCCCATCATCATTGTTTGGCTGATCTGGCTGCTGTCAAAAATGATGCTGCTGAACAAAAAATACAAGGTTGAAAAGATCAACATGCAGGGGCTCAAGCCGCCGTATATGCTGCTGAGCAATCACATGTATTTTATTGATTTTGAATTATGCGCCATGGCAACGCTGCCGTATCGGGTCAACAACGTGGTCAGTATCGACGGATACTATCGCCGTCCGTTTTTGTTGGAGCTGATCGGCGCCATTTGCACCCGAAAATTCACCACCGACCTGCATTTGGTCAAATCCATTGCCAAGGTACTCAAGCGTGGTGATATTTTGAGTATGTATCCCGAGGCTCGGTATTCCCCCTGCGGCACCACCTCGTATATGCCCGAGGCGTTAGGCAAGCTGATCAAGATGAACAAGGTCCCTGTGGTGGTGGCAATTCATCGCGGCAATCACCTGCATTCGCCCTTTTGGAATTTTCGCAAAAAGCGCAAGGTGCCGCTGCACACCACGCTGACACAGATTTTGACCGCCGAGCAGATCAAGACCATGTCGGTGGACGAGATCAATGCCGCCGTCAAGCAGGCCATGCAGTATGACGATTATCAATACCAAAAGGACAACGGCATTCGTATTACCGAGCCGTTTCGTGCAGAAGGACTGCACAAGGTGCTGTATCAGTGCCCGCACTGTTTGACCGAATCCAAGATGGATTCCAAGGGCAGCGAGCTGTTCTGCACCGCCTGCGGCAAGCGTTGGAATTGGGAAGAGACGGGTGAGCTTCGCGCCTTGGAGGGCGAGACCGAATTCGAGCACATTCCCGATTGGTTCGCCTGGGAGCGTGAGCAGATCAAAAAACAGATCGAGGACGGCACGTATCATTTTGAGGACGAGGTGGAGGTCTTTTCCCTGCCCCGCTGTTGGAAGTTTGAAAAGCTCGGGTTTGCCAAGCTGACCCACGACATCGAAAACGGCTTTGTGCTGGAGGGTGAATATCGCGAAAAGCCTTACCGCATCCACCGTACCCCCATAGAAAACAACAGTTTGCACATCGAATACGATTACTGCTATATCAAGCCGTTTGACTGTCTGGATCTTTCCACCGACAAGGATTCCTTCTACTGCTATCCCAAGCAGCAGAACGTCGTCACCAAATTAGGCTTTGCCACCGAGCTGCTCTATGAGCGCAAAAGCCGTAAGAAAGAAACAACTCAAGCAAAATAAAAAATGCCGAGCAAAAAAGTGCTCGGCATTGTATTTTTATGACGCCTGCGTCGGTTGCTTCTTTTTGCGGCGTTTACGCAGGATCAGCCAAACGATCAAAACCATCACGGCAATCAGCACCGCAACGACCGCCAACAAAATATAGGTGAATTGATTGGCGTTGGAGAACAGCTTGACGGGATTGAGGCTGGCATAGACCACCTTGCGCCCGTCGGGCTTGGCATATCGGGCGTCCATGGTGCCGTTCATGCTTTGCAGATACGACGCAATGGCGTACCATTCCTTGACGGGATTGCCGTTTGCGTCCTTGATGACGTAGTTTTTGAGCTCGGAGATAGCGATAGGATTACCGTCGGCATCGCGGGGCGTGATACTGAGCAGTCCCATAGAAGTACTTTCCACCGCACCAAGCATCTGCCCGCAGTACATACCGGTGACGACACGGTAGAGCGCATCGTCCTCAATGGCGCGCAGCTTGCCGTCATTGCCGCGCAGCATAGCGTAATCGACCTTATTGAAGATCATGCGATTGGTATTGAAGGAATATTCCACACCCGAGCAGAACAGCTGCGCGGCTCGCATGAGCGGCTGCACCGAGGCGTCGACCTCCAACGCGTTCTTAAGCTCCTTGCCGGTGATATAGACGCAGACCAATTCTCCTTCCGTCCCCACGCCGAGCGATGCAGCGTTGAAGACGTCCGAAACGGTGACGTTTCCTTTGGGCAAGGTTTCACGAATGACACCTGCGGCGGTCAGCGCCAGATCGACGTCTGCGCCCAGCGCATTCTGTGCCGCCCAACGGTATGCATCGGAAAATACGTTGCCGAGGGTGGATTCGTGCTGCGTGGCATAAACCTCGTCCACCGTATCGAATCGATACGGATTTGAGGTCAGAACCTGATCAAAGCGAACACCGTATTGCGACAAATAATCTTGCTCGACCGTTTTTTTGTAGGTTTCGGTCAGCGCGGCGATCTCGGGATCCTCCGCAACCGTTTGGTCGATGGGGATCAGATCGTAGTCGGTCAATACTGCGGTGCCGTCGGCTTGATAATCCAACTGCACCACACCGAGATTTTTACCGTATTCTCCTGCGGAAACGATATAAGTGCCGTCTACCTCAACAGGCTCGGGCAGAGTGGTATGCGTATGGCCCGAAATAATGACGTGGATACCGTCCACCGCTTTGGCGAGGTCATAGTCCTCTCCCTTTGCCTCCTCGGTGCCGCTATGTGAAAGGCAGATGACCACCGGCTCGGCACCGTATGTCTTTTTACACTCGGCGGTGGCGCGATCCACGATCTTTTGTGCCGTTTGAGCAGGATCCTCCAAAATCATGCCCGAATTTGGCGCACACTCGTCCGAATCAAATCCGAAGATGCCGAACATGACGTAATACACACCGCCGCGTTCAAGAAGAATATAGTCCTTGACACCGTAGTGATCCAATGCCTGCTGCAGAGCAGGATCGTAGCCGTCCTCGCCCTGCTTGGGTGCGCGGTAGTTGGCTTCTACGATCGCAGGCAGCTTTTCTTCACTTGCTACTGCGGCATTGAGCATGGAGATCAATCCGCTTGGCAGATAATCAAACTCATGGTTGCCAAAGGTGGTCACGTCGTATCCCATGGCACCCATCATACGCAGCTCCAACGCAGAGGTGGCAAACGCCGTTTGAAACAGAGAGCCCATGGAAAAATCGCCGCCATCCACCAAAACGGCATTGGGATATTTTTGCTTTTGCTGCTTGATGGCGGTCATCAAGCGGGCATATCCGCCGTATTCTCCCCCGTCCTCATCGGCCGACGGCAGGAAATGAGAATGCAGATCGTGGGTAAACAAAACCGTAACCTTTTTCGCTTGCGCCGCGCCAACCGCCGATGCTGCCGACAGGCAGACCAGCAGCAAGCAAAGAACAACGCAGCAAATACGCTTGCAGATTCGTTTCATAGGCACACTCGCTTTCATAATCATTTTTTATCAGTATACCACAGTTTTTGCCGCTTTTCCACTAAAAAAGTAAAATATCGGCAAAGATGTTGACTTTTCAACTTCTTTGTTGTATAATAAACGCGTTAATTTTGATTCAATCAAGGAGGAGTTGCACCGTGGTGGATCGTTTTGAACGGTTTTCCTTTGCCATTTTCGAGATCTCACGACACTGGCACAAGATCGCTTCGGAAGAAATGGAGCGTTACGGACTGAAGGGTCCGCATTCGGTCTATCTGCTGACCATGCACCGCTATGAGCAGGGTGTGACGGCGCCGCAGCTGTGCGAGCTGTGCGGCAAGGACAAGGCGGACGTTTCCCGTATGATGTCCATTATGGAGCAAAAGGGTCTGGTGACCAAGGAAAGCGTTTATCAAAACCGTTACGGCGGCGTATTTAGGCTGACCGAGACGGGCAAGAACGCGGCCGAGCACGTGCGCGCACGAGCCGGTTTGGCAGTAGAGCTTGCGGGCAAGGATATGACCGAAGAAACCCGCGCAATTTTTTATCAGGGGCTCGAATCCATCGCCGCCAATCTACGCGCGCTGAGCAAGGAAGGACTCCCCCAAGAAAAGGAGAATTGACCATGAACACGTACCAGATCGTAACCGATTCCGCTTGCGATATCAAACCGCAGATTCTGGAGCAATGGGGTGTAAAGCTGATTGAGCTGAGCTTTCGCTTCGACGGTGAGGGCAAGGAATATTTCAACAGCGAGATGGACATTACCGCGTTCTATAATAAAATGCGCGAGGGTGCAACGGCAAAGACCTCTGCCATCAACCCCGAGGGCTTCACGAACACCTTTGAGGCGTTACTGCAAGAGGGCAAGGACGTTCTTTATATCGGATTTTCATCCGGGCTGAGTACCACCTACCATTCCGCCGCCATTGCCGCACAGGAGCTGCAGGAGAAATATCCGCAGCGCAAGATCCTGACGGTGGACACCTTGGCCGCCTCGGCAGGGCAAGGCATGCTGGTATATTTTGCGGTGCAAAAGCAGCGCGAAGGCGGCACCGCGCAGGAAGCCGCCGACTTTGTCAAAGAACAGCTGCCCAAGTTGTGCCATTGGTTCACGGTGGATGATCTGGTCTATCTCAAGCGCGGCGGACGCGTCAGCCCCACCGTCGCCTTCGTGGGTGCAGTCTTGGGAATCAAGCCCATCCTGCATGTGGATGATGCAGGAAAACTCATCCGCGTTTCCAAGGTCAGAGGCAGAAAGGCCTCCTTGGCTACGCTTGCCGCGAAATACGAGGAGCTTGCCGAAAGCGTCGGCGAAGGGACCGTCTACATCTCGCACGGTGACTGTCTGAGTGACGCACAAGCGCTGGCACAGATGCTGCAGGACAAGCATGGTGTCTCGGTTGAGATCATCACCGACGTCGGCACCGTCATCGGTGCACACTCCGGCCCCGGCACACTGGCGCTGTTCTTTGTAGGAAAACAGAGATAATATGAACTCCTGCGGGGTTCGCATCCAAAAGGAACGAAAAAATCAACCGCTGCAGGAATTTCCGCAGTAAAGAAACCGGATGCACGCAAGAGTGAATTTTGTTAAAAATCGCTCGGAGGGATACTCTGCGCTCCCCCGCCCTGCCGATCGCCCCGGGCGTTTGGCGGCATTGCGGCGGTGCTCGAGACTTTGGCATCTGCCAAACCTATCGCGGTTTTGCAGATGCGTCGCCGAACCCCTGCGGGGTTCGCATCCCAAAAGGAACGAAAAAATCAACCGCTGCAGGAATTTCCGCAGTAAAGAAAACGGATAAACAAGGGTGAATTTTGTTAAAAATCGCTCGGAGGGATACTCTGCGCTCCCCCGCCC
>JAFQKX010000004.1 GCA_017414705.1 Clostridia bacterium
AGCTGAGATTCTATCGCTTGACAATAACCATACAAACGATGTGGGAGAAATCAGCGGATATTTTGAGCATTGGGATGAACTGTCGGTGAGCGACAAAATCACGGTGGTTGATTGCCTGATAGAGCGCATAACCGCCTCAAAAGAAAGCATTGAAATCAAGTGGAAAATATAATTATTTTTTTATCGCAAAAGCATTTCACCATTGTTGTTCTGGTGAAGCCTTGCGTATTGCAACAGACAAACTCAATGCCAAAAACTTCTATGCGTTCAACCCCTCTTTTGACAAGAAGCCCGGAAACGCAAAATAAAAGTCAGACCGCTTTTCTCCCTTGCCGTACGGCGAGGGAGTTTTTTGCATCTTTTCGGTCATATGATATCTTGGTTTTCTTGACAAATGCAAATCAAGTGATATAATGAAAATGCTGTTTTACTGCGTAATATGCATGGAAAAGAGAAATTGTTTATGTATCAAATCGTCACCAAACGCTCCCTCAATCCAACCGTCTCTTTTATGGAGATCAGCGCACCTGCCGTTGCCAAAAAAGCACAGGCGGGTCAGTTTATTATTTTGCGCGTGGACGAGCAGGGTGAGCGCATCCCATTGACGATTGCCGACTATGACCGTCAAAAAGGCACCGTCAGCATTATCTATCAGATCGTGGGTGCCACTACCAAAAAGCTCGACCAAAAGCAACAGGGCGATTTTTTGTGTGACTTTGTCGGCCCCCTCGGGAATCCCACCCGCACAGAAGGACTCAAAAAGGTCTGTATCGTCGGCGGGGGAGTGGGTTGCGCCATCGCGCTTCCCGTTGCCCGAAAATTGCGCGAGCAGGGCTGCACGGTGCATTCCATCATTGGATTTCGAAACCGCGATCTGGTGCTGCTGCAGGAGGAATTTGAGACCTGCAGCCATCGCCTCACCGTTGTAACCGATGACGGCTCCTACGGCACCAAGGGCGTTGTGACCCAACCGCTGCAGGCCGCGCTTGAGGCAGGGGAGCAGTACGACGAGATCATCACCATCGGCCCGCTGATTATGATGAAATTTGTGGTTGCCACCGCCAAGCCGTTCGGCGTTCCCACCACCGTATCCATGAATCCGATTATGATCGACGGTACCGGAATGTGCGGCGGCTGCCGCCTGACCGTGGGCGGCAAGACCAAGTTCGCCTGCGTGGACGGCCCCGATTTTAACGGATACGAGGTCGATTTTGACGAGGCAATGCAGCGCTCCTCCACCTACCGCGAGTTTGAGCGCCACGCCTACGAGGAAACCTGTAATTTGCTGAATAAAGAGGTCAAATAAATGTCGGTCAATATGGAGCCTAAAAAATACGAGATGCCCTCACAGCCTCCTGAAGTGCGTGCGCACAATTTTCTGGAGGTTGCATTGGGCTATGACGAGGCAACGGCGCTCAGGGAAGCCGAGCGCTGCCTCAATTGCAAGCACATGCCCTGCGTAGACGGCTGCCCGGTCAAAATCCATATTCCCGCCTTCATCCAAAAGGTGCGCGAAGGAGATTTTGAAGCGGCCTATCAGATCATCGCGCAGGCGTCCAGCCTGCCTGCCGTCTGCGGACGTGTCTGCCCGCAGGAAAATCAGTGCGAATCCAAATGCGTGCGCGGCATCAAAGGCGAGCCGGTCGGCATCGGCCGATTGGAGCGTTTTGTTGCGGATTGGCACAATGCCCATGTTGCACAACCGCCCGAGCGCCCGCAGCCAAACGGACATCGTGTTGCCGTGATCGGCTCAGGCCCTGCAGGACTGTCCTGCGCGGGAGAATTGGCTAAAAAAGGCTATTCCGTCACAGTCTTTGAAGCCCTGCATACCGCCGGCGGAGTGCTGGTCTATGGGATTCCTGAATTCCGCTTGCCCAAAGCCATCGTGCAGCGCGAGGTCGATACGCTGCGTGCTCTTGGAGTCGAGATCCGCACCAATACCGTGATCGGCAGAACCCTGACGGTCGACGACCTGTTTGAGGATGGCTATGAAGCCGTTTTTATTGCCTCGGGCGCAGGTCTGCCCCGATTTATGGGAATCGATGGTGAATCCCTCAACGGCGTCTATTCCGCCAATGAATTTCTTACGCGCAACAATTTAATGAAGGCCTATTTGGAGCATTCCGATACCCCTATCGTGCACGCCAAACGCGTTGCGGTGGTGGGTGGCGGCAACGTGGCGATGGATGCTGCCCGTACGGCGCTGCGTCTGGGGGCTGAGGAGGTCTCCATCGTTTATCGCCGTTCCTTGGAGGAATTGCCTGCTCGCCGTGAAGAAGTCGAGCACGCTATGCAGGAGGGAATCCAATTCCGCCTTTTGTGCAATCCCGTGCGTATTTTGGGCTATCACAATGCCGACGATCCGCGCGATGCGCGTAACGGCAGCGTCGTTGGTATGGAATGCCGCCGAATGCAGCTCGGCGAGCCGGATGCAAGCGGACGCCGCAAACCGGTTGAGATTCCCGATTCCGAGTTTCTGTTAGAGGTGGATGCCGTCATTATGGCCATCGGAACCTCTCCCAATCCGCTCATCAAAAATACCACCGAAGGACTTGAGGTCAATGCGCGCGGCGGTATCATTGTTACGCCCGAAACGGGCTTGACCTCCCGACAAAACGTCTACGCCGGCGGCGATGCTGTCACGGGTGCAGCCACCGTGATCTTGGCAATGGGAGCGGGCAAAAACGCTGCGCAGGCCATTCACCGTGCATTGACTCAAGCGGTTGAATAATGCTTTGTTTTTCTTTTGCACCGATCGTATCGATATCGGTGCTTTTTCTTGTTCAAAAACACTTGATTTGACACCAACGTCGGGTGTATAATAAAGTATAACTTTACAGTATAAGGAATTAGAATTATGAAAATCATCGACCTGCTGACTCAAAAAAGTCTCTCTTTATCCTTTGAGGTCTTCCCTCCTAAAACACAGACAAGCTTTGAAAGCGTCAAAACGGCGACCGAGGAGATTGCCAAGCTACGTCCCGCCTTTATGAGTGTTACCTACGGCGCGGGTGGGGGCACCAGCCGTTATACGCTTGACATTGCCCAAAACATCAAGCAGCACTACGGTGTGCCCGCGTTGGAGCATTTGACCTGCGTTTCCTCTACCAAGGAGACGGTGCGCCAAAAGATCCGTGAGATCCAAGCAGCGGGTATTTGCAACGTTATGGCGCTGCGCGGTGACGTTCCCGCCGAGCTGCAGAATGCCGACCGTAGCGTTTGGGATTACCGTTATGCCGTCGAATTGGTGTACGAGCTCAAACAGGCCGATGCTGATTTCTGTATCGGCGGTGCCTGCTATCCCGAGATCCATCCCGAAAGCAGCAATCAGACAGAGGATATCAAGCATCTCAAGGAAAAGGTCGATGCAGGCTGCGATTTTCTGACTACACAAATGTTTTTTGATAACAATCTTTTGTATAATTTTCTTTACAAGATCCGTGAGGCGGGCATCACGGTTCCCGTGATTCCGGGTATTATGCCGATCACCAATGCCAATCAGGTGGTACGCGCCATTCAATTGTCCGGTTCCTTCGTGCCGCAGCGCTTTAAAAGTCTGGTGGATAAATTCGGCAGTGACCCCGCAGCTATGAAGCAGGCGGGCATTGCTTATGCCACCGATCAGATCATTGATCTGTATGCCAACGGCATCACAAACGTCCACGTCTATTCTATGAACAAGCCGGATGTTGCGGCCAAGATCCAAAGTAATCTATCCGATATTTTAGGGAAATAATGCACTGCTTTTCAGAGCGAAATCAGTTTGACGCATTACAGACCCATTTTGGAGGTGCCCTATGAATTTTTCACAATTTTTGAACCAAAGCATCGTCTGCTTTGACGGCGGAATGGGTACGCTGCTGCAGCGGCAGGGACTTGCCCCCGGCGAGCATCCGGAGCGTTGGAATCTTTCGCACCCCGAGGTGATTACACAGATCCATCGGGATTATTTTGATGCAGGCAGTCACGTCGTTACTACGAATACCTTTGGTGCCAATCTGCTCAAATTCGATGCCTGCGAGCTGCGCCGGATCATCTGCGCCGCCGTTGCCAATGCCAAAAACGCCAAGGAGCAGAGTAAGGGCACGCAACAAAAATTTATCGCATTGGATATCGGGCCGTCAGGTAAGCTGCTCAAGCCCCTGGGCGACCTTGATTTTGAGGATGCCGTTGCGCTTTTCGCTCAAACGGTGCGCATCGGTGCCGAATGCGGCGTGGATCTGATTCTCATTGAGACCATGAACGACAGCTACGAGACCAAGGCGGCTCTGCTGGCAGCCAAGGAGACATGCGATCTCCCCGTTGTCGTCACCAATGCCTACGGCGCCGACGGCAAGCTGATGACCGGCGCAACGCCCGCCGCTATGGTCGCCATGCTGGAGGGCATGGGCGCCGATGCCATCGGCGCCAACTGCTCGCTTGGCCCCAAGCAGCTCACACCCGTAGTCCGAGAGCTGCTGGCAAATGCTTCCGTGCCGGTGCTTTTGCAACCCAACGCGGGATTACCCAAGGTGGTGGACGGACAAACCGTCTATGACGTTACGGCAGAGGAATTTGCCGAAGAGGTCTGCGCACTTGTGCAGCAGGGGGTTCGCATGGTCGGCGGTTGCTGCGGTACGACTCCTGCATATATCAAAGAACTGCTTACTCGCATCCAAAATATCCCCCCCGTACCGCTGACTGAAAAAAACATCACGGCGGTTTCGTCTTATACCCATGCCGTTACCTTTGGCGATGCCCCCGTTTTGATCGGGGAACGCATCAATCCCACCGGCAAAAAACGCTTTAAGCAGGCGTTGCTGGAAAATGATCTGGATTATATTCTGTCCGAGGGCGTGCGTCAGCAGGAAAGCGGAGCACATATTTTGGACGTCAACGTCGGCCTTCCCGAGATCGACGAGGTCGAACTGCTTAAAAACGCCGTTTGCCGGCTGCAGACCGTTACCGACCTGCCGCTGCAGATCGATACCGCAAATCTCACGGCTATGGAAGCCGCCCTGCGCCGTTATAACGGAAAAGCCATGATCAATTCGGTCAACGGCAAGCAGGAAAGTATGCAGGCGGTGTTTCCGCTGGTCAAAAAGTACGGCGGTGTCGTTGTTGCGCTGACTCTGGATGAAAACGGTATCCCATCCACCGCCGACGGCAGATTTGCCATTGCTCAAAAGATTCTTACCACCGCTGCACAGTACGGCATCGACAAAAAGGACGTCGTCTTTGATCCCTTGGCCATGACGGTCAGCGCCGACCACACCGCAGCACTTGCCACGCTGGAATCCTTGCGCCGTATCCGCAGTCAGTTGGGCTGCCATACCTCGTTGGGTGTTTCCAACGTTTCCTTCGGCTTGCCCGATCGTGATACCGTCAACAGTATCTTTTTCGCTATGGCGTTGGAGCATGGACTGTCTGCCGCTATTATGAATCCCAACGGTGCACAAATGATGAAAACGTATCATACCTACAAGGCGCTGAAGGGACTTGACCCCAACTGTACCGATTATATTGCCGCTGCGCAGTCTTTTGCGTGCATCACTCCTGCCGCTCCCACGGTCTGCGCGCAGCCCAAAGCCACCGAGGATTTTGCTTCCGAGCTGCAGCGTGCCGTCATCAAGGGCCTCAAGGACAAGGCGGCCGAGCTGACGCAGCAGTTGCTGACTCAAATTCCTGCACTTGAGATCGTCGATCACGACATCATCCCCGCGCTCAATACCGTGGGACTCGGCTTTGAGAAAAACAAGATCTACCTGCCGCAGCTTTTGATGAGTGCCGAGGCAGCCAAATCCGCCTTTGAGGTCATCAAAGCAGGCCTTTCGGACGGTCAAAAAACCGCAGATAAGGGCGTTTTCGTCCTCGCCACCGTGCAGGGCGACATTCACGATATCGGCAAAAACATCGTCAAATTACTGCTGGAAAACTACGGCTTTACCGTGGTAGATCTGGGAAAAGACGTCCCGCCGCAGGTCGTTGTTGACAAGGTGGTTGCGCTGCATGCCCCGCTTGTCGGACTCAGTGCCTTAATGACCACCACCGTTCCCGCCATGCAGGAAACCGTGCAGCTTCTCAGACGGCAGGCTCCTTGGTGCACAAGCATTGTCGGCGGTGCGGTGCTCACACAGGAATATGCCGATCGCATCGGCGCGCACTATTATGCAAAGGACGCTATGCAGACGGTGCGTTATGCCGAATCGGTCATCGCTGCGCGAAAATAGCCGATTCCGATCGCAAAATCCGAAAAAAAGGAAGAAGATAGCAGTTTTTTGTGTTTTTTTTTGGAAAAGCCCGCTTTTTTGTTGAAAAAGATTTTTTTGTATTGTATAATAAAACAGTATTTATCTTCAGAATTTAAGGAAACGGAGAAATGATGATGAGCATTGCCAAACATCATGACCAAATTCCCGACAGGATCAACAGCGTTTCGGTCGTCAGCGGCGCCGCAGTTGAAGGCTATGGGGAAGACAGCCACGCCTACGGCTTTGGTGCACAGTTCGGCTATACCGCCGTGTTTGACGGCTGCGGTACCGTCGGCTCCGCCATCTATCCGCGCTTCAGCGGACAGACCGGTGCGTATCTCGCTTCCCGTATTGCCGCCACCGCCGCAGTGGATTGGTTTGCACAGATCGACTTCGAGCACGGCCTTTCGGTTTCTGAAATGTCCGCTTCTTATCGTTCGATCTTTGACGATTACGTCACGCAGTTCGATGAGCTTGCCGAGGATCACCAGCAGGACAGCATACGGTTTCCTTGCTCGGGACTGCTGTGCGGCTTTGATTTTCGCAATCCCAATGCTTTGGGCTGCTCTTTAGTTTGGGCAGGAGACTGCCGCGCTTATATTTTGGATAAAAAAGGCCTTGCCGTTCTGACCCGCGACGATGTCAAGCATGACGGCGAATTGGCGGTCAAGGACGAGACCGAGCTTTCCAACTATCTCCAATGCGGCAAGTATCGCCTCAATCAGCGGGAACTGACCTGTGACCTGCCGGCTATTTTTCTGAATGCCACCTCAGGCTGCTATCGCGTTTTCCCAAAGCCTGCCGAATTGGAGTTTATGGTACTCTTTACCCTGGTTCGTTCCAAATCGGTCAGCCAATGGGAAAGCTCCATGAAGACCTTTTTACAGACCGCTACAAACGACGACTTCACCTTGGCGGTCACGGCGGTTGGCTTCCGTGATTTTGATGCTATGCGTGAGTATTTTACCGCGCGACTGAACACCTTGCGCGATACCGTGATCGATCCGCTTAAGCAGGAGGATCTCGATGAACAGACCTCCCACGACATTCTGGAAGCCTATTACAAAGAGTATCAACGCTATTTTGGCTAAAGTATTGGCGAGTATTTTAACGAAGCCACAGCGGAAAACACTTGTACCAAAATCTGGTTCATAAAAGGAGAATCAATTATGCTGTGTAAATCTTGCGGAAAAAACATTTCCTCATCCAGTGAAAAATGCCCCCATTGCGGCAATCCCTCCGGCTTTTTGGTCGGACTTAACGGACAGGACGATCCCGAATCCGTTGCGCAGTTTTCGGTTGTCAACGACAACGGCTCTTTCCGTAACAGTGAGCGTATGCGCTATCTGAACGACGAAAACGGGTTCCTGCGTGACGAGGTCGATTCGGTACGCAGGAAACATAATCTCTGGATCGTGATTGCCTTGGTCGAGGCCATTTTGTTAGTGGCAGCCCTCGCAGGCTTGGCCATCTCCTTGATGATGCCCGCCAACGCTCCTGCCGATGGCTCCTCGCACAACACCCCCGGCGTCAACGATTCCTCCGTGCAGATTGGCTCCAACGCCTCGCTGCCGATCGGGAATTCCTCCGTCTTTGTCGGTTCTTCCGACGTCACTTCCAATGAGCAGACGCTGCCGAACACTTCCGAGGTCACCTCTTCTGAGCAGGCACCGGTCGAATCCGAAACCCCGTTGGATCAAAAGGGTCAGGGCTATAAAAAAACATGGGATGCTTTGACGGACCGTCAGCTTGAATCGGTCACCAGACAACAGAACGGTACCGGCACCAATACCCGCGTCATCGAGATCAAACAGAAGAATCCCGATTCCGCCAATTCGGTCTCGTATTCGGTCACCTTCTACACCAACGGCACCAAGGCCGCTACCTGCAAAGCAACGGTAGACACCGCCACCGGCGTGCTCAAAGGCATTACCGAAAAGGGCGACGAGTTCACCATCACCATCACCACCAAAAAGGGTAAGACTGTCTATGTGGTAGACGGTACCAACTTCTACTACGGCAGTTATTCTCTGAAAGCCGCCGAGTAAGTCGCGTCAATTTAAAATCAAGAGACGGTCTTAAAAGTCGTACTCCTAAGGACAGTACAACACGACACAAAAACACCCGTAGTTTTTTTAAAAACTGTGGGTGTTTTTAATATTCTCTTTCTTTGTTAGTCAAGTTGTGCTATAATACAACTAACCGATAAATTCTTATTTATCGAATAGATGATATTTGTTTAGAAAAGGGTTTTAGGTTCTCCTAAAAAGCGGAAAATGTGATATGCATTTTCCCTGCTTGCTGCGGTATAAGACAAAATATTGGAGGTGTCACTTTATGCTTTTTAAGAAACGAACAATACAATCCAATTTAACAATGCAAGAATTCGCTGCACGACTTACAACATCAGATTTGTTTGTGGGAACTGTTGGGGAAACATACTTTGAAATAAGAGAAGAAAAAATCTTTTCAAACAAATTGCTGTTTCCGATTATAAATGGACAAATGG
>JAFQKX010000032.1 GCA_017414705.1 Clostridia bacterium
CATCGGATTTGACGGAGATCTTTACGGGCGGTACATCAGCGTGGATTTTTATGAGCGGCTGCGCGATATTTATACTTACTCCGATCTGTCTGCCCTGCAAGATGCTATTACAAACGATGCGGTACAGGCGGAAACTTTGTTCCAAAAACGATTTCATTAAAAAAGAGATGCTTTACGAGCATCTCTTTTTATGTACCGCTAATTGAGCTTTAAAAGAATCTCACCGATCTCCTCGTGTTGTGTGAATTCTTTTTTGACCGTTTTATAGGCTTGTAAGGCATTGGACATTGTGTGTTCCGTAACCGGAGAAACACTCAAGGTCAGGCAATAGGTACCGTCATCCCGTTTACGGTCGATGCTGATCGAGGAGGAGCAAAAACAGCCTTGCTGCTCCAACGCAAGTCTCCATTGCAGATCAAATCGGCGCAAAACCTGCAAAACGCCCGGGGTAACGGCTTCGCAAAACGAAAGTGCCAAGCCGTAAACCGACGGCTCGTTTTTCGTGAATGTTCCCCGTTGTAAATCCAGCGCATTGCATAGCGCATTGATCTGGGAACGATTGAGATCGGAAAACGGTGCCAAAACCTGTAAAAAGACCGAACGATCGGGCTGCAGACCGCAAATCAGATCCTGCGCAGTTAGCATCAAATTATGGCAATGATGCCGTTTAGCGATGGATGTCAGGATATACTCGCGCTCGGATTTGATGGCAGAGCGTTTTTGAGAGGCTTTACTGAGATTGACCAATCGATAGACGGTGCGCACATCATCCTTGAAATTCACCAAGGTCATATCCAAAGAACGGTAGAAGGTCAAAATTTCTTCCGCTTCTCCTTCACGCAGTAATCCGTTATCTGCAAAAACGCCGTAAAATCGTTCCCCCAGCGTTTGGGATGCAATTGCGGCACACAGCATACACTGTGCGTCAGCACTCAGCAGCATGATCAGCTTTCCGTCACGCCCGCAAGCGTGGCGGATTTTTTCTGCAGTTTCCGTAATCAATGCTTGATATTCCGTTGACACTCAGTTCCCCTCCTGCGATACGCGAAGCTGCTGCACGCCTGCCTGATCGACTGTGACATAGGCGGTCTGATAATTTTCATAAACCACCATACCGGCCGCAGCTCCGTTTGGTTTTTTGACACGCTTAGCAGGCAGATAATCCACCTCAACCGCTGCACCGTCTTGTGCCTTGGAATGTGCTGCAGCGATCCTTGCTGCTTCTTCCACAGTACGCAACGGAATCTCCTCACCCTGCGCAAAGACGATCACATGCGCTCCGGGGATATGCTTGGTATGAAACCAATAATCCCGTCCCGACGCCATATGAACGGTCAATTCATCGTTTTGGCGATTATTTCGTCCGACCAAAATTTTAAATCCGTCGGACGAGCGATATTCGATGGGCGCTGCGGCAATGCGGCGCACCTTTTCTTTGGTGTTGCTTCGTTTTAAATAGCCCTCGGAGATCAGTTCGTTGCGAATCTCGTTGAGATCCCCATCAGAAGCGGCACGCTCTAATTCCAGCGCAACGCTTTCCAAATATACAAGTTCCTGCTGTCCCTGCTCGATACGCTCGGTCAGCTTGACGACGGCGGTGTTGGCTTTGCGATATTCCTTGAAATATTTCTGAGCATTCTGCGCAGGCGTCAATGCGGGATCCAATGCAATGCGGATCTGTTCGCAATTCTCGCTGTAATAATTGACAACATCACAAGCCGTATCGCCCGTTTTGATCAAATGCAGATTGGCCTTGATCAATTCTCCGCACTCGCGAAGGTGCTCGCGCTGCTCGGTTTGTTTTAATTCCTGCCGCTGATTTTCCAGACGGCGGCGTACACGCGCCAAGATGTTGTTGACGGTTTTGGTCAAGGAAAGGCTTTTTTGTCGCATCAGCTCCTTGAATTCCCGTTCTCCGTAAAAAGCATCCAACAGATCCGAGAAACTATCGTATTGTCGGCTACTGACAATAGGCGGTGCGTCTGCAGCAAAGAACGAAAAATCCGTCTTTCCGTTCTCGTCGATGAGCAAGGAAGGCTGCGGTGCTTTGGCTTTTTGTAAAAGCAGCTCCAACTGTTGCGCAAGGCAGGTAGGTCGATCCTGCGAGGAGCAGGAAGCTTCATAATTATGAATCAACTGCCGACAGACCACGGGAGAAATTCCCGCGACGGTCTGTGTGAGAGCAGTGAAAAGATCGGGCGTCTGCGCAGACAAAACAGCTTGCGCGATCTCATGCGGCGGTGTGCTTAAAACATCCAAGCGGTCTTGTACGGGCGGCAAAGCATAGCGCACGCCGGGCAATAAAATACGAACGGAAGAAGTTGCGTCGGTTCGCTTGATGCAGTCGATAATCTTGTTTTGTTCATCGGTCAAAATCAAATTGGAGTTGCGTCCCATCAGTTCGCAAATCAAATGCAACTCAACGGCATCGCCAAATTCGTTTCTGGCATCAAATACCAAGGTTAGGATCCGTTCCGCGTCGGTCTGCAGGACCTTCGTCAGACGGGCGCCGACAAGACATTTGCGCAGCAGCATACATAACATGGGAGGAACCGGAGGATTTTCAAAATTCAGCTTGGTGAACTGAACACGGGCTGCCGAGCTGCGAGCACTAAGCAACAGCTTTTCTTCCTGACCCACACCGCGCAAGGAAAGGATAATTTCTTCCTTGGAAGGCTGATAGACCTTATCGACTCGTGCACCGAATGCACGCTGAAGAATTTCGTTTTTTAAACAAGATAAAACCAGACCGTCCAAAGCCATCGCCGTTTCCTCCTCTCGGTTGAATTTTTTATGATTTATTCTATAATATAGGTAACGGGATCCTGCCCGCAATATGCAAAGACTCGCAGATCACGAAATCGTGCCGACAACATCTCCGAAAATTTGGACGCTACGATATTTTCGGTGGCATAATGTCCCGCTTCAATCAAGCAAAAGCCTGCCTCTTTGGCAGCCAGCACCTCATGGTGCTTGGCGTCTCCCGTAATCAGTGCCTGCGCACCGTTAGCCGCTGCAAGCTCCCAAAAATCTCCGCCCGCACCGGTACAGACCGCAACCGTATCGATTTCCTGCGGCGTATCGGTGAAACGAACAGCGGGAAGATCAAGCACCTCTTTGACCTGGGAGGCTAAGGCAGCAGCACTGATCTGCTCCGTGTTTCCGATTCGAAGCAAGGGCGTTTGTTCTCCTTCAGCAACTGTTCGGATCTCGGTCAGTCCCATAAGATCGCAAAACAGATCGTTGAGGCCGCCTTGCGCCGCATCCAGATTGGTATGTGCACTGATCAATGAAATTCCCAAGCGGCACAGCGTATGGGCAACGCTTTTGGAATCAATTTGGCGCAATGGATGAAAGAGCAACGGATGATGGCTGATGATCAGCTCACACTCGTTTTTGGCAGCATAACGGACGGCTGCCTGCGTTACGTCCAAGCAAACCGTAACACCCGTCACGCCGTTTTTCATATTACCGATCTGCAGACCGGAATTGTCAAACTCACATTGGGTACGAAACGGCGCAAAATCATCGATAAAATCATAAATATCGCGTACGGTTATCATACTTTTTCCTCCATGCATTGCAGTATTGTTTGAATTTTTCGGATCATATCCTGCAAGTCCTCGGTTGATTGTTTTGCAAACTTTGATTTTTGCAATCCTTCAACCTTTTCCTGCAGCCGACGAAGCTCGCGTGCTATGTATGCTTGCTCGTCTGCTCCGCCGTCTGACATACGCCCGACTCTGTAAAACACCTCGTCGGGCTGCAAGACGGTGGCACTGTAGGCTGCATGCATAACACCGTACAGATGCTTGCCGCAATGCACGGCGCGTTCCGCCAAAATATCAAAGCCGTTCTCACAGAGCCATCGACGCACAATCGGTGCATCGGACATGGGTTGCAGGATCAACCGCTTTTGGGGATCCTTGATCCACGGTGCTGCTTCCAAAATAGAAACGATCAAATGACCGCCCATGCCCGCAATCACGATATCCTCTGCTTCGTGTGGGTGGATCTTGGTCAGACCATCCGAGAGGCGGGTGGTGATATGCTGCTGCAGGCCTGCGGATAAAATGTTTTTCTGCGCACTGTCCAACGGACCTTGACGCAGATCGGCGGCAATCACAGACCGACAAATCTTATTTTGTACCAGCCAAATCGGCAAATAGGCGTGGTCGGTTCCAATGTCCGCCAACAAACTGCCGCTGCGCACGAAAGAAGCGCAGCACGATAAGCGTGCATCCAACACAACAGTCCCCTCCTGCTCATCATCAATCGTCAGAAAACGCCGTCTGAACGAATCAGACGGCGTTTGGATTTACTTGGACGCAATAAAGTTGTTGAGTTTTTCAACCAGTGCATCCGCATCTACACCGTGTACGGCACAAGCCTCTTCAATCGACTCTCCGCGCGCGGAGGGGCATCCGAGACAATGCATTCCCATCTCCAAGAAAAACGGAGCGGTATCACGATGGGCATCCAAAACATCACCGATGATGCTGTCTTTTGTAATATTCATAATCAAATCCTCCTCTGATTTTTAAAGAGCTACACCGTCAACGGTGCCGTGCTCCATAAACTCTGCAAAATGTTCTCCCGACATTTTTTCGTTGACAAACAGATACTGTGCAACCTTGTTGAGTTGTTCCATATGCTCACCCAAGATCTGTTCGCAGCGTTCAAATGCCTCACCGATCACGGCCTTGACCTCTTCGTCGATGATCTTGGCGACCTCCTCAGAATAATTGGGAGTCGTGCCGAGATCGCGGCCCAAAAATACCTCTTCGTGCGAAGAACCGTATACGATGGGTCCGAGACGTTCACTCATACCGTATTTCTTGATCATATCGTGCGCAATACCGGTCGCGCGCTCGATATCGTTGGAAGCACCGGTGCAAATATCCTTTTGCGTTAATTTTTCCGCTACACGGCCGCCCAGCAAGGAGCAAAGCTCCTCTTTGAGATGTGTTTTGGAAACGTGACCACGATCATCCTCGGGACGGTACATGGTATATCCTGCCGCCATACCGCGCGGGATGATAGAGATCTGATGCACCTTGTCCTGCGTGGGCAGGAAATAGGAAACGATGGCGTGTCCTGCTTCGTGGTAAGAGGTAATGATCTTATCTTCCTCTCGCATAACGCGGGATTTCTTTTCCACACCCATGACGACCTTGATGGTGGCTTCTTCGATATTATCCTCCGTAATGGCTTTTTGTCCTTTACGAACTGCAAGCAAAGCTGCCTCGTTTAAGAGATTTTCAAGATCGGCGCCGGTAAATCCGGACGAGGTTTGCGCAATAGTACGCAGATCCACGTCTGGGCCCAACGGCTTTCCTCTGGAATGGACCTTGAGGATCTCCTCGCGTCCTTTCACGTCGGGATATCCCACGACGATCTGACGGTCAAAGCGGCCGGGACGCAGCAGCGCGGGATCCAAAACGTCGGAGCGGTTGGTTGCCGCCATAACGATAACACCTTCATTGGCACCAAAGCCGTCCATTTCTACTAACAACTGGTTGAGGGTCTGCTCGCGTTCATCGTGTCCGCCGCCCAATCCGGTGCCGCGCTGACGGCCGACTGCGTCGATCTCGTCAATAAACATGATAGAGGGGGCATTTTTCTTGGCCTGATCAAACAGATCGCGCACGCGGGAAGCACCCACGCCGACGAACATTTCTACGAAGTCCGAGCCGGAAATGGAGAAGAACGGAACGCCTGCTTCTCCTGCGACCGCTCTGGCGAGCAAGGTCTTACCGGTACCCGGAGGGCCGACCAACAAAACACCCTTGGGAATGCGGGCGCCCATATCGTTATATTTTTGCGGAGCTTTTAAGAAATCGACGATCTCAAACAGCTCTGCTTTTTCCTCGTCTGCACCGGCGACGTCGGCAAAGGTGGTCTTCTTTTTGTTGTCGGCAGGCTTGATCTTGGCCTTGCCGAAGCCCATTGCCTTATCATTGCCGAAACTGGCGTTCATGCGCCGCATCATGATCACCAACAAAATGACCATGACGCCCACCAAAATGATGGAAGGCAGCATACTGACCAACCAGGAACTTTCTCCGCCCTTGATATAATTATATTTGACGATCTGTCCCGTCTTTTCCTCTGCCTTGACGGCGGCGTTGTGCTCATTGACATAATCGTGCACATCGTCCAAAAAGACGCTGACGTTGGGAACATAATAAACGTATTCCTTTTTCTTGTCCTGCTTCTGATCCTTGAGCAATTTGTAATTTAATTTGCCGTTGGAGAAGGTCAATTCATATTCCGTGACCTGATCTTCATAGAAGTAGGACACGATCTCATAGTACTGCTTTTCCTCTTCCTTTTGCGTATTACGAAGAACGGCGACGATGCCGAGAATCAGCACCAACGGAACGCCGATATAAAGCAATACGTTGCGAAAATTTCGATTCAAAATTCGATTCAGCTCCTTCTTCTTGCTTACTTATTATATACTTCCGGCTTCAGAACTCCCACGAAGGGAAGATTGCGGTATTTTTCATCATAATCCAAGCCGTAGCCTACGACAAATTCATCCGGAACCATGGTTCCGACATAATCCGCCTTAATATTGGCGGTGCGGCGTTCGGGTTTATCCAAAAACGTGCAGATACGGATACTTGCAGGATCTCTCTGCTGCAGTAACTCACAAAGATAAGAAAGCGTCATACCGCTATCCAAAATATCCTCTACGATCAAAATATCCTCTCCTGCGACGGGACGGTCAAGGTCTTTATTTATCTTAACCACGCCGCTGGTCTTTACTCCGCTTCCGTAGCTGGAGACTGCCATAAAATCGATACGGCAAGGCACGGTAATATAACGCATCAAGTCTGCCATAAACATAACCGAGCCCTTTAAAACACTGACCAAGACTAATTTTTTGCCGCAATAGTCTCGGCTGATCTCCTTGCCCAGCCGTTTGGCAATGGCGGTGATCTCTTCTTCCGAAATCAAGACCTTTTCCAAATCGTTAAGCATACTATTCTCCATGGTTACCCTCCGAAGTCAAAACTGTGATGTGTCTGATGTTTTTTGATTGTTGTGTTACGATACAACGTTGATCGACACCGAACAGATCCGTCCAAACGATTCCTTTTTCATCCGCAAGAACCGCGAACCGTGCTCTTTTTTCCGGCGCAACGCCCGCTTCGTTGAATAATTTTTTCAGCGTTTTGGTAACGGCCCGATGTGCCAAACGAATACAGTCACCCTGTCGGCGGGAACGAATCGTCAAGCGCCCTTGTATTGTATCAAAATCAATGCAGTCTTTTGCAAAATTTTTGTGAACAATCCGTAATTTATCATATTCCTCTTTGGAAATCCGTTGCGTTTTTAGTATTCCCAACGGAATTTCGGTTTGCGACTCTTGAAACGGGACACTCCACTCTTCCAAACTACCCTCTCGCACGAATTCCAAAATTCCGCGGCGCACTCTTGCGGTGATCCCGCCGTACAAAACGGTTTTCCCACCCGCCGTCAACAGCTCGTTTATTTTTTCGAGATGTTTATTATCGCAGGCACAACCGCACGCGGCTTGTGCAAGAGATGCAATGGCACGCATCCGAACGGGGCGCGGTGCTTGCAGCAAGCATTGTACCGAGCAACCCGAATTGGGATCAGTGTCACCGATGAGCTGCTGCGCAAGATGGTTTAAATAACTCTCATCCTCACGGTTTGAACGCAGCATTCTGCGTACCGCATCGTATAAAGATGGGTTGATATTCAGTAATTCGGGAACGACTCGATGACGCAAGCGATTGCGGGTATATGTATCCGACAGATTGGTAGAATCGGTCATGAACTCGATGTGATGCAGTTTACAATAAGCTTCTACATCCTGCCGCGTACAATCGATCAAGGGACGCACGATCTGTCCGCGCACCGCCGGAATCCCGCAGAGGCCTTTCAAGGAAGTACCGCGGCTCAAGTGAAACAAAACCGTTTCCAAACTGTCGGACAGCGTGTGTGCCGTCGCAATCTTGCCGTCCTTGGCAACCTCCTGCAAAAACTCATAACGCAAGCGGCGTCCGCATTCTTCCAGCCCAATTCCATCAAGCTGCGCTTGCTTTTTGACATCAAAGCGCGCAACATAGCATTCAACACCTAATTCGGTACAAGCTTTTTGCACAAATTGCTGATCCCGATCGCTTTCGTCGTCACGCAACAGATGGTTGACGTGGGCTGCTGCAACGGTGATCCCGAGTTGATGCTGCAGCTGCAGTAAAATATGCAGCAAGCACATAGAATCTGCACCGCCGGACAGAGCAACCGTTACCCGCTCCCCTGCCGCGAACATCTCGTTTTGTTCAATGGTCTGCAATACTGCATCAAGCATAAGGATCCTCATGCACGGTATCTACCGCTGCATCTTCATAGCGCATATATTCCGCCACCCATTTCAGGCGCACGGTATCGGTGCTTCCGTGGCGGTTCTTTGCTACGATGCATTCCGCCAACTGCGGATCACAATCCTCTTCCGTCTCCTCGCCCGCCATAGAGAAATAATCCGGGCGATAGAGCAACAGAATAACGTCGGCATCCTGCTCGATTGACCCCGAGTCACGCAGGTCACTCATCTGAGGGCGGTGAGACTTGGCACCGGTTGACGAAACACTGCCGCGGTTTAACTGCGAGCAGACGATGACGGGAATCTGAAGCTCCTTTGCCATGATCTTAAGGTCACGGCTGATCTTGCCGATCTCCTGAACACGGTTTTCACTGCCACCCTTTCCCTCTTTGGGAGACTGCATCAACTGCAGATAGTCAATGAACACAGCGTCGACCTTTTTGCGGCGCAGTTTGGCTTTGATCTGCGAAACACTGATGGCTGCGGTATCGTCGATATAAATATTACTGTGTCCGAGCTTTTCGCTGGCGCTGACGATCTTATCCCAATCGGAATCCTGCAGAAAGCCACGGCGCAGCTGCTCGCTGGTGATAGAGGCTTCATTGGAAAGCAGACGCTGGGCAAGCTGGTCGCAGCTCATTTCCAACGAAAAAACGGCAACCGTCTTTTTCTGCTTGATAGCCACGTTGCGGGCAATGCTGAGAATAAAAGAGGTCTTACCCATACCGGGGCGCGCACCGACAATCAGAAGGTCGGAGCGGTTAAGTCCTGCAATCTGACGATCCAGATCGGCGAGTCCGGTGGGAATACCGATATACTGCTGCCTAGTCTCGGGATCACACATACCGGTCAGGCGAGTCAAGGTATCATTGACCAGAACGTCGTTGATGTGACGAAGACCGCTGGAATCTCTGCCGCGACGAATATCGAAGATCTTTTGTTCTGCGACGTCAATGACGTTGGAGGCGTCATTCGTAGGATCACCCGCATCGGAGGCGATTTCGGAGCAGGCCAAGATCAAGGAACGCAGTCGATATTTTTCCAATACGACTGCCGCATAGGAGCTGACGTTGGCAACCGAAGGAACAAGCTGTGCGAGCTGCGTCAAATACTGACGCCCGCCTGCAGCCTCATACTGTCCTGCATTTTTCAATTCCTCGCCTACCGTAACGATATCGATCGGACGACCCTGCACAAAAAGGTTGTACATAACCTCAAAAATAGCACGGTGCTGCGTGAGGTGAAAATGATCCGAGCGCAAGGCGTCAACGCCTTCGCTGGTAATACAATCCTTATCCAATAAGATCGCACCGATCACAGATTGCTCCGCTTCCACGCTGAACGGCATGGAAACCGCCTGAAATCCGCCGGTTAATGCTTCATTCATACTGTTTAAACATCCTTTCGGGTGTGATTGTTGTGGTGAGTCGTTATTCCTCGACGATCATAACCTTCATATCAGCGGTAATGCCCTTGTACAGCTTCACGGTAGCGTCGTAACCGCCGCAGGATTTGATCTCGGGAACCGAGATCTTACGCTTGTCAATTTCCATTCCAAACGACTGCTTGATGGCCTGCGCAACCTCTTTGACCGTAACGGCACCGAACAAACGTCCTGCCGTACCGGCCTTTGCTTTGATGGTCACGGTCTTGCCGTTGAGCTTTTGAGCGCACTCCTTGGCGGCTGCTATCTCTTCTGCCTGATGATGAGCCGCTGCAGATTCTCTGTTTTTGAGTTCATTCATTGCCTGTGCATTGGCTGCTACCGCCAAACCGCGCGGCAACAAAAAATTGCGTCCGTGTCCGTCGGACACCTCAACCAATTCTCCTTTTTTACCCAAACCTTTTACGTCTGCGGTTAAAATCACTTTCATTTTTGAACACCCTTTCTGTAAGTGAGGATAGCCTCCATGAGACGCCGTTTGGCGTCTGAATAATCCGAGCCATCCAACTGTGTGGCTGCCATGGTCTGGTGACCGCCGCCGCCCAAGCTTTCCATAATTAATTGCACGTTGATCTCGCCAAAGGAGCGCGCGGAAATACTCATCCGATTGCCCGCGCGGTAGATCACAAAGGATGCAGACACGCCGTCAATGGACAGCAATTCATCTGCTGCCTGCGCTGCTGCAATGCGCGAAACACCCGCAGGAAGATCGTTTCCTGAAATTGCGCAATTCAGATAGATCTCGGCAGAAGCAACCAGCTCTGCTTTTTGCTGATACAGTTCCATGGTTCCGGAGAACATCTTTTTGACGGTTACGGGATCGGCTCCCAAGGAGCGCAGATATGCCGAAGCCTCAAAGGTGCGCACACCCGTTTTCAAAACATAGTTTTTGGTATCCAACATAATGCCGGACAAAAGTCCTTCGGCTTCTTCCCTGCCGATAAGATCCTGACCGATATACTGAGTCAGCTCAGCCACCATCTCGCAAGCCGAGGAAGAATACGGCTCATGATAAAATACGGCGGCATTTTCTATGTAATCCACCGTTTTACGATGATGATCGACCACAATAACGGTGGTGGCGGCACGGTATAATTCTTCCGACTCTACCACGGAGGGTCTGTGCGTATCTACGATCATCAGCAGAGTGCGTTTGTTAAGCACCGTCATGGCCTCTTGCGCTTCTACAACGATTTCTTCGCCATCCTGCTGCGCGCGCAGATCAATGCGCTCCAACAACGGACCTGCAAGCGTGGCGGTACGAGACATCACGATCTTGGCTTTTTTGCTCAAATTATTGACGATGCTCCAAAGCGCGTAGGCGGCACCCAAACTATCGAGATCTGCATATTTATGCCCCATGATGAGAACGTTATCGCTGGCTTCGATAAATTCTCTTATGGCAGAGGCAATCACGCGGGTGCGAACCTTTGTTCGCTTTTCAATCCCCTTGGAAACACCGCCGAAAAATTCGTAGCCGTCCTTATTCATAATGGCAACCTGATCACCGCCGCGGCCAAACGCCATATCCAACGCCTGACGTGCGCGTGTATCGCAGCCTGCCACCGTTTCTCCGTCGCGTCCGACACCGATAGAAAGGGTCAGATTTCCCTTCTCTCCCGCGAAGGTCAGCTCGCGGACACGATCCAATAGCGAAAAGCGGTCGTTGAGTGCCGTTTGCATATTTTTCTCTTCTAATATCAGCATATATCGGCCGCTGGAAAGCTTACGCATCAAGGCTTGCACCGAAACCGAAAAGGTCTCGATCTCTTTTTCGACAGCGCCGTACATTGCAGCCAATTCACTTTCTGCAATATTGGTGGAAAATTCATTGATGGAATCAATGGCTGCGATCATAACGACCGGACGCGATCGGAAATAACGTTCACGGATCTCTTTGAGCTCGGTATCATCGGCAAAAAACAAAACGCGATAGCGACATCTCTGATCGGTAAAAGCAGATTGGTACACCGTATATTCGTGCGCTTCGTACTGCAATTGTGCAGTATTCACGTGCGTCAAGGATGCAGAAATCGCTTCCCCGAGGATCGATTCGCCGCGCAGTCCGTAAACGTCCTTCCCGCGCAGCATTCTGGTGCGAAGCAGGTCGTTATACCAAATAATGTGATCTTGTTCATCCAAAAGCAAGACCGGCATCGGCAAGGAAGCAAGTGTTTCCGAAGCACGGGTGCTCAGTTGGGAAGCAACCTTGCTCAAGAAACGGAACATTCCTCTGCGGGAGGTAGCAACGCGCCAAAGTGTAAAACCCACCAACACAAGTGCAACAGCTGCTTGCGTAAGAAACAAATACAGATTGTTGGTAATGAGATAAGTGGCGACCGTCATACAAAGCAAAGCGGCATTCAAAACCGTCAACAAAGTCAAAAACGGCCAGTTACTGTTTTTATTGCGCATACTGCTCCTCCTTTCTGAACAAAAAATCAGGCTTCCATAATGATGGGCAGAATCATGGGACTGCGATGGGTACGCTCATAGAAAAATCGAGATAACTCATCGCGAATCTTATTCTTGATCGAGTTCCAATCATTATGGGAATTCATGGAAGCACGCTCCACGATATCAATGATAATCTCCTTGGCCTCACCCAGCAGATTCTCGCTTTCCTTGACAAAAATAAATCCGCGCGAGATCAGATCGGGGCCCGACAGCAGACTGCCGCTGACCGGATCAATGACCATAGATGCTACCAGAATTCCGTCTTCGGAAAGGTGCTTACGATCCCGCAGCACAATGCTGCCGACATCGCCGACCCCCAAACCGTCGATCAAAACGCGGCCTGCGGGTACCGCTCCGCTCACTTTCATGGAATCGGTACCGATGCTGATGATCTTGCCGAGCTCCGGAATCAGAATGTTTTGCGGTTCAATTCCCATGGCGACCGCCAAATTGGCGTGCTTTGCTAAGTGCTTCTGTTCGCCGTGCACCGGAATAAAGAATTTGGGGCGAACCATACCGAGCATAAGCTTAAGCTCCTCCTGACAGGCGTGTCCGGAGACGTGAATACCATAGGATTTCTCATAGATCACTTCCGCCCCCTGCTTCATCAATTCATTGATGACCTTACCGACCATTTTTTCGTTGCCGGGGATGGGCGATGCGGAAATAATGACGCAATCGTTGGAATCAATGGTGATCTTGCGGTGATCGCCGTACGCCATTCGATGCAACGCCGACATAGGCTCTCCCTGCGATCCGGTGGTAATGATGACCAGCTGATCGTCGGTATACCGCTTAATCATATCAATGTCGATAATAATCCCGTCCGGTACCTTAAGGTATCCAAGCTCGGTAGCAACGTTGACCACATTGAGCATACTGCGTCCCTGGAACGCGACCTTGCGCTTGTATTGTGCAGCACTATCAATAATCTGCTGAATACGGTGGATATTGGACGAGAAGGTGGCGACCAAAATGCGCTTTTTGGCTGCTTTGCCAAAGAAATTCATAAAGGTCTCACCCACACTGCGTTCACTCATGGTAAAGCCGGGGCGTTCCGCATTGGTGGAATCGGATAACAGCGCCAAAACTCCCTCTTTTCCGAGCTGAGAGAGACGGGCAATATCGATCATCTCACCGTCGATCGGTGTGGTATCGATCTTGAAGTCTCCGGTCTGCACCACGGTTCCGATGGGCGTAGTGATGGCCAGCGCGACTGCATCGGGGATGGAATGGTTAACGTGGATAAATTCCACCGTGAAATGTCCCAATTTGATGCGGGAGCCTGCATCCACCACATTCAGCTTTGCAGTAGACGCCAAGCCAAACTCGGTTAGTTTGTTTTTGATCATACCAACCGTCAGCTTCGTCGCATAAACCGGCAGATTAAGCTCGCGCAGCAGATACGGAATTCCGCCGATATGATCCTCATGTCCGTGTGTGACCAGCAGACCGCGAATACGCTCTTTATTATTGATCACGTAGGTCATATCAGGAATCACGGCATCTACGCCGGGCATCTCTTCGTCCGGAAAGGACATACCGCAATCGACCAGAATAATATCGTTTTCAAACTCGTATAAGGTGAAGTTTTTGCCGATCTCGTCCAACCCGCCCAAGGGAATGATGTTCAGTCGTCTGGTATCCTGCTTTTCCTTGGTGCGTCTGGTGTTCTTGGTTGCCTTGGAAGGGGTTTTATGATTGCGAACGACCTCGTCCGTATGTGTATTTTTTCGTCTCATATTTGCACGCGGCGCAGCGGCTGCCTGCTTGGAATGATGTGTTTTTTTACGGTTAACGGCCTCTGCTTTTACACTGTCCCGATGTGCTCTGCGGGAAGAAGTCTTTGCATTGACCGAGCGATTGTTTTCTTGACTTGAATTTTGTGACATCGTTGTCCTCCTTTTTGAAATGATCTCAATTATAAATAAATCAGCAATCAAGTATTACGAGTTATGTAGAGTGAGCTGCCGCAGGGCAACCCGCTCGAATCGCAGGGCATATAGGCGCACAATACCCCAAATTATAGTTACTATAATGATATTACTTTTTTGTGCTTCTGTCAAGGGCAAACGCGTTTATTTTTTGCTCGATTTCGCCGCAAAGTTCTCTTGCCGCTTCCATATTTGCCGCCTCTGCTTGCAATTGCAGCATCCTTCCGTTTTTGGAGGGGTTGACCGTCGCTGTTGCATCCTCGGAATGAAACCGAATTCCGCTGACAGACGGTTCCCCGTGTCGTGAAAGATATTCCAGCAAATCGGGCAGCTGAGAATCGAAACGGACCTTGCGTGTCAGGACTGCTCGATCCGGAATTTCACGGATCAACTCGAGAAAAGAAATTCCGCTTTGCAAAATCGAAAGCAAAAATACCACCTGCATCATCGCATCCGAAAAAATCAACGCTTTGACGCTTTCGCTCTCTGCTTCATCGTGAAAGATGGTGCGCTTATGCGCAAGGGCAACGTTGCGCAAATAATCGGACTCAGCAAACGGCAAGGAAACATCGTAGCCGCGGCGCAGCAAAAGAGATGCAATCAGGATCTCAATACGATGCGAGGAAACGAGTTCACCCTGTGCAGTACTGACCGTTAAGGATGTTCCGTCCTCGGCGATTTGAAAACGAAAGCTGCGATCCTGCTTACAGCCGAGCGAGCGAAGAAGATCGTTTAAGAATTTCTGCATTTCCTGATTGGCGCATCCGACCCATGCAGTTACTTTCGAAAGGCCTTGCGGTGCAAGAGAAGCCAGATACCGTCGATACTGCTGCATCACGCCGCGCATATCGACGCTTGGCACGTACTGCTTGGGGCTACAACGGTTGAAATCCCGTTTTTGTATTCGGGCTGCGATATCACGCTCAAGCTTTCGTTCCGCTGATCTTCCGCCATTCTGCAGCAAACGGACACTGCAAGAGTCCTCACCCGAAACAAACACGGTCAACGGCAAACCGCAATGGGTTGCCGCAAATGCAGTCTGTGCGTACGACATGGTTCCGAAATTCCAGACTGCACTTCCCGTAGATTGAATTCCTGCCATCAAAGCGGCAGTCATGGCTTGCTGTGCGACGTTACCATAGTATGCCACACCCACCCGTCCATCCGCAGCGGCAGATCCGACCGCAGCACCGATCAGGGTGCATAATTCCGGCGTTAGGTCGACTCCGGGAACACCACTAATCCCGGAATCATCAAACAACTCTCTGTGACCCTCTCCGTGTTTGAGATTACGATCTACAATGGCACCGCCCTCAACCGTTTTGCGCGGCCAGATACAAACGCCCGGCATGATCTGCGCATCCTCTCCGATCAAAGCAGAGCTGCCGATAACACAGCCTTCAAACAATGCGGCTTGGTTTCGAATCGATACGTCGGCACAGACGATCGCACCGGTCAAGGAAACGCGGTCACCGAGGAATACATTTTGCAACACCACGCTGTTGCGCACACGCGCCTGCTCTCCGATATAGCATCCACCGCAAATCACAGCATTGGGGCCGATAACTGCACCGGACGCTATACTGACCCCCTTGCCCAGATAGACCGGTGGGAAAAGCTTATAGTCTCCTTGCGGTAATTTTTCATCACAGTAGACACCGACACGCTGCTGAGACGGCATAGGCAGCTTGGTTCCCGCGTTCAAATAATCCATATGACAAGCAAGATAAGAATTCAGATCACCGATATCGCACCAGTAATCCTGCGAATTCCACGCATAGACTTCTTGCTGATCAGCCAACAGTTTAGGAAACACGTCAAAAGCAAAGTCCTGCTTACGATTCGATTCAATATACGCAAGCACCTTGGGCGAGAACAAATAAACACCTGTATTGGCGCGGTTCGTGGTCACCTGCTTCCACGAAGGCTTTTCTACGAATCCGATCACGCGACCGTCCTCATCCGAAGTCACCAATCCGTATTCGCGAGGGTCATCGACGGGCGTGGTAATGATGGTTGCGACAGCGTTTTTTCGCTTGTGATATTCCAATGCGGCAGTCAGATCAAAATTGCACAAAGCATCTCCGCTAATGACCAAAAAATCGTCGGTAAAGTTCTGTGCTGCCTGCTTTACGCCGCCTGCGGTACCCAACGGAGTTTCTTCCTTCAAGAAGTTGACCGTCATCCCGTCCGTCGGCCGATCCTGCAAAAGGTCGATCAAAACCTCCGGCAGATATCCGAGCGTCACGGTCACGTTGCGCACACCGTGCTTGTGCAATAGCTCCAAAATATGGAAAATGACGGGTTTGGAGCAGATAGGCGCCATGGGTTTTGGGATATCGCAGGTCAACGGACGCAGCCTGCTCCCCTCGCCTCCGGCTAAAATCACGGCATTCATAAAACAGAACCTCTCTTTTCTTCTTATTCTTTTACTATTATGAACAAAGTTGTTTTTTGATAATCAAAAATACCGTGGAAAGTTCTTGTTTTCTGTATTTATTTGTGGTACAATAAAAAAGATTTTAACAGTGAGAGGATCTGTGAAAATTTTGCTCAAGGAAGTAGAATTGTTTTGCGACGGCGCTTGCTCGGGAAATCCGGGCGAGGGCGGCTGGGGATCGATCCTGCGATACCGCGGCGCAGAAAAGGTCCTTTCGGGCGGTGACAGGAACACCACCAACAACCGCATGGAGCTGACCGCCGTGATCCGCGCGCTCAGCATCCTGAAGGAGCGCTGCAAGGTCACGATCTATACCGATTCGCAATACGTTGTCAACGGAATTCAGCTGGGTTGGGCCAAAAGTTGGCGCGCCAACGGCTGGCGAAAAAAGGATAACAAGCCTGCGTTAAACGCCGAGCTTTGGAGCGAATTATTAGATCTTCTCGAGCAGCACGAGGTGCAGTTTGAGTGGATCAAGGGACACGCCGGGCACCCTGAAAACGAGCGTTGCGACAAGCTTGCGGTCGAAGAATGGAAAAAGTTGCAAAAATCCGGCAAATAAACTATTGAAAAAGCACTCATACCGTCGTATAATTAGGAACGGAATTTTTTGTTAAGGAAGTAACAAAGATTGAAAAGATTTGTATATGCCGATCATTCGGCTACCACACAACCGTCCGAACACGTTGTGGAGACTATGCTCCCCTATTTGAGAACCTATTACGGAAATCCGTCCAGCCTGTACGCCATCAGCGATCAGACCAAGAGCGCCGTTGAGCACGCACGCGAGCAGGTCGCCCGTGCCTTGGGCGCCGAGAGCAAGGAGATCTTTTTCACCTCCGGCGGCAGCGAATCGGATAACTGGGCCATTAAGGGCGTGGCACATCAGCTTGCACAAAAAGGAAAGAAGCACATCGTTTCTTCCGTGTTCGAGCATCACGCCGTCCTACACACACTGGATGCGTTGAAAAAAGAAGGATTTGAGATTACGCTGCTGCCCGTTCACGACAACGGCATCGTACGCGTAGAGGAGCTGACCGCAGCATTGCGCGAGGACACGGCGTTGGTGACCATTATGTTTGCCAACAACGAGATCGGCACCATTCAACCGATTGCCGAGATCGGTGCTATCTGCAAGCAGCGCGGTATTTTATTCCACACCGATGCAGTGCAAGCGGTGGGTAATATCCCCATCGACGTGCACGAGATGAATATTGATCTGCTGTCCCTTTCGGCACACAAGTTTTACGGTCCCAAGGGTGTCGGTGCTTTATACGTACGCAAGGGCGTTCGCTTGCCCAATTTGATCGACGGCGGAATGCAAGAGGTCGGACGCCGTGCCGGAACCGAAAACGTCGCCGGTATCGTGGGGCTCGGAACCGCCATTGAAGATGCGGTCAGCACTATGCAAGAACGCAACCAAAAGCTGATTTTGATGCGCGATAAGATCATTGACGAGGCGCTGAAGATCGAGCGCTCCCGACTCAACGGTGACCGTTATCAGCGATTACCCGGCAGCGCAAACATTTCCTTTGAGGGCATTGAAGGCGAGGCTTTGCTGCTTTGGTTGGATCAAAACGGCATTTGCGCTTCTTCCGGCTCTGCCTGCACCACCGCTTCTTTGGATCCCAGCCATGTATTGTTGGCTTTGGGACTCAAGCACGAGGTTGCTCACGGCTCTCTGCGTTTATCTTTGGGAGCAGAAAATACTATGGAGGACGTGGATCACATTCTGTCAGTCTTACCGCGTGTAGTAGATATGCTGCGTGCCATGTCCCCGCTTTGGGAAGAAATCAAAAAACAGGAGGCTCTTTAATATGTATTCCGAATTAGTCATGGATCACTTCACAAATCCCCGTAACGTGGGAGAGATTGCCGACGCTGACGGAATCGGTGAGATCGGCAACGCCAAGTGCGGTGACATCATGAAGATGTATATCAAGGTCGAAAACAACGTCATCACAAACGTGAAATTCAAGACCTTTGGTTGCGGTTCTGCCATTGCAACCAGTTCCATTGCCACTGAGATGATTATGGGAAAATCTTTGGAAGAAGCTTTGACGTTGTCCAACAAGGCCGTTGTAGAAGCTTTGGGCGGTCTGCCTGCACATAAGATCCATTGCTCGGTTCTGGCAGAACAGGCCATCAAGGCTGCGATTGCCGATTATTACCGCAAACAAGGCATCGACCCCGAGCCCATCGTAGGCTGCATCGAGGATTGCGAGGCCTGCCACGCACACGGTCACGAACACGAATAAAAAAACAAAAAGCCGTTGCACAAAAACCTGTGCAACGGCTTTTTATCGGCCGAATTCGACCGAACCAATTATATTTTGATTTAATTTGAATTTTTTTGAAATTCCGCATATTTTTCTATTGACATTTGGAATGTTGTTTAGTATAATAATCAGGCGTCAAAAAGAATCCGGCCTGGTAGTTCAGTTGGTTAGAACGCTAGCCTGTCACGCTAGAGGTCGTGGGTTCGAGCCCCATCCAGGTCGCCAACATGCTGATATAGCTCAGTCGGTAGAGCGCATCCTTGGTAAGGATGAGGTCGGC
>JAFQKX010000033.1 GCA_017414705.1 Clostridia bacterium
CTTTCTGAACATTAATGATGGAACAGTCTCATACCGGTAAATGCCATTGCCATGCCGTATTTGTTGCAGCACTCAATCACAAGGTCATCACGGATGGAGCCGCCCGGCTCGGCAATATACTTGACGCCGGATTTCTTGGCGCGTTCGATATTATCGCTGAACGGGAAGAAGGCGTCCGAGCCCAACGCAACGCCGTCGATGGTATCAAGATATTCTCTCTGTTCCTCTTTGGTAAAGGGGGCGGGCTGAGAGGTGAAATATTTTTGCCAATTTCCGTCGGCGCAAACGTCCTCTTCGTTCTGATTGATGTATCCGTCGATGACGTTGTCGCGGTCGGGTCTGCCGAGGGTGTCCTTGAAGGGCAGAGCCAACACTTTCTCGTGCTGACGCAGGAACCAGGTATCAGCCTTGCCGCCTGCAAGGCGGGTGCAATGCACACGGGACTGCTGACCTGCGCCCACGCCGATGGCCTGTCCGTCTACGGCGTAGCACACCGAGTTGGACTGAGTGTATTTCAAAGTAATCAGCGCGATGATGAGATCGCGCACGGCACTTTCGGGCATATCCTTGTTTTCGGTGACGATATTGGAAAGCAGTTCTTTGTTGATCTCAAAGTTATTTCTTCCCTGCTCAAAGGTAATGCCGTAGACCTGTTTTTGCTCGACAGGTGCAGGAACGTAATCGGCATCGATCTTGACGATGTTGTAATTGCCCTTGCGCTTGGAACGCAGGATCTCGAGTGCCTCGGGCTCATAGCCGGGGGCGATGATACCGTCGGAGACCTCACGCTTGATCATGAGTGCAGTGGTAACGTCGCAGACGTCGGAGAGAGCCACCCAGTCACCAAAGGAGCACATACGGTCGGTGCCGCGGGCGCGGGCGTAAGCACAAGCCAAGGGAGACTCATCCAAGCCCTCGATATCATCTACAAAGCAGGCTTTTTTGAGGGTGTCCGACAGCGGAATACCGACAGCAGCCGAGGTGGGGCTGACGTGCTTGAAAGACGTTACTGCAGGCAGGCCAAGCGCTTCCTTGAGTTCCTTGACCAGCTGCCAGGCATTGAAGGCATCCAAAAAGTTGATATAACCGGGTCTGCCGCCCAAGATCTCGATGGGAAGCTCGCTGCCATCCGCCATGAAGATTTTGGAGGGCTTTTGATTGGGGTTGCAACCGTATTTGAGTTCAAATTCTTTCATTTCAGATACCTCACACATTTTTATTGACAATTCTGGTTTGAGTCTCGCCGCTTGCAATATCGATATAACGCACGAACAAGGAGACCTTGTTGTCTTCATTGAGATTGGTCCAGATGAGGTCGGTCAGCTCGTCGATGCCGACGTCCGGCAGCTCCAGCGTTTTGGGCTCACCCTCAAAGGAGGGCAGCGGATCGCCGTCGCAGTTGTAAGTATGAATGAATTTTGCACGACCCGCAACGGGGTTGGAATAGGCGTAGGTGAAGCGCTCGCAGGAGGAATCGTCTCCCTCGGCACTTTTGAGAATGGACATAGCGAAATGCATCCCATCTTTCTCGCGGCGGATGATGCCCGAAATACGCGGGGTGAAGTTGGGCTTATCGTCCTCAAATTCGCGGGTGCGCAGCGCCTGTTCAAAGGTCATCTGCTTGTCCATCAGGTCATAGATGGTGTCGGTCTGGTCGCCGTTGGTGACGATGGTCTTGTTGCCCAGCACGCGCACGGGATAGTAGATGATCAGATGCGGATCGACCATCTTGGATTCGTCAAACGCCTTGGTACGCATGGCATCGCCCTCGGCAACAAACACGCGGTTGCGGCTGTTGACGCTGCGTCCCATGATAAAATAGGCGGTAACGGCCTTTTTGCCGTCGGCAGATTTGCCGATCATAATACCTCTGCCGTGGTAGGCAAGAGAATTGAGTTCTTCTTTGATGGTGGAAATTTTCATACTGTTCACCCTTATTTTCGTTATTCTTTGACTATTTTTTTTGAGACTAATTCGACCGCGGCGGGGAGCAGCTTCCATTCCGCCTGCTCCATGACGCGCTTTTGCAAAACTTCGGGGGTGTCCCCTTCCTGCACCTCAACCGCCTTTTGCAAAATGATCTCACCGCCGTCGGGGATCTCGTTGACAAAATGCACGGTGGCACCCGTGACCTTGACACCTTTTTCCAGCGCCGCTTCATGCACGCGCAGACCGTAAAAGCCTTTGCCGCAGAAGGACGGGATGAGAGAGGGATGCACATTGATGATGCGTTTGGGATACGCGCTTGTAAAATCCTCGCTGAGGATGGCCATAAAGCCTGCCAACACGATGAGGTCGATGCCGTGCTGTGCGAGAACGTCCTTGATGGCTTGTTCAAACGCCGCTTGATCGGCATACTCCCTTTTGAGAATGCAGGCGGTCTGAATGCCGGCGTTTTGTGCTCTGGTGAGCGCATACGCATTGGCATTGTTGGAAACCACCAATTCAATGCTACCGTTTTTGAGAATCCCCTGCCCTTGCGCGTCGATGAGCGCCTGCAGGTTGGTGCCGCCGCCTGAAACCAGCACGGCGATCTTGGCCTTATTACTCATAGCCACTCTCCTTATTGCAGATCGATCTTATCGTCGCCTTGCACGATCTCGCCAATGAGGTAAGCGTCCTCGCCCTGCTCATGCAAGATGGCAAGTGCCTTGTCGGCATCCTCTTTTGCCACCACGATGCTCATGCCGACACCCATGTTAAAGGTGTTGAACATATCGCGCTCGCTGATATTGCCGGTCTTGGCGATCAGGTCGAAGATGGGCAGCACGCGCACGGCGCTGCGGTCAATTTTGGCACACAGTCCGTCGGGGATGCTTCTGGGGATGTTCTCATAGAATCCGCCGCCGGTAATATGGGAGATGCCCTTGACGGCAACCTCCTTGAGCAATGCCAAAACGGGTTTGACGTACAGGCGGGTGGGCTCGAGCAAGGCTTCACCCAAGCCTTTTCCGCCAAGCTCTGCAATCGGCGTGGTCAGGTCGGCATTTTCAATATCAAACACCTTGCGCACCAGCGAGAAGCCGTTGGAATGCACACCGCTGGAAGGTAACGCGATGACGACGTCGCCGACCTGCATGGTGTTTTTGTCAATCATTTTGGATTTGTCCACGATACCGGTACAATAGCCGGCGAGGTCGTAATCCTCCTCGGGCATCAGACCGGGGTGCTCGGCAGTCTCACCGCCGATGAGGGCACAGCCGGAACGCACACAGCCCTCTGCCACACCGCCGACGATCTCGGCGATCTTTTCGGGGCGGTTTTTGCCGCAGGCGATGTAGTCCAAGAAGAACAAGGGCTTGGCACCGCAGCAGATGATATCGTTGGCGCACATGGCAACGGCGTCAATGCCGATGGTATCGTGCTTATCGAGCAAAATGGCAAGGCGCACCTTGGTGCCGCAGCCGTCGGTGCCGGAGACCAGCACCGGCTCGGTCATACCGGTCAGATCCAGACCGAAGCAGCCGCCGAAGCCGCCCACATCGTCCAGACAACCCTCGTTTTTGGTGCGGTTGATATGCTTTTTCATCAGTTCTACCGCTTTGTAGCCGGCGGTGATATCCACACCCGCCGCAGCATAGCTTTCAGAAAAACTTTTTTCCATGTTATGATCCTTTCCCGCCATTGGCGGTGGTTGTTATTCTTCTTTGCCGTTCCAGCAATAGGTGCAAACGCTGTCGCGGTCCAGTCCAATGGCTTCCAGCATACCGTCCATAGATTGGAAGCCCAATGAATCAAAGCCGAATTTCTCACAAATTGCTTTGAGCATACATTTGCCGCGCTCGGTGGAGGGATCGGCATATTCATCCAGATGCTTTTGTCCCTCATCACCCTCCAATTCCTGCACGGTACGGCGGGCGAGCAGTTCCATTTCGGAACGGCTGGAGGAGAAGTTGAGATATTTACAGCCGTACATCAGCGGCGGGCAAGCAGAACGCATATGAACCTCTTTTGCACCGCTTTCATACAGGAATTCTACTGTTTCCCGCAACTGCGTGCCACGCACGATGGAATCATCCACAAACAACAGTTTTTTGTCCTGAATCAGCTCGGGAACGGGAATCTGCTTCATCTTGGCCACCTGATTGCGCAGCGCCTGCGTGGGCGGCGTAAAGGAACGCGGCCAGGAGGGAGTATATTTGACAAAGGGGCGAGCGTAACGCGTACCGCTCTCGTTGGCGTAACCGATGGCGTGCGGTACACCCGAATCGGGAATGCCCGCTACATAGTCCACCTCAGGCAAGGTACCGCGCTCACGCTCGTCACGCGCCATGATCTCGCCGTTGCGGTAGCGCATGACCTCCACGTTTTTGCCTTCGTAATTAGAGTTGGGATAGCCGTAATACGCCCACAAAAATGCGCAGATGCGAAGTTTTTCTCCGGGCGCCGCCAGTTGTTTGACGCCGTCAGGCGTAACCGACACGATCTCTCCCGGTCCCAATTCATAATGATCGGCAAAGCCGAGCTTATGATAGGCAAAGGATTCAAAAGAAACGCAGCATCCCTCTTCACTTTTGCCGATCAGCACCGGCAGTCTGCCCACGCGGTCGCGCGCGACCATGATACTGCCATCGTTGGGCAGAAGCAGCACCGTCATGGAACCGTCGATCTCCTGCTGTGCATGACGGATACCCTCAACCAGAGAATCCTTTTGGTTAATCAGTGCCGCCACCAGCTCGGTCTGATTGACCTCGCCCGAGCTCATGGCCACAAACTGATGGCCGTGGTCGGAGAAATAGCGTTCCACCAGCTGCTCGGCATTTTTGATGATGCCGACGGTGGTGATGGCATACAGTCCCAAATGCGAGCGCACCAGCAGCGGCTGCGGGTCGGTATCGCTGATGCAGCCGATGCCGCTATTGCCGCGAAAATCCGCAAGGTCCTTTTCAAACTTGGTGCGAAACGGTGTATTATTGATGTTATGGATCTGGCGCTGAAAGCCCACTTCGGTATCATAAATTGCCATACCGCCGCGGCGCGTACCCAGATGCGTGTGATAGTCGACCCCGAAAAAGACATCAATGACGCAGTCGCGTTTCAGGGTTGCTCCGAAAAATCCGCCCATGGTATCTCTCTTTCAAACAGAAATGATGAGCCAAAGCAGTGAGACTTGAACCGGATTTTGGATCAAGTATTTTCCGCTGTGACTTCGTTAAAACACTCGTAAATCTTAAGCAAAGAACAGCTTGTTGAGGGTCATGGGATCAACATACTCGCCGTCCTTGTAGACGCGCATATTGCCCGATGCGATCTCGTCAATGAGCATCACGTTGCCGTCGGGATCATAACCAAACTCAAATTTGATGTCATACAGATCGAGACCCTTTTCTTTGAGGTCGTCGGCAACGATCTTGGTGATCTTTTGGGTCATATCCTTGAGATCATCGTACTGCTGAGCCGTCATAACGCCCAGATCGACCA
>JAFQKX010000005.1 GCA_017414705.1 Clostridia bacterium
CTTGACAGAGGTTGCGTGAAGCCCAAACTGCAATTCAAGCTCGGGCGCGCGCTCCAAAAGGCGCGCCGCTGTGCGGTTGACGAAATCCGTGACCGTGCGTGCCACGGGAATACCGTTGATCTCCTCGCGATCAACCTCGGTAAAGGACTGAAAATAAATACCGTCGCCGCCCGCGTTTTTGTATTCGCGCTCGTATTTTTCAAGCACCGCATCGGTTGCCGCAAGAATCTTTTCCTCGCAGAGGTTGGAAAAATCGGTATCCCAGAGCCATGAAAAGCCCCAGATGACCTTGATACCCGCATCATGCGCGTATGCCACAAGCTCCTCGGCGTTGAAGGGAAGATAGTCGTTCCAAACGGTCAGCGTGTTGAGCTTGAGACGCACCATGTTGTCGATGAAGCCGCGAAAATCGTAAATGACGTGTCCCCACGTCCAGATGCCGCGGTGCTTGACCGAGGGCGCGGCGTAAAGCTCAAAATCGGGGAGCGTTCCTTCAAAAAGGTTGATGTAATAGGGTTGGGAGCCGCCCGTATATTCGTTTTTGATCACGTATTTGTCAAAAAAATCCGCACAGCCGTAAAGAACGCCCGCGTCATCGCTACCGACGATTGCAGCGGTTCCGTTTTTAACACAGATGCGGTAGGCTTGTTCCGCGTCGGGCGGCGTGGGGCAGAGAGCAGCCACGGTGGCATTTCTGCGCGGTGTGCCGATGCAGATGCAGGTGTAATCCGAGAAGGGCAGCGTTGCGTCAAAGGGGACGCAAACGGGATAACTGCCCGTGCTTTCAAGAATTTGCTCGGAAAGCATTGAAATGCCGCGCTTTTGGAGTGTGGAAGGATTCTTTTCACATACCAATGCTATTTTTTTCATGGTGACCTCCTTTTTTTCAACATTATAGCATGAAATGCTCGGAGCGTCAAGCGGATTTGAAAAAACGGTGAAAAATTTCACAAAACCTATTGATAATTTTCCCAAGATGTGGTATCATATATTCGTATGGAATTTTTCAAATAAATTTGAAAGGATCAGAAAATCATGACTTACAACAAGAAATCGATTGAAGACGTTGAGATTAAAGCAGGTCAGTACGTATTTGCACGCTGCGACTTCAACGTTCCTATGAAGGACGGTGTTATCACCTCCGACAAGAGAATTATCGGCGCACTTCCCACCATCAAGTATCTGATGGATAAGGGGGCTAAGGTAATCCTTTCCTCTCACATGGGCAAGCCCCACGCAATCTTTACCGAGAATTTCAAGCTCGACAAGAAGGAGCAGAAGAAGGTTGACGCGCTCCCCGAGGAGGAGAGAGCGGCAGTTACCGCAGAGCTCAAGGCAAAGGCGCTTGCAGAGGATCCCAAGAAGTTCACCCTGAAGCCCGTTGCTGATCGCCTCAATGAGGAGCTGGGCGGTAAGGTCGCATTTGCAAGCGACATCATCGGTGAGGATGCAAAGGCAAAGATCGCGGCTATGGAAAACGGCACCTGCGTGCTGATCGAAAACGTTCGCTTTGATGCGCGCGAGACCAAGAACAACCCCGAGTTTGCAAAGGCTTTGGCAGATCTTGCAGGCAAGGACGGTCTGTTTGTAAACGACGCATTTGGTACCGCACACCGCGCACACGCTTCCACCGCAGGTGTGGCAGATTATCTGCCCGCAGTTTGCGGCTACCTGATCCAGAAGGAGATCGGTGTGATGGGTAAGGCTCTGGCTGATCCCGCTCGTCCCTTCGTTGCGATCCTGGGCGGCGCAAAGGTTTCTGATAAGCTCAACGTTATCAATAACCTTTTGGACAAGGTGGATACCCTGATCATCGGCGGCGGCATGGCATTTACCTTCCTGGCTGCTCAGGGCTACTCTGTTGGCGCTTCTTTGGTTGATAACGAAAAGCTGGAGTACTGCAAGGAAATGCTGGCCAAGGCTGAAGTCAGAGGCGTAAAGATGCTGCTGCCTGTTGATACTGTGGTTGCCGACAGCTTCCCCAACCCCATTGATGCTGAGATTCCCGTTGCTACTGTGGACTCTAAGCAGATCCCCGATGGCAAGATGGGTCTGGATATTGGCGAAAAGGCTCGCGAAGAGTTCGCTGCAGCTGCTGCCTCTGCCAAGACCGTTGTTTGGAACGGACCCATGGGTGTATTTGAGAACCCTGTTCTGTCCGCCGGTACCAAGGCTGTTGCCCAGGCTCTGGCCGATTCTGACGCAGTGACCATCGTCGGTGGCGGTGACAGCGCTGCTGCTTGTGAGCAGCTGGGCTTTGCTGACAGAATCACCCACATTTCTACCGGTGGCGGCGCTTCCCTGGAGTTCCTGGAAGGCCTGGAGCTGCCCGGCATCGCCTGCCTGCAGGACGCTTGATTTGTTAACGGCAGGGCAGCAGACTGCTGCCCTGTACATAGTGCTATTATTAGTAAAGATGAGGAGAATTAGAAAATGAACAGAAAGTATCGTAAGACGGTTATTGCCGGCAACTGGAAGATGAACAAGACCCCTTCTCAGACCAAGGAGTTTATGACCAGCCTGAAGGGCATCCTGCCCAAGGGCCGTTGGTGCGACATCGCTCTGTGTGTTCCTGCTGTGTGCATTAGCGCTGCTGTGCGCGCTATGCGTGAGACCAGAGTTGGCATCGGCGCTGAGAACTGCAATGCAAACCCCAGTGGAGCTTACACCGGTGAGATCGCTGCCGATATGCTGGTAGACGCCGGCTGCAAGTACGTGATCATCGGTCACTCCGAGCGCCGCGCTATGGGCGAGACCGATAATGATGTTAATGCCAAGGTGCTGGCTGCTCTGGAAGCAGGCCTGACCCCCATTATGTGCTGCGGCGAGAGCCTGGAGCAGCGGGAAGCTGACATCACCAACGAGTGGATCGCTATGCAGATCAAGCTGGGCCTGCAGGGTGTTTCCGAAGACAAGATCCGCAAGGTCGTCATCGCTTACGAGCCCATTTGGGCCATCGGCACCGGCAAGACCGCTACCCCCGAGCAGGCTGA
>JAFQKX010000034.1 GCA_017414705.1 Clostridia bacterium
ATCTGCCAGCTGGTCAACGAAACTGCCGGTAAACCCATTTTTTCCAGCGCCATGGCAAGCAAGGACGCAGACATCTGCTCCCCTGCCGTCAGCAGCATATCCATCTCGCGCTTGGAGGCATTGGGGTTGACCTCGTGCGCTTTTTCGATCAATTCGTCGGTGGTATCTCCTTGTGCGGAGACGACTACGACAACGTCATTGCCCGAACGGTACTGCTCGGCAATAATACCGGCAACGAAATCCAGGCGTTGGGCGTTCGCAACAGAGCTTCCGCCATATTTCTGTACAATCAGCATCTGAATCTTTCCTCCTATTACAAGCGTCAGTCACAAATACGCATGATATTGATGACTTCGAGCATCGTGCTGAGCGATTTGATCTTTTTCTTGAGTTCCCCTTCTTGGCCCTGCGGGGTGACAAAGGTGATCTCGTGTGCAGCTGCCTCACGGCAGAATAAAAACTCTACGTCTCCGAAGGTGTCGCGGATGAGCACTTCGGCTTTTTCACAGTCTGCGGTCTTGCAACGCACGTACAAAGCAGTGCTGCTCTGATCCTGATCGATCACATAATCGGGGCAGCCATCCTCCCAAAAGAGGTATTTGCGCGCCTTCATATGCTTCACGCAATCGATCACGTCGGCAACCACGGCACTGGCGGTGGGCAGCTTGCCGGCGCCCTTGCCGTAGAACATCACGTCACCGGTGGCATTGCCGCGTACGACGACGGCGTTGAAAACATCGTCCACGGTAGACAGCGGATTTTCATTGCGAATGAGCATGGGTGCAACGACGCACTCCAAACTGTTCGGATCGATCTTTTTGGCACGGCCGATCAATTTAATAACGCCGCCCCATGCGTTGGCATACGCCACATCCACGGAAGAAACGCGAGAGATTCCCTCGGTAGAGACCTGCGCCGGGAACACGTGTCGTCCGTAAGCAAGCGATGCCAAAATGCAGATCTTGCGGCAAGCATCCTTGCCCTCGATATCAGCAGAGGGATCTGCTTCCGCGTAGCCGTTTGCTTTTGCAAGCGCCAACGCCTCGTCAAACGACATACCCTCTTTAATCATTTTAGTCAAAATAAAGTTGGTGGTTCCATTTAAAATACCGAGCACCTCGGTAATTTCATTGGCTGCCATACATTGTGCGATGGGACGAATGACGGGAATACCGCCGCCCACGCTGGCTTCAAACAAGAAATTGAGATTCTTTTCGCGCGCGATCTGCAGCAGTTCTCCGCCCTTGGCGGCCACCAATTCTTTGTTTGAGGTGACAACGCTCTTGCCCGCCAACAGGCAACGCTTCACGAAATCATAGGCCGGATTGAGTCCACCCATAACCTCAACTACGACGTCGATTTCCGGATCGTTGACGATCAGGTCAAAATCCTTGATGAATAAGTCGGAATACGGCAGTCCGGGGAATTCCTTGAGATCAAGAATATACTTGATCTGAATTTCCTCGGCAGCTTTGGCGGTGATACTCGCGTGGTTGGTACTCAAAACCTCGACCACACCGGAGCCAACGGTGCCGTGTCCCATAATAGCGATTTTAATCAAGGAAATGCCTCCTTTGATAATGAAGAAAATATAGATTGAATATACCACATTTTCTGTGTTTTTGCAAGTGATTCTTTGGATTTTTTAGCTTTCTTTCTTACTTTCTTCGGTTTGGGTGATAAGGACAAGGCAAAGAAGCATATAAAATGTTGAAAAGGTGATAAACGGGGTGCTTATATGAAACAGTATTGGATCTTGGAAAAACGTCATTTGCTGATGATCGTATCGGTTCTGTTGACCGTCGTTCTGCTGATCATTTTCTGTATTCCGCCTGCGGCTGAGCCCGCACAAGCCGTTGCGGCGAAAAACCGCCTGCTGCCCATCTACAGCGTGCAAAAGCAAGAAAAGGTGATTTCGATCAGCTTCGATGCTGCCTGGGGTAACGAGGACACAGAGATCCTGATCGATATCCTGAAAAAATACAACGTAAAAGCGACCTTCTTTTTGGTAGGTGATTGGGTCGACAAATACCCCGAAAGCGTGAAAGCCTTATATGATGCGGGGCATGAGATCGCAAATCACTCGGCAACCCATCCCGATCTTTCCAATCTGTCCCGCGAGCAGGTGGTGGAGCAGGTCAAAGCCTGCAACGAAAAGATTAAAGCCGTTACCGGTACTTCTCCCCTGCTGCTTCGCCCGCCTTACGGCGCATACAACAACACCGTGATCGAAGCTGTCAGTTCCTTGGGAATGTATACCATTCAATGGGACGTGGATTCGTTGGATTGGAAGGATCTTTCGGCGCAAAAGATCTACGATCGCGTGGTTTCAAAGACAAAGCCGGGCAGCATCGTGCTGTTTCACAACGCCGCAAAGCACACTCCCGAAGCACTCCCGATGATTTTGGAAAAGTTAATTGCAGACGGCTATCAATTCGCCAAGATCTCTGACTTGATTATAAAAAAAGACTATACCATTGACCATGCAGGAAAACAAATTGCAAATAAGAGAGTTGTATCTCAATAAAAAAACTCGGACTAATTAAAGTCCGAGTTAGAGATTTATTATTTTCTTTTCCAGTTGGCAATTAATTTATAATCCTTTGTTGTGCCTTTGGGAATGGTTACAGTTTTTACAGGTGTTGTTTGACCCTCGTAGGTCCAGCCTAAAAATTCAAAGTCTTCGAATTCAAGTTCGGGAACAGTGAAGGTTTTAGAATCCACCGAAAAGTTTGAAGGAACGCGGAAATAATGAACATCATAGTTCCCAGAAGGAATATTAAGTGAACCGAGATTTCTTTGTATTAATTCAGTTCCGTCATCTACAGTAACCGAATACCCCTGAAAGCGACCGATAATTATTCTTCCTTTTCTCATGCCAAAGTAATCACTCCACGAACCATTGATAATCATTGAATAGGAAATATAATATTCATACTTTTTCCATTTGGCGATTAGTGCCATATCAGAGGTTACTGCATAACCTGTAAAGTTCCATCGTTCACTTTCGTTTGCAGTATACCAACCCATAAATATATATCCGCTTCTTGTAGGTTCTTCGGGTTTTGCGACTTTATAACTTTGTGATTTTGCGGTGATTTTTTTATTATCATATCCATAATCAAAAGTTACGGTGTATTCACCTGCTACCACAGTTGATGTGTCTTCAGTAGGTTCACTTACTTGTGCCTTGCTCGAACTTCCACTTGACGATTGCGGGTTTGCAAAATCAGCGCTCTGCTGCTGCAAAACAGAAGAAGCAGGCTCACTCACAAGAGAAGAGGTATCTTCTCCACCGCAAGCGGTCAGTGTCAACAATACCAGCAAAGCAAGTAACAGTGAAATAAATTTTTTCATGCATCCCATCTCCTATTCAAAGTTCTAATATTATTGTAACCCTTTTTTTGATTTTGTCAACCAAAGAGCCGCAGCAGCTGCTGCGGTTCTTTGGTATAAAAAGTATTTTAATATTATTTTGCCTGGAAGGTCAGGATAGTGCCAACGGGGATTTTACTCATTCCACCGAATTCTGCAGGAGCATTTTTGACCTTTAATTTGTTTTCCGCCGTACGGGTAAGCACAAGCTTATTGCCGCTGCTGTCAGTCACAGTGACGGTGCTTCCTTCTTCTGTAACACTGTCGAATCCGTCTCCGTTTCCTCTGCCTATGTAATAGTATTCACCCTTAAATTGAATGCTGTCCGGTTTTAATTCCTCGCGCATTTCTTCCGACATAGCACTCAACGCATCGCCAATGTCATAGCTGACACCAAGTTCTCCGTCAAAAGTGTTCAGCGTTAAATCTGCATCATAATAATGATTGTCCGCGGCATACTCCAAACTCCAGATTCCCTTTTTCTCTTTCACAGAGGTATAGCTTGCTGCAGGATCCTTTGCGTTGCAACGGCTGCAAACACCGTTTTTATAATCGTGTCCCAGCTTTTTCCCTTCGGTCTGACCGCAGGTGCAGGTTTTGGGCTCGGTGCAGGTCGCGGCTGCAAATTCGTGCGTGTGCGCAGAAGAAACTTCCTCACTCGCTGCTTGCGAGGAGGAGACAGACTCCGTCTTATCCTCTGCCTTGACGGTGACTGTGATTGCGAGCTGGGTTGCTGCCTGATTTGCAGACTGAGTAACCTTGTCGAGAATTTCGGCCACCTGAACAGCATCGACCTTGCTCTCAGTCATTTCAAAATTGATGGTTGCATCTTCTTTGACAAATCCCTTATCGCTTGCTGCTACCACCAACTCTTTGACAACGGTTTCGTACTTTTTGTTTTCAAAAGAAATACTGTCCTTCATGGATTTAGCGTCGTCATTGACCGGCTCTACCGCTAAGACCGTTCCTGCATCATCCAGATACAATCTAAACTGCGGATTGATGGTAACCAACAAAACGGAAGCATAGTTCTGAGGTTTTACAAAATCAGCGCTCTGTTCCTGTGAAACGGAAGAGGCAGGCTCACTCACAAGAGAAGAGGCAGCTTCTCCGCCACAAGCGGACAGTGTCAACAATACCAGCAAAGTAAGTAACAGTGAAATAAGTTTCTTCATACATCCCATCTCCTATTCAAAGTTCTAATATCATTGTAAACCTTTTTTTGATTTTGTCAACAAAAAAAGCCGCAGCGTTTGCTGCGGCTTAAAATTGTTGTATCAATTATTTGATCATGGAAGCGATCTCGTCAGCGAAATTCTCATCGCGCTTCTCAAGACCGTCGCCCATCTTGTAGCAGACAAAGCCGGTGGCTTTGATCTCGGTGCCGAGCTTCTTGGCAACGGAATCAATGTACTTGGCAACCGTCATGCTGGAATCCTTAACGAACTCCTGATTGAGCAAGCAGACCTCAGAATAGTACTTGCCCATTTTGCCTTCCACGATCTTGACCAGAACGTTCTCGGGCTTGGAAGCCATTTTGGGATCGTTCTTCATCTGGGTGACCTGAATCTCTTTCTCATGCTCGATCACTTCAGCGGGAACAGCCTCGGGATTGAGGTATTCGGGCTTCATAGCTGCGACCTGCATGGCCACATCCTTACCCATGATCTGGAATTCTTCGTTGGAAGCGATTGCGGGATCGGCGTCAAAGGTAACGATAACACCGACGGATCCGCCGCCGTGAATATAAGTGGAAGCCACACCCTCAACACGGGCAAAGCGGCGAACCTTCATATTCTCGCGAACGGCCATGAAGACGTCCTGAACCTCTTCTTCCACAGTCTTGGTGCTGTCGGCAGCCTGCAACTTGAGCAGAGCGTCAACGTCAGCGGGATCCTGCTGAGCCACCGTCTTGGCAACGGTAGCGCCGAGTTTCACAAACGAATCGACTTTAGCAACAAAGTTGGTCTCGCAGTTGATTTCAACCAGAGTAGCACATTTGTCGTCCTGATAAGAAGCAACGATACCCTCTGCAGCAACACGACCGGCTTTCTTTGCAGCGGTAGCCAAGCCCTTTTCGCGCAGAATGTCAATTGCCTTTTCCATATCGCCGTTGGTTTCGGTCAAAGCTTTTTTGCAATCCATCATGCCGACACCGGTCTTCTCGCGCAGTGTCTGGACATCTTTTGCAGTAAATGCCATAATGATTTCCTCCAAATTCTTTTTTAAGTAAAGATGCCCGCCCAAATTGGGTGGGCATCCAAATCAATGCTCTTATTCAGCCTGCTCAGCAGCCTCTGCTTCTTCGGCAGGAGCGGTCTCTTCGCCCTGATTGGCCTCCAGCACGGCGGTAGCCATGGCACCGGCAATCAGTTTGACGGAACGGATGGCATCATCGTTACCGGGGATGACGTAGTCGATCTCGTCGGGATCGCAGTTGGTATCAACGATCGCAATGATGGGGATGTTGAGCTTGCGGGCTTCGGAAACAGCGATTCTCTCCTTGCGGGGATCCACGATGAAGAGTGCGCCGGGCATCTTGGTCATATGCTGGATGCCGCCGAGGAATTTCTCGAGCTTTTCGATCTCGCCGTTGAGTTTGATGACTTCCTTCTTGGGAAGGAGATCGAAGGTGCCGTCCTCAGTCATCTTGCGAAGCTGGTTGAGACGGTCGATACGGCGACGAATGGTGCGGAAGTTGGTCATCATACCGCCCAGCCAACGTGCGTTGACGTACGGCATGCCGCAACGCTCAGCCTCTTCCTTGATGGAATCCTGAGCCTGTTTCTTGGTGCCAACGAAAAGAATCTCTTTGCCTTCTGCGGCGACCGAAGCGGCAAAGGCATAAGCCTTGTCCAGCTTTTTGACCGTCTTCTGAAGGTCGATGATGTAAATTCCGTTGCGTTCGGTGAAGATGTATTCTGCCATCTTCGGGTTCCAGCGTCTTGTCTGGTGGCCAAAGTGGACACCGGCCTCAAGAAGCTGTTTCATTGATACTGCTCCCATGTTAGGAACCTCCTTTAAGTTTTATCCTCCGCACGGGTCATCTTACGCTGCACATCCGATGGATGACTTTGCAGAATAATCGCCGCGCGTGTGAATTGCCGGATTATTATATCACAGCATTTTTACAATTGCAAGCACTTTTTTCTGTTTTATGCCGTTTTTTGGGAATTATTATGAAAATTTCGGGTTATCCCCCTTGTTTCTCTTGACAAGGAGTATTTTTTTGATAAAATATGCTTGTGAGCGGATCAGACAACCGCGCGCGGGACTTCCGCGTGAGGAAAGTCCGAGCTTCACAGGGCAGGATAACGGCTAACGGCCGCCGGGGGCGACCCTAGGGAAAGTGCAACAGAAAGATACCGCCCGTTCCTGTAACGGGTAAGGATGGAAAGGCGAGGTAAGAGCTCACCTATCTGCGGGAGACCGACAGATACTGTAAACCCTATCCGAAGCAACACCGACCGAGACCATACGCTTGCCCGGCGTGTTTCAACAGGTGGCTTTAGCCGTTTGGTAACAAACGGCACAGAAAGATGGTTGTCAAATACAGAACTCGGCTTACAGATCCGGTCACTAAAAAGCGCTTTACGCTGCACGGCGTAAAGCGCTTTTTATTTATTTCATTGAATCAGCTTGAGTTGTTTCGTAAAAACGATCCTTGAGCTGCTGTGCCACGTCGGTCAAGCGTTTTTCGTCGACCTTAAGCACCGCGCGGTCATACGTGAGCAGGCCGTTGGTCTCGTCCTCCACGTCGCTGACCTGCGTAAGCACGGTGGCACACAGCCCCTCTTTGATCTGCGGCAGGATCTCGTTTTGATACAAAGCGATCAAGGCTTGTTCAAACGCTTTGGTATCGGTAAAAAAACGGTAGCCGTAGGTATGATCCAAATTAAAGGAATGATCCGCGATCTTGCAGGAATAACCACCAAATTCCGATAGCACCATAGGTTTTCCTTTTTTAGCGCGAAGTCTGACCGGCTTGAAGTAGACGTGGTCGCTTTCAACATCGCTCAATTCGGCCTTAAACCAACCTGAGGCCGTATCATAAATACGGGTAGGATCCAACTCCTTCAAGCGAGTATAGCATTCGTCAGCCGAAAACTGTCCCCATCCCTCGTTGAAGATGGTGTAATAACAAACAGACGGATGATTATAAAGAACCTCCTGGATGCCTTCCGAGGTTTCAAAAAACGCTTGCCGACGGCGCGGAGAAGCCGGATGAGAAATGCCCCGTTTTAAGAAAGCGGTGGGCAATGCAGTATCCATCAAAAAGCTGTATTTCCCGTTATTGATAAAATCCTGAAAGACCGTCATACCGTATTTGTCACAGTAATGGTAGAACAGATCGGGCTCGAGCTTGATGTGCTTGCGCAGCATATTAAAGCCGCAGGATTTCATACGCAGAATATCGTCCTTGAAGCCTTGGGCATCGGCAGGCAGAAAAATACCGTCGCTGAAATATCCCTGATCGAGCAGGCCGTGGAAGAAATACGGCTTGCCGTTCAGACACAGCAAGGATCTTCCCGCAACCTCTTGCACCGTAACGGTACGCAGAGCGAAATAGGATTCCACACGATCCGCTCCGCTGATGAGTGTAAAATCGTATAAATGCGGCGTTTCGGGCGTCCAAAGCTGCGGATGATCAACCGTCAATTCAAAGGTGTCGCCGACAAAATCGTAGCTCTGCTCGCCGTTTTGTGTTTGCAACAGCAGCTTTTTTTGCTCAACTCCGCCGTCGACGGTCAAGGTGACGCCGGTCAGGGACGGTGTGATCGACAAAGAACGGATATACTGTTCGGGCACACTTTCCAGCCAGACCGTCTGCCAGATCCCGCTGGTTTTGGTGTACCACATTCCGCCGCGCTTATTACTTTGTTTTCCATACGGCAGATCCAAATCAAGCGGGTCACGCACCTCCACACGCAGACGGTTTTCGCCGTTTATCAAAAGCTCGGTAATATCCAAGCAAAACGGCAAATACCCGCCGCTATGCTCCCCTGCCGTTTGGCCATTGACAAACACGCTTGCGTACTGATCTACCGCGCCGAAATGCAGCAAGACACGATCTTTGGCAAATCCTTCCGGCAAGGAAAATTGCCTCTCATAAATCAAAACGTCATCTTTTTTGACCTCGCAATTGATGCCGGAAATACGACTTTCCGGAACAAAGGGAACCAAAATCTCACCTTGTTTCCGTAGGGCTTCGCCGTGTTTGATTTGGAAAGACCATTTTCCGTTGAGGCAGAGATAAGAATCGCGCTTGAGCTGCGGGCGCGGATAATCGCCAAAGGGAATCTCTTTTTGTATCAAAAGCTCTTCATATGATGTTTTCAAATCCGTCAAGCGCGGTTTTTTGATGCGCTTGACCCACAGAAAGAACGGGAGCACCAGCACAGCGGCAAGCAAGGCGGCCAAAAAGATATTACGATTGGGTACAAAGGAGGTCGTACCATCGTTGTTGACGATCATTTCGGCATTTGCCAGCACGGTTTTTCCGACGTAAGGGCCGATGATACCGGGTAGCAGCACCTGTGCAAAAATGCGAACGCCCTGAAGCATTCCCGATTTTCCGATGGGAGTATGATCGCGGATGACGGCACCGAACACCGCCATGCCTGCCAGATAACCGCTCATCATCAGCAAGGAGCCGACAAAGACCGGCAACGTGCTTTTGCAGCAAAACAAGATCACGTAGCCGACCATCAGTGCCATCAGCGCGATCAAGCCGGAAAACGAAAATCCTTTTTTGTCATACACCTTACCCCACACGGCGGTAACTGCTGCGGCAATGATAATGGCAGGCGCCATAATCAGCACGTAATTACTCATGCCTAAGGAAACCTCGTAATACAAAATCAGATACGGCATAAAAATCTGAATGGAGATATTAAAGACGACAAACGCCAACAAGCTGACGTACAAGGTAGGATTTTTTCGAACGGTGGACGGCAAAAAGCCGTACACGATGGTTTTGAGATACGGCTCACGACAAGGGGAAAGCTCCGGTTCTCGGATGAGCCAAAAGCCCGCGATACCGATGACGAGCACCACCGTACCGATGACCGAAAACACGGTGACCCAACCCGAAGGCGCGGAAAGATCGATAAACATAAAGCCGCCGAACACTACCAAGATCGCCACCAACGGCATCATGGCATTGATTCCCTCCGCTGCTCCGCGGTTGGTGGAATCGGTGGAATCGGTCAGCCATGCATTGAAGGCAGCATCGTTGGCAGTAGAACCAAAAAAGGTCATAACGCAATCCAACACGATGGCAAGCGTGACACCCAACGCGGCAGCCGAGCCAATCGACGGAAATACCGAATTCAGAAGATCTACGCGCAAAAACACAAAGGCGAAAATGGAAAGACCCCACAAAATATATCCGAGCGCAATAAAGGTCTTGCGTTTCCCAAGGCGGTCGCTGAGTGCGCCCATAAAGACGGTGGTCAGCGTAGCTGCCACGGCGGATGCCGCCACCATGGCCGAGATATCGGCAGCCGACGCGTGAAACATCTTGTAGATGAACACGTTAAAATACATATTCTCCACGACCCAGGCGACCTGACCCATCAGGCTGAACACGGTCAAGGCTGCCCAAAAACGGGGCGAAAGCTTTGTCTTCATGGAATCATCCTCCGCTTGAAATCTGTAAAAATATCATAGCATAACCCGCTCGCATTTGCAAGCAAAACAAAGTATGACCGCCCGAAGGCGGTCACGAAAAAAATGTTTTTATTCCTCGACGCAAACGGTCCCGTCTTGCTGCACGGTGATGGTCATGCCATCCTTGACATAGTTCAAAAACTCGTCGCCCAGACAGTCGATGACCGGCATGGTAACCTCGTCGACCCACACGTCTGCAAGCACGGCACCTGCTGCAGCAAGGGAGTCAATATGATTGGCAAACAGCATACAGGCAGGCTGACGCTTCATAGCACAAGCGCAGTAAAGCACCAAGCCGCCGGTAGTAGAGCCGATGGTCTGCGGCAGGCAGAGCGCAGCACCCGCTAATTGTTTCCCGTAAAGATCGGCGTTGTTTTGATCGCCGCATTTGGCGGTCTTATCACCGAACTGCAGCGCCGACTGCAGAGACGCCAAGGTATTGAAGCCCTGTGTAGTAACCACGGCTTTAGCGGTCACGGTACCGGGTGTAACGACGCGTCCTTTGAATTGTTTCATAATCATTTGCCCCCTTTCGTGATCTGTACCAAAATCTCATCATCCGTATAATAACGCGCGGTGGTATAAGTACGAAGTTTATTGGAGGAGGTGATGACCGGCATTTTTTTGCAAAGCGGATTGTTCATATACATCAGCGGGCAAATATAGGAGGTAATTACGCCGGTCGCCTTCAATCTGGCAGCATATTCGGTTTTTTTGAACTCCTCCAACACCTTTGGAGCAGCGGTAAAGACGGTGGGAATGACGACCTTTTTATTGCCGTATTCCTTGAGTGCAGCCTCAACCTTATCGGTCCAATCCTTAAGCTGCTGCAGACTCATATGCGGGCAGCCCATAAAGCAGAGCTTCGGTGTGGCGTCAGGATCCTTCCAGATAACGGGGTAATTTTCCTTGACCCGCTCCAATTCAGCGTCGTCAATGATATATTCCTTGGCATCGGCAACGACCAGGGCTTTGCCCTGCTCGACTGCTTCGGGTGTCAGGTTCTCCACGTGATACAGACCGACGGCACCGTTGGATGCGGTTGCTGCACCGAAATCCTTGAGGTAGGTGCAGGCAGATTCGTTTAATTCGGTCCCCAACCATTGATCCAGTCCAATAATATAAGGAACGTCCTCCATAACCTTCATACCGATGGCGGAGCCAAGCAATTGTGCCTCAGGCTTTTTGGTGGTTTGGATCTTGACCACCCAAGTGGCTTTTCTGCCCTCATCGGTCAGCAAGCCAAAATACGGAACATAGCCAACGATAGAGCCCATGATATCGACAATACCGGAGTTGCGGTTGCAGCGCGCACCTAGAACCGAGTTAGCATAGACGACGGCAGAGGATTCTGCCCAACTGAGCACTTCTCCCTTTTGCGGCTTGTTGCCGACCTGATCCATATAGCAGGCACAGGTAAAGGCGTTTTCTTCCATCAAGCCGAGTTGATTCAGCTGCTCCTCGTAAAATTCCTGCGTGCTGTACATAAATTTATTAAAAATGAGGTTTTGCAAGAAATTCGCGGGAACGTTTTTGTCCAAGGGACGCGGATCGACCGAGAATTTTTGCTTGGAGGTAACGCCTGCATCAATGAGCTGCTGCATCAGATCAAACACAGGAGTCATCATTTTGAGACCGAAGGAGGTCACCAAATGATTGTATTTAGAGGTGACGGGCACCAGCTTTTCTGCCTCGAAGGCATCACCGTACATAACCAAGGTTTTCATAACCTTAGCCATCGTATCGCCGTGCATTCCGTCCAGAATTTGTTGTTGTTCTTGGGTCAATTGCATCATTTTCAGCTCCTTTTCTTCCGTTACAGCTTCATGGCAACGTCCCACGCACGCCAGATGACGGTACGCAGGCTGCCGACCTTATCGGCATCGCCGACAATATGCACGTGGCTTCCTTTTTTAGCCAACGGTGCAGGATGATAGCCGACCGAAACGATCACGCTGTCGGCATCGAGATTGAAGGTGCTGCCGTCTTTTTTCTTGACGGTCACGCCGTCGGGGCGAATCTCGGACACACCTGTTTCCAGATAAACGGGAACCTGATTTGCGGTGAAAAAGTCGCGCAGGAAGCTGGTGTTTGCCAAACAGATCTTATCTGAGACGATCAAGTCGTTCTTCATTTCAATGACGGTGGGTTGTTTGCCCTGCAAATAGAGGTCGTATGCGATCTCACATCCGGTCAAACCGCCGCCGACTATGATGACCTTCTCCCCTACGGCTTTCTTACCCAGCAGGAAGTCGACTGCTTCGATGGCATGCTCGGCGCCCTTGACCGGCAGCTTGTTGGCAACGGCACCGGTTGCGATAATGACCTCATCAGCCTTCAGGGCGGCGATATCCGTTACCTCGGTATTCAGGTGCAGCTCAATGGGATATTTTTGAATCTCACGGTTGTACCAAGCAATCAAGGCACGGTCTTTTTCTTTGTAAGAAGGTGCAGCAGCGGCAATAAAGACACCGCCGAGCTTGTCGGTCTTTTCGTACAGACTGACCTTATGACCGCGTTTGGCGCAGACGATGGCCGCCTCCATACCGCCGATACCGCCGCCGATCACGGCGATGTTTTTGATCTTTTTGGCGGGGGTGATCTGATATTTATCAGACTGCATGACACGGGGATCCAACGCGCAGCGCGCGATATGGCTGGCATCGTAAATGGACTGTGCATTGGCAACGCCCTTATAGTGTGCCATGTTAAAGCAGGCATTGTGACAGCAGATGCAGGGACGGATGTCCTCGAGTCGGTCTTCTAACAGCTTGGTGATCCATTGATCGTCCGCCAAGAACTGACGGGCAACGCCAACACCGTCGATCAGTCCGTCGGCAACCGCTTTAGCACCGACCTCCGGCTCCATACGTCCGGCGCAGACCACGGGAATATCCACGCATTTTTTGATGTGTGCCACGTCCTCCAGATTGCAGTTGAGCGGCATATACATGGGCGGATGTGCCCAATACCAGGAATCGTATGTACCGTTATCGGCGTTGAGCATATCGTAACCGGCATCCTGCAGATATTTTGCAGCCTTTTCGCTCTCTTGCATATCGCGGCCGATCTCGGTAAATTCCTCCCCGGGGACGGCGCCAACACAGAAATCCTTAACATAGGAGCGAACCGAATAGCGCAAGGAAACGGGATAATCGCTTCCGCACGCACCTTTGATGGCTTTGACGATATCGGTGGCAAAGCGATAGCGATTCTCAAAGCTGCCGCCGTATTCATCGGTGCGCTTATTGGTGTATTCGTGGGTAAACTGATCCAGCAGATATCCCTCGTGCACCGCGTGAACCTCAACGCCGTCGACACCCGCTTCCTTACACAAAGCAGCAGTCTTGGCAAAGGCATCTACGATCTCGTGGATCTCCTTGATCGAAAGTGCACGGGTAGTGACCTTATCCGACCAACGAGAAGGCAATTCGCTGGGGCTTGCCGACTGATACGGAATATTGATGATCGGTTTGATCAGGTCACGCACCACCGGCATATTATGCAGCATCACAAGCGGCGTGGGAATCGCCCAGGAGCGACCCATACCGGCTGTGATCTGAACGAACAGCTTGGCGTCGTATTTATGGATCTCGTCCATGAACTCCTTAAGCTCAGCAAACATCTTTTTATTCTGATACAGCCACTGTCCCATAAAGGTGCTGCGGATGGGAGCAATGCCCGGAATGATGAGTCCGACGTTGTTTTTGGCTTTTTCGATAAAAAACTTTGCGGCTTCCTTGTCAAAGTGGTTACCGGTATGCTCCATCCAACCAAACAGTGAGGTGCCGCCCATAGGGCACATAACGATTCGGTTTTTGATCTCGACATTACCGATCTTCCACGGGGTGAATAACGCTTGATACTTTGCATCCATTACCGTGACACTTCCTTTTTACTTTTGATACTGCAGAACTTGTTGAGAACTCAACAATATATAGTATAATCGACCTGACAAAATCTGTCAAGCCGATCTTATGACTTAATTGTATTGATTGATCCGTTGCTCGGTAATCAGATCATACGCAATGAGCCGTTGTGCATCCAGCTCCTCGCGGTGCAGATCCACCGCCGTGATCTGTTGATTTTCGTAGGTGGTGTAATAGTAGATTCCGAGATCGGTATTGATGCATGAGGTGTAAACCGTTCGTACGTATTCCCCATTTTGTAATTGCACGCTACCCATCGGCTGCAAAACACTACCCAAAACATGAAAGAACTGACCAACACTTCCCTGCTGCCCGTTGGAATTTTGCATAACAAACGCTGCTCGCACAAACCGCGAGGCAGAAGAAAAATCCCCGGGCAATCCAACCGTGCCCATACCGCGGCTATAATATTGGATGGGAATCCTGCCGCAAAACATCGGTTGCGGCTGTCGATTGGTGAGGTGCGTATAATGGCTCAAATTCATCATCTGAGTTTCAAACGGAGGATTATTGGTAAGAACTCCCACCGGATTGTCATGGATGTGCAACCCGTCTTTGCAGGGCTCAACCACAATACTGCAGCGGGCATCGGCAATCATCCAATGAAGCGGTGTATTCGGCAAAGCTTGGTCAAACGAAAAATCCGCAATATTCGTCTTTCGCAGCAGTATTTTTGCTTCTTCCACGCTTTTGCACTGACCCAACACCCACGCGATCAGTTCAAACGGCGCAATGTTCATCACACCTTGGCTTTTGGGCATATAAAATGCGTGATCGGGAAAATTCAACGCCGCCATGCTTAGTCCTTTTTCATTGGCAGCATCGTAGTAAAGCGGATAATTTTTTTGAATCCGCGCCATTCCGATGATGGCATAATGCTGCGCCAAACGCTGCCCATCAACAAACGAAAACGGATAGTTACGTGGGGTAATCGTAACCTGCTCTCCAAACGAACACTCCAAATCCAACGTCCTGCCGAAATAATGATGGTCTGCTTGATACGAAACTGCAGTACACATGATCTTCACTCCTTTACCATTAGTATGTCCGTTTGGGCGTAAAAAAAGCATCTGCAGAAAAACTGCAGATGCTTTGTGTAGGATCGATTACAGCAAAGACAGATAAAGTGCTTTGATCTCTTCCACCGAGGTCTCGCGGGGGTTGCCAGGGCGGCAAGCGTCGTCGTAAGCCGACTGGGACAGGAAATCGATATCCTCAGGCTTGACGATCTCTTTGAGGTCAGCGGGGATACCGACGTCAACGGAAAGCTGCTTGACGGCGTCGATCGCAGCCTTTCTTGCATCCTCCAGCGTCATGGCATCCACGCCCTGAACGCCCATAGCCTTGGCGATGGCACGGTATTTTTCACCGGTTGCGGGAGCGTTGTACTCCATAACGGTGGG
>JAFQKX010000035.1 GCA_017414705.1 Clostridia bacterium
CTAAAAAAGTCATGGCAAACGTCGGCGGATTTTCGATCGAGGAATACGCCTCTACTGCGCAAAAACTGGATGCGGTCGAGCAAGTCGGCTGGCTGGAGATCAACATCAGCTGCCCCAATGTCCACGGCGGCGGCATGAGCTTCGGTACCGATCCCAATGCAGCGGCGCAGGTGACCAAAGCCGTCAAAAAGGTCACCACCAAACCCGTCATTATCAAGCTTTCTCCCAATGTCACCGATATTGTTTCCATTGCCAAAGCCTGCGAGCAGGCGGGTGCCGACGGCATCAGCCTGATCAATACCATGCTTGGCATGCGCATCGACCTCAAGACCAAAAAACCGGTCATTGCCAATACCATGGGTGGCTTTTCGGGGCCTGCCATCTTCCCGGTGGCGGTGCGTATGGTCTATCAGGTGGCAAAGGCAGTCAGTATCCCCGTCATCGGCATGGGTGGTGTTTCCACCGCCGAGGATGTCATTGAAATGATGCTGGCAGGCGCCACCGCCGTGCAGGTGGGTGCCGCCAATCTGGTGGATCCCTATGCCTGCAAAACCATCATCGAGCAGTTGCCTGCCGTGATGGACCGTTATCATATCAATACACTCAGTGAAATCATAGGAGGCGTTCAGTAATGGGTAAGGACGTTATTGTTGCATGCGATTTTTCTTCGGCTGCAGAGGTATATGCGTTTTTGGATAAATTCACCGGTCGAAAGCCGTTTGTCAAGATCGGTATGGAGCTGTATTATGCAGAAGGTCCCGCCATTGTCAAGGGCATCAAAGACCGCGGTCATCCGATCTTTTTGGATCTCAAGCTGCATGATATCCCCAATACCGTCAAAAAGGCGATGAACGTGCTGTCTCGCTTGGACGTGGATATCTGCAACCTGCACGCCGGCGGCACGGTGCGTATGATGCAGGCCGCCATTGAGGGTCTCACGCGTGAGGACGGCAGCCGTCCGTTGCTCATTGCCGTGACCCAGCTGACCTCCACCGATCAGGAAAGCATGGAGCAGGATCTGCTCATCAAGCAGCCTATTGATCAAGTTGTCATGCACTATGCCGCCAATGCCAAAAAGGCAGGGTTGGACGGCGTGGTATGCTCGCCGCTGGAGGCACAAAAGGTGCACGATACCTGCGGAAAAGAGTTTTTGACCGTCACGCCCGGCGTGCGCTTTGCCGACGGCGACGTGGGCGATCAAAAGCGCGTGATGACCCCCGCGCAGGCCAAGGAGATCGGCTCGGATTACATCGTGGTGGGTCGTCCCATCACCGCAGCTGCCGATCCGGTTGCCGCGTATGAACGCTGCGTAGCGGAATTTTGCGACTGATCTTGGAGATCATTATAAAAAGCGGACGTACGTCAAAATAAAAAAGCGAACGAAAAAGGAAAGGTAGTTTTAATGGAGCTTATCGGATCTCTTATTTGGCTTCTTGCAGGAGTCGGAATCTTCATCGTCGGTATGAATTTCATGGGTGATGCCCTTGAAAAGAGTGCAGGCAGCGGAATGAAGAAATTCCTCGGCAAGATCAGCAACAACCGTTTTTCGGGCGTTGGAGTAGGTGCGGGTGTTACCGCCATCATTCAAAGCTCTTCCGCCACCTCGGTGATGGTCATCGGTCTTGTGAATGCAGGCGTTATGACCTTGATGCAGGCGACCCCCATTATCATGGGCGCCAATATCGGTACCACCATCACGGGCGTGCTTGTTGCTCTCAAAAACGATATCTTCAATATGATCATGTACCTGCTTGCTTTCGCGGGCGTTATGATGGGCTTTGCCAAAAAGGAAAAGGTCAAGCTGTTCGGAAGTCTTTTCAGCGGTCTTGGACTGATCTTTGTGGGTCTTGAGGTCATGAGCTCCGAGCAGGCGTTCGGAAATCAGCTGGTGAAGGATCTGTTTACGGGAATTTTCTCTACCATAAACTTTCCGCTGCTGCTGATCTTGGTGGGTGTGATCTTTACCGCGCTCATCCAAAGCTCCTCCGCTGCAACGGGTGTTGTTATCACCATGGTCGGTGCGGGCGTGATCGAACTTGATCTGGCACTTTTTATCGTGCTCGGTGCCAATATCGGTACCTGCGTGACGGCGCTGCTTGCCTCCATGGGAGCTCAGGCCAACGCCAAGCGAGTTGCATTGATCCACTTTGCCTTTAACACCATCGGCACCGCTGTGTTTGCAACGGTGATCTGGATCTTCAAGGATCAGATGGTTGAAATCCTCAAAAGCTTCTTCCCCAATGATGCCGATCCTATGTCGCTTCAGATGAGAGTATCGGCATTCCACGTGATATTCAACGTGACCACTACGTTTCTCCTGCTGCCCTTCGTTAAGCCGCTTGTTGAATTTTCTAAGGTGGTTATCCGCGATAAGGAAACTGCGGAAGAAACCAGAACGCTAAAATACGTTGACGACCGTATTCTTGCCATGCCTTCGGTTGCTCTCGGTCAGGTCAAGAGAGAAATGAACTATATGCTCGACCTTGTTGAGCAAAACATCAGCCTTTCTTTCAGATCGTTGGAAAAAGGATCCAACGAGCATGGCGCACAAATCGCTGAAAACGAAGCGGTCATCGACTTTACCAACAGCGCACTTACAAAATTCCTGATCAAGCTTTCGGCATCGGTCGAGCGTAGTGATGAGGCGGTCATTGGCTCTTACTTCCACGTGCTGAACGACCTTGAACGTATCGGCGACCACGCAGAGAATTTTTACGAGATCGGTGCGGAGATGCGTGAGAAGGAGCTGTCCTTTTCCGATGCTGCCAAGCAGGAACTCAAAGAACTTTGCGATACGGTGGGTCAAATGTTCGTCATTTCCAAGGATGCTTTTGAAAATTTAAACGTCAAACATCTCACTGAGCTTACTGCGCTGGAGGAGAAAACCGACGAGATGAAGAGAACTCTTACGGCACGCCACTTCGCGCGTCTTGCAGAAGGCAACTGCTCGGTTGACCACAGTCCGTATTTCTCCAGTGTGGTCGTGGGACTTGAGAGAGTTGCAGACCACCTTGTGAACGTGGGATACAGTATTATGAACCCCACGGGCTCGCAGCAGGAAGTAAATCACCATAAGAAAATTTGAGGAGGGTATCAATATGGAAAGCTACAAGAGAGAATTTATTGAGTTTCTGGAATCCGCCGGCGTACTTAAGTTCGGCGATTTCACCGCCAAAAGCGGCAGAAAGATTCCGTATTTTATCAACGCGGGCATGATCAAGACCGGCAACGACATTGCCAAGCTCGGCGAATTTTATGCCAAGGCATATTTTGAAAAATTGGGCAAAAAGTCCGCCGTGCTTTACGGCCCCGCCTATAAGGGCATTTCGTTGGCAGTCTCTGCCTGCGTTGCTCTGTCCAAAAACGACCTGAACGTTCCGTTCTTCTTCAACCGCAAGGAGATCAAGGATCACGGCGAGGGCGGCGTCTTCGTCGGCTACGTTCCTACTGCAGGTGAGGAGATCGTCATTATCGAGGACGTTATCACTGCCGGTACCGCCATCCGTGAGAGTATGGAGATCCTCTCCCACCTCGAGGGCGTCAAAGTTGCCGCCACCTTTATTATGGTTGATCGCAAGGAGAAGGGACAGAGCGAAAAGGGTGCTATGCAGGAGATCGAAGAACAGTTTGGCTTCCCTGTGTATTCCATTGTTGACGTTTATGATATCATCGAATATTTGGAAGAAGACCCCGCCAATGAAGAAAACGTCACCCGCATCAAAAATTATCTTGCAGTGAACGGAGCAAAAGCATGAAAAGCTTGATCGATATTTTGGATCTGACCACCGCGGAGATCGATGAACTCATTCAGACTGCCTGCGATATCATCGAGCATCCGCAAAAATACAGCGAAAGCTGCAAGGGCAAAAAGCTGGCAACCCTGTTTTTCGAGCCCTCCACCCGTACCCGCTTGAGCTTTGAGGCTGCCATGTATGAGTTGGGCGGCAACGTCATTGGATTTTCCGAGGCAAACAGCTCCTCCGCCGCCAAGGGAGAAAGCGTAGCCGATACCGCGCAGGTCATCAGCTGCTATGCCGATATTATTGCCATGCGCCACCCCAAAGAGGGCGCGGCGTATGTGGCGGCACAGAATGCCTCTATTCCGGTCATCAACGCGGGGGACGGCGGTCATTGCCATCCCACCCAGACGTTGACCGACCTGCTGACCATCTATCGCGAAAAGGGGCGGTTTGAAAACCTGACCGTCGGCTTGTGTGGAGATCTGAAATTCGGCAGAACGGTGCACTCGCTGATCAATGCGTTGTCGCGTTACAGCGGTATCAAGATCGTGCTGATCTCCCCCGAAGAACTGAAATTACCCAGCTATGTGAAAAAGGATATTCTGCAAAAGAATCATATCCCCTACGAGCAGACCACCGATCTGCAGGCGGCATTGCCGCAATTGGATATTTTGTATATGACCCGCGTGCAGCGCGAGCGCTTCTTTAACGAAGAAGATTATCTGCGTCTCAAGGACAGTTATATTTTGGAGCCGAAAAAATTGCAAAAAGCAAAATCGGATCTGTGCATCATGCACCCGCTGCCCCGCGTCAATGAGATCAGCGTTGCGGTGGATAAAGACCCGCGTGCTTGTTACTTCAAGCAGGTGCTTTACGGCAAGTTCATCCGCATGGCACTGATTCTCAAATTATTGGAGGAGGCAGGCAAATGAAGATCGATTCCATTCAAAACGGAGCCGTCATCGACCATATTACCGCAGGCAACGCGATGCGACTGTATCAGCTGTTAGGGCTGGATCGGTTAGATTGCTCGGTCGCCATCATTAAAAACGTCAACAGCGGCAAAATGGGCAAAAAGGATATGATCAAGATCGATGCCGATATTCCATTGGATTTTGACGTTATCGGTTTCGTGGATCCCGGTGCCACCGTCAACATCATCAAGGATGAGCAGCTGGTGGAAAAACGCACCATTCAAATGCCGGAGAAACTGACCAATGTCATCCGTTGCAAAAACCCCCGTTGTATTACCTCGGTCGAGCAGGAGCTGGATCAGATCTTCAAGCTCACCGACCGTGAAAATAAGGTCTATCGCTGTATTTATTGCGAGACCAAAGCAGGTATTTAAGAAAGGAGCCAAACGACATGGCAATTTTTATCAACGAACCTTCTCATACTTTTAACGAGTATTTACTCATGCCGGGATATTCCTCCAGCGAATGTGTTCCCGCGAACGTCAGCCTGCGTACCCCGCTGGTGCGTTACAAAAAAGGCGAAGAACCCGCTATCACTATGAATATTCCGTTGGTGTCTGCTATCATGCAGTCGGTCTCGGGTGATCGTCTGGCGGTGGCGCTTGCCACCGAGGGCGGCGTGTCCTTCATCTACGGCTCCCAGTCCATCGAGGACGAGGCTGCCATGGTCAAGCGCGCCAAGACGCATAAGGCAGGCTTTGTGCAGAGCGATTCCAACGTCAGCCCCGAGGATACCATGGCAGACGTCGTGGCACTCAAGGAGCGTACCGGCCACTCCACCGTCGCCGTTACCGAGGACGGCACGCCCGACGGCAAGCTGGTGGGCATCGTTACCGGCCGCGATTACCGCATCAGCCGCATGGATCCCGCCACCAAGGTCAAGGAATTTATGACGCCGTTCGATAAGCTCATCTGTGCCAAAGAGGGAACCACCCTCAAAGAGGCAAACGATATCATCTGGGATCACAAGCTCAACTCTCTGCCCATCATCAACGACGAGGGTAAGCTGTGCTATTTCGTGTTCCGCAAGGACTACGATACCCACAAGCAGAACCCCAATGAACTGTTGGATGCCAACAAGCGCTATGTGGTGGGTGCCGGTATCAATACCCGCGACTTTGCCCAGCGCGTTCCCGCGTTGGTAGAGGCAGGCGCCGACGTTCTGTGCATCGACTCCTCCGAGGGCTTCTCCGAGTGGCAGAAGATCACCATTGAATGGATCCGCGAGCATTACGGCGAGACCGTCAAGGTCGGTGCCGGAAACGTCATCGATGCCGAAGGCTTCCGCTTCCTCGCTGATTGCGGCGCTGACTTTGTCAAGGTGGGCATCGGCGGCGGTTCCATCTGCATCACCCGCGAGACCAAGGGGATCGGCCGCGGTCAGGCAACCGCTCTCATCGAGGTCTGCAAGGCAAGAGACGAATACTTTGCAGAGACCGGCATCTACGTGCCCGTTTGCTCGGACGGCGGCATCGTCTATGACCATCATATGACCCTCGCGCTTGCCATGGGTGCCGATTTCATCATGCTGGGTCGCTATTTTGCCCGCTTTGACGAAAGCCCCACCAATAAGGTCAACATCGGCGGCACCTATTACAAAGAGTATTGGGGCGAGGGCAGCAACCGCGCCCGCAACTGGCAGCGCTACGACCTTGGCGGCGACAAAAAACTGTCTTTTGAGGAAGGCGTGGATTCCTATGTTCCCTATGCCGGCTCGCTCAAGGATAACGTTGCCCTCTCGCTGAGCAAGGTGCGCTCTACCATGTGCAACTGCGGTGCCTTGACCATCCCCGAACTGCAGCAAAAAGCCAAATTGACCTTGGTTTCCGCTACCAGTATCGTTGAGGGTGGCGCGCATGATGTTATTCAGAAAGATACCAGCGCTTCCATCAAGTAATTTCTGCAAAAACCGCAGCTGTGTGCCTTGACACAACCCCCTTTTTGTGGTAAAATATCTGTGTTGTTTTATGCGACTGACGGAGTAAAGTGGAGCACCACAAAGGAGCATAAAAGTCAAGCAATATGAAGCCGACCGTCTGGGCACACTGAACTCATCAGAGTCTGGTGTGCCCTTCTACATTTTTTTAGAGAAAAACACTTATTTCTAAGCCAAAAAGACCCCATTTAAAGGAGAAAATCATGAAAAAAGTCGGAATCGTGATGGGAAGCGACAGCGATCTGCCCATCATCCAAAAAGCCACCGAAATGCTCAAAACGTTGGACATCCCGTTTGAGGTACATATCTATTCCGCACACCGCACCCCTGACGAGGCACGCGATTTTGCCCGCAGTGCGCGTGACAACGGATTCGGCGTGCTGATCGCCGCCGCCGGTATGGCAGCCCACCTTGCGGGTGCCATTGCCGCAAATACCACCCTGCCGGTCATCGGCATTCCCTGCAAGTCCTCTCATCTGGACGGTATGGACGCGCTGCTTTCCACCGTGCAGATGCCCACCGGAATTCCGGTGGCGACCGTCGCCATCAACGGCGCAGGAAATGCTGCTTTGTTGGCAGCGCAGATCCTGGCGGTGGAGGATGCGACGTTGGCGCAAAAGCTGGATGCCAAACGCGTTGCTGATGCCAAAGCGGTGTTGGAAAAAGACGCCGCCGTTATGTCCAAACTTTAATTGATATTGATTCAAAAGGAGTCGTTTATTATGGAAAAGAAACTTGTTTACACCGGAAAGACCAAAGACGTATTTGCGCTTGACAACGGCAACTATTTGCTCAAGTTCAAGGATGACTGCACCGGCAAGGACGGCGTGTTTGATCCGGGCGAGAACGCCGTCGGACTGACCATTGAGGGTGTGGGGGACGTCAACCTGCGTATGTCCATCTATTTCTTTGAAAAGATCAATGCTGCCGGCATTCTGACCCACTACGTCAGCGCCGATCTCGGCACCACCACCATGGAAGTGCTGCCTGCCAAGGTGTTCGGTATGGGTCTGGAGGTTATCTGCCGTTATA
>JAFQKX010000036.1 GCA_017414705.1 Clostridia bacterium
AGTTCCGCGGTCAGGTTTACGTTCTGTCCAAGGATGAAGGCGGCCGTCATACTCCGTTCTTCAACAACTATCGTCCGCAGTTCTACTTCAGAACTACCGACGTTACCGGTGTTATCACTCTGGATGCAGGCACTGAGATGTGCATGCCCGGCGATAACGTCGAGATGGATGTCGAACTGATCACCGAGATCGCTATCGAGGAAGGTCTGCGTTTCGCTATCCGCGAAGGCGGCCGTACCGTCGGTTCCGGCGTTGTTACCAAGATCTACGAATAATTAGATCTTGCCAATAGTAAAATAATTCGGGGCGGGGTGAAATTCCCCACTGGCGGTAAAGTCCGCGAGCCGCAAGGCATGAATCGGTGTAATTCCGATACCAACGGTACAGTCCGGATGAAAGAATTATTGCACAACAAAAGACAGACCCCGTGGCTTTTGTCACGGGGTTTTTCTGTTTGTTGGCAAGGAGGTTGACAATGAAAAAAACTTTTGATACCAAGCGATTGGTTGTTATCTCTATGCTTTGTGCCATCGCATACCTTTGTACATTTTTCTTCAAATTCAAGGTCGCTTTTTTGACCTTTGATTTCAAGGATGCCGTTATTGCGATAACCGCCTTGATCTACGGTCCGATCTACGGACTGATCTCCGCGGCAACCGTCGGCTTTTTGGAGTTTGTCACCATCAGCGATACCGGAATTTACGGTTTGATTATGAACGTGCTTGCCAGCGCTACCTTTGCGCTGACCTGCGGTACTGTCTATCGGTACAAACGCACCTTTGCGGGAGCTATTCTTGGAGTCTGCTTTTCGGTCGTTACAGTGACTGCGATTATGCTTTTGGCGAATATTTTTATTACGCCGTTTTATATGGGGGTTGATCGTACCGAGGTCGTTGCCCTCATTCCAAAGCTTCTGTTGCCCTTTAATCTTGTAAATCCATTCTGAATGCCGCCGTCACGTTATTGCTTTATAAACCCGTGACCAGTGCTTTGCGTCATATTGGATTGATGCGTACTGCCTGCGTGGTAGAGTATCGTATCAATTTAAAAACGATTCTGCTTTGGGTCTGTACCATCGTTGTCATCGTGGTAGCGGTTCTCTTTTTAGTGCTTGATCTTCATGGCAGTTTTGAATGGATCTGAAATTAACTGTTGACAAATACGCGAATTGTGTTAGAATATGTATGTAAAAAAGAAAATGCTTATCAAGAGTGACGGAGGGGTCAGGCCCTTTGAAGTCCGGCAACCTGCCTTGCGCAAGGTGCCAAATCCTGCGGTGCAAACCGAAAGATGAGATCGACAAGACGCTTCTTTCGGGAGCGTCTTTTTTGATAAGCTGGATTTGTTTCGTATAGGAGAGTCAATATGTACAAGAATTTATTTACATCTGAATCCGTCACCGAAGGACATCCCGACAAGGTCTGCGACCAGATTTCCGATGCCGTTTTGGATGCCATTTTGGAAAAAGATCCCAACGCTCGCGTTGCGTGTGAGAGCTTTTGTACCACCGGTGCCGTTGTGATCATGGGTGAGATCACCACCAAAGCCGATGTTGATATTCCCAAGATCGCCCGCCGCGTTATCTGTGATATCGGTTATGATAGTGCCGCAGCAGGCTTTGATGGCAATACCTGCGGCGTTATGACTGCCATTGATGAGCAGTCTGCCGATATCGCCTTGGGCGTGGACAAGTCTCTGGAATCCAAAGACGGAGATGAAGAAGCCGGCGGTGGAGCAGGGGATCAGGGCATGATGTTCGGTTATGCTTGCGATGAGACCCGTGAACTCATGCCGTTGTCTGCTATGCTCAGCCAAAAAATGGCAAAACGCCTTGCTGACGTGCGTAAAAGCGGCAATCTTGATTATCTTCGCCCCGACGGAAAAACGCAGGTTACGGTGGAATATCGTGACGGTGTGCCCGTGCGTGTAGATGCCGTTGTCGTCTCGGCGCAGCATAGTCCCGACGTTTCCCTTCAAACCATTCGCCGCGATATGATCGAGCAGGTCATTCGTCCTATCATTCCAGCACATTTGTTGGATGACGATACCAAGATCTATGTCAACCCCACCGGACGCTTCGTGGTGGGAGGTCCCGCCGGCGATACCGGACTGACCGGACGAAAGATCATTGTCGATACTTACGGCGGCGTTGCCCGCCACGGAGGCGGATGCTTCAGCGGTAAGGATCCTACCAAGGTCGACCGCAGTGCTGCCTATGCCGCACGCTACGTCGCCAAAAATATCGTAGCGGCAGGACTTGCCAAGCGCTGCGAGATCCAACTGGCTTATGCCATCGGGGTTGCCTCACCCGTTTCGGTTAGTGTCGAGACCTTTGGTACCTCGGAATTTGAAAGCACCGTTTTGGCAGATGCCGTATGTAAGGTGTTTGACCTGCGTCCCAATGCCATTATCCGCGATCTGCAGTTGCGCCGTCCCATTTACCGCCAGACCGCAGCCTACGGACACTTCGGCAGAAACGATCTTGATCTGCCGTGGGAAAAGACCGACCGTACCGACGCCTTGCGCGCCGCATTGGGTCTGTAATCATTTGAAAGCTTGATATGATAACTGCCACCGGGTAGTGAATGCAAAGCATTCGTTCGCACATCGTTAGGTCTTTGAAGATGTGCCGACGAATGCTTTTTTTGGAGGTCATTATGAAAAGCAAAAATCCTTTTGCCACTCTTTGTAAGCGGGAACGCATTTTGTGGACGGTTTCCCTGATTGCCGTGACGGCATCCTTCGTTTTGTCGTCCGCGCAGGATTGGCTCACGCTGATCGCTTCTCTGATCGGCGTCACTGCGCTGATCTTTGTCGCTAAAGGATACGTCATCGGTCAGATTCTCACCGTGGTCTTTGCTGTCTTTTACGGCATCATCTCTTATTGGTTTCAATATTACGGAGAAATGATCACCTACCTCGGCATGACCTCGCCCATCGCCATCGCTTCCGTCATCACTTGGGTGCGCAACCCTTATCGAAATACTGCCGAAGTTAAGGTGCATCAGATGACCAAAAAACAAACCGTCATCATGTTGCTGCTCAGCTTACTCACAACGGTTGTGTTTTATTTTATCCTAAAAGCTCTGAATACTGCCAATCTTGTATTCAGCACCGTCTCGGTCACCACAAGCTTTTTGGCTTCTTACCTTACTATGATGCGCAGTGAGTGGTATGCTGCCGCCTATGCAGCAAACGATGTGGTGTTGATCGTTTTATGGGTGCTTGCAACACTTGAGAATGTCTCGTATTTTCCCATGATCGTGTGCTTTGTGATGTTTCTGTTCAACGACCTCTACGGCTTTTGGAATTGGCAACGTATGAAACAAAGACAGTCGCAATAAAAAACGGCAACAGAATTTCTCTGTTGCCGTTTTTTATTTCTATGTTTTAGGATTTTTTTTGGAGGCGAGCATTCCAGAAGGTTTGCAATCTTGCACCGAATTTTTGACTGTTTGTCAGCTTGTTCAGCACCAAATACGCGAGGATCGCAGCTGTAATGCCCCACAGCATTCCCACCAAAACGTCCGACGGATAATGGATGTACAGATACAACCGTGAAAAAGCGATGACTGCCGCCAAAATCAGCAGGGGAGTTCCCACCTTTTTACTGCGTAAAAAAATCGCAGTTGCCGCCGCAAACGAGGCAGTCGTGTGCCCCGATGGGAAGGACCAGTCGTGCGGCAGATCAATGCCCTGTGCCATCAACTGTTCTGCCGTAAAGGTGCCCAGCGGATTATCATACGGGCGGATGCGCTGCACTGCGTTCTTGAGAATCACGTTGCAGCCGATGGCGCCGAAGATGACTGCCAGAATCAGTCCAAATCCCCATTTTCGGGTCTTTTGCGGGAAGCAGAGGATCACACCCATGGCAAGCCAAAAAACACCGCCGTCACCCAAATGCGTGACGGTGCGCATCGCCGCGTCCAAAAAGTCGGTATGAATACCTTGAATTGCATCTAAAACTGCGTAATCCACCGAATACAACCATTCCAACATTGTCAAAACTCCTTTGTTGCGCCGCTGAGCGGTGCAAACTGCTTGTCAAGCAGCCGCAGCATTACAACGGTCAATATCCATTCTACGACGAGCATAAAGAGCGTCTGCGTCAGCAAGCGGGAAACGAAAAAATACCAATAGGTTTTCCCTTCGCTATATAAAAACCAAACGAACAAGGTACCTAAGAACTGACTGCACAGAATCTGCTTGAACAGTACGGCAACGGTGACACGCAGCAGATTGCCACGCGTTTCCGTGCGCCGCTTTGCGTGTAATGCATAGCCGTATCGCGGGCAAAGACAAAATCCGTATCCCGCCCCGGCCAATGCGGCGGTCAGCGTAAATCCCGGAAAATAAGGGCCGATCGGAAACAGCAGTGCGCCGATGAGATCTCCGAGACCGCCCACCAAAGCCCCCGCGACGGGGCCGTACAGCCACGCGGAAAGCACCACCGGCAGAAAGGAAACGCCGATTTTAAAAATCGAAGTGTTGACCGAAAGAAAACGGTTGCAAACGATCTCGGTCGCCACCAGAATGCCGATGCTTACCAAACGGTAGGTTCTTTGACGGCGGGTCAAGGCTTGTGTTTTGTTCATAAAAAATTCCCCCTTGTCATCTCAAGCTGAAATAATAGGGAGAAGTTTCTTGCTATTATTTCCAGCGGGATGCGGACGGCGAACCGCAGTGCAACACTTTCGTCCGCAAAACAACTCCCCGTTTTTGCGGCACTTGACGCGCACCGTCCTACTCTGAATGATACCATCATACTCCTTTTGCACCCAAATGTAAAGCAAAATTTGCAGATTTTACAAAAAAACAGACATCTTATGATGCCTGTCTTAATTTAATCTTTCATTTTTGAAATCACGATATGATATTCAATTTTGTCTTCACTCTCAATGCAATCGCTTTTCACTGCCACACCCGAACGCTTCATGGTCTGAACCGCCCGTGTGACGGTGTTCATAAATAAACGGATGTCGCGTACCATTGGGATGTGTAACGATTGCTTGGTTTGTTCGTGCAACGTCTGTTGGATGAGTTGATTGCTTTGACTGACGTTTAATTTCTTTTCGATGATCTGCATCAGCAGTCGCTCGCGCAGCTCTTGATCTGCTACGGTCAGCAACGCGCGTGCGTGTCTCTCTGTAAGCCCCGCTTGTATAATAGCGTCTCGCTGCCCCTCAGTCAACTGCAGCAGCTCTAACTTGTCTGTTACCTCCGAACAACTTTTTCCCAACTGCGCAGCCGTTTGCTCTTGCGTGATTCCCGCAGATTCCATCAGCATACGAATGGCGTGTGCTTCTTCGAAAAAATTTAAATTTTGCCGTTGCAGATTTTCAATCAAGGCGTAGCGTATGGCGTCGGCATCGTTACTTTGTACCACAATACAGGGGACCCTTTTCAGCCCTGCGATCTTGGCACCGCGCAGCCGCCGTTCTCCGTCGATGATCCGATATCCGTCTGCGTCGCATTTGCGCACCAAAAGCGGCTGCAATATGCCGTTTTGTGCAATGCTGTCGGCCAGATCAGCCAACCCCTTTTTGTCAAAGATCCGGCGCGCCTGCTCGGTATTCGGTTGTATTTCCCGTACCGCCGGCCATAATACGCGACTATAAGCTCGTCTATGTACCATTCCAACACCTCCGCGCCTTTATGATACTTCAACCGCTTAGGGGATTGCTACAGAAAAATACCGCAGCTTTCGCCGCAGTATGACAGGTTTTTGCGCGTTATAAGGGGGATTTTTTGATTTTTGCCGCAGGACGCGGATATTTTGTCGGGGTCTGCGATATTTTTTTGATTACCGCAACGCATCGCTCCCAACCGTCACCAATGGTGAAAAACTGTGCGTCAATCAGCTCGCCGCCCAATGCGCGGATGGCCTTCTGTGCTCCATCCAATTCCTCGCGTGCGCCGGCTCCCTTGAGCGCAATGAATACCCCGCCCGTCTTGACGAACGGTAAGCAGTATTCCGCCAAAACCGGAAGTGCTGCCACCGCCCGCGCAGTCGCTACGTCAAATTGCTCGCGCAGCGCGGGAAGCTGCCCTGCATCCTCGGCACGATGATGCAGCGTACGTGCCTCCAAACAAAGACGGCTGCACAGCTCCTGCAGAAAAACCAACCGTTTTTGCAGCGAATCCAACAACGTCACCTGCAGATCACGGCGCAGCAGCTTCATGGGCAGAGAAGGGAAGCCCGCACCCGTCCCCACGTCGATGACGCTGGCATTTTGCGGCAGATCCGCATATCGCAGCACCGCAGCACTGTCGGCAAAATGCTTGACGGCGGCCTCGTGCGGCTCGGTGATGGCGGTCAGATTTACCTTTTCATTATATTCCACTAAAAAATCATAATAAGCACGGCAGTCGCGGATAAAATCCTCTTGCACTGTTAGTGGCAATGCCGCCATGGCTTGTTGTAATGCGCTTTCAAAACTCATCGGGGTAGATCTCCTGATAAATTGTAAAGGTTTTCATTACCCGCTGCACATAAGAACGGGTGTCATCATACGGAATATGATCCAGCGTTACCGAGTCGCTGCTGTAAGCGCTGTCACTCAGCCAGCCGCGCACGCGGGAGGAGCCGGCGTGATATGCCGCAAGCGTCGTTTCATACGCGCCGAATTCCTGCTGAATACGCCCCAATAACATACATCCGTAGCGAATGGCAGTCTTGGGCTCGAACATGGCGTCATAGGTCAGCAGCTCGTCCTCGGGCACCGTGCTTTTGGTCTGCAGCCATTCAAAAGTGTCCTCGGTGATCTGCATCAAGCCGCGCGCCCCCACAGAAGAGACGGCCTGCGGGTCGAATCCGCTTTCGCACTTGATGACCGAAAAGACGAAGGCAGGATCCAAACCCTCCGCTTCGGCATATTCCAATACCGTCTCACGGAATTCCAGCGGATACAGCTTTTGACGCACCTCGCGATAACCCACCCGCGCGGCTGTCACAAGCAAAACCAAGCAGAGTAAAACGCCGCAAAATTTAACGAAGCGGCTCATACGATGCTCTGCGCAGCTCGCGCTCCAACTGCGTCACAGCATAGTCAAGCGCCGATTCGCTGCCGTTGTTGGTAATGATGTGATTGGCGTGTGTGCGGTAGAAATTCAGAGGATTCTGTGCGTTGATGCGCTCCATGGCTTCCTGACGGTTGAGCCCATCGCGCTCCATGATACGCACCATGCGTGTCTCATCGTCTGCCAATACCGCCACGGTAGTGTCACATAATAAATAGGCGTTGGATTCAAATAACAGAGCCGCATCCAAAATGGCGATCTTGGCGCCCGCAAGCGAAAGTCTGCGCAGCTGACGGCGAGTCTCCATCATAATGAGCGGGTGCAGGATATCGGTCAGCTTTCGGTTTTGCTCCGCATCGGAAAAAGCAATGTGTGCCAACCGTTTGCGATTGAGCGTTCCATCCTCGTTGAGGATGGTGGTACCGAACCCGCACACCAATTCCTTGAGTGCGTGGGCATCCTCCTGCGTCACGCGGCGGGAGACCTCGTCGGCATTGATGGTCGAGATGCCTCTGGCGCGCAGCTTTTTGGCAACCGTAGTCTTGCCGGCACCGGTCGGTCCCGTCAGACCTACAACAAAAATATCTTTCATCCGGATTACTTCCTTTCGGATTCGATTTCAATGACTCGGAATCCCGCAGCACGCAGGATTCGATTGCAGACCGCAAGCCCAACTCCGTCAGACTGCGGAAAATGTCCGTACACCAGTTTTGCTCCGCGTTCATCCAACTCCCGCAGCGCGGCAAATAAGCGTGCAGCCTGCTGCGCGGGGTCTGCCTGCCCACCGTAACGCACGGCAGGTAATACCGTCTCGTCTTCGTCAAAGCAAAGTGCATAAACGCCATCGCCGGCGTGCCGGCGCGTATATGCGCTGAACGCGGCAGCATCTCCTTTGAGCAAAACGATCTGTGCTTGAGGAGCATAATGGCGGTATTTCATACCGGGAGAGGAAACGCGCTGCCCCTCGGCAAGCGGATGCAAGATCGCATCGTCGATTGCGATCTCGCCCAGTTCCTCGCGCAGCTGCTCTGCCGTTACCGAGCCGGGACGCAGCAGACGCGGCGGTTGTACCGCAAAGCTGATGACGGTGGATTCTACCCCAAATTGACTGCATCCGCTGTCCACGATCAAGGGAATGACGCCGTCAAAATCTGCCGTAACGTGCTCCGCTGTGGTAGGGCTTGGAGAGCCCGAACGGTTGGCGGAGGGTGCCGCAATGGGGATCCCGCTTTGCAGGATCACCTCACGGATGACGGGATGGGACGGCATGCGTACCGCCACCGTGTCCAAGCCACCCGAGGTCACCGCGGGAATTACGCTTTTTTTCTCAAAGATCATGGTCAGCGGCCCCGGCCAGTATTTTTCGGCCAGCCGACGGGCAGCATCGGGAATATTGCAAGCGATCTCATCTAACGCTTCGGGCGTTGCAATGTGTACGATCAGCGGATTGTCCTGCGGGCGTCCCTTGGCTTCAAAGATCTTGCCCACCGCCTTGGCATCACGCGCGTCGGCGCACAATCCGTAGACCGTCTCGGTGGGTAACGCCGCGATCTCACCCGCACGCAGGATCTCGCAGGCAGCCGCAACCGACGCCTTTAAGCCGTCGGGCGTGCGTGCGTCCAGATATCGGGTCTTCATTGTCCGTCCGCCTCCTGCAGCTTCTGTGCGCGGTCGGCGGTGATGAGCGGGTCGATGACCTCATCCAATGCACCGTTGAGGATCTGCTCCAAATGATACAAGGTCAAACCAATACGGTGATCGCTGACGCGGCTCTGCGGGAAATTGTAGGTACGGATGCGCTCGCTGCGGTCTCCGGTGCCTACCTGACTGCGACGCTCGCCGGCGATCTTCTCGTTTTGCTGTGCCTGCTGCATCTCGTAGATGCGTGAACGCAGCACCTTCATAGCCTTGTCTTTGTTTTTGTGCTGGCTTCGCTCGTCTTGACATTCTACCACCGTTCCGGTGGGAATATGCGTGATACGAATGGCAGATTCGGTCTTGTTGACGTGCTGTCCGCCTGCGCCGCCGCTGCGGTAGGTGTCGATCTGCAGATCGGCGGGGTTGATCTGCACCTCTACCTCTTCTGCCTCCGGCAGTACCGCCACCGTTACGGTGGAGGTGTGAATGCGTCCTTGTGTCTCGGTCTCGGGTACGCGCTGCACGCGATGTACGCCGCTTTCATATTTCAAGCGGGAATACGCACTGGCACCGTTGACCGAAAAACTGATTTCCTTGTAACCGCCCAATTCGGTTTCAGCCGCGTTGATGGTTTCGGCCTTCCAACCCTTGGTATCGGCATACATACTGTACATACGAAACAGAGTTCCCGCAAATAACGCGGCTTCCTCGCCACCGGCACCGGCACGGATCTCAATGATAACGTTTTTGTCGTCGTTGGGGTCGCGCGGCAGCAGTAAAATACGCAGCTCCTCGCCGAGACGCTCAATAGCAGCATCCTGCTCGCGCAGCTCTTCTTCGGCAAGCTCCTTGAGCTCCTTGTCGGTTCCCGACTCCTCCAACAGCATCTTGGCCTGCGCCTTGGCATCGTTTGCCGCACAGTAAGCGCGGTAGGTGTCCACGATGGGCTGTAGCTGACGGTATTCCTTCATGAGCTTTGTGTATTGCTCGTTGTCTGCCAAAACGACGGGATCGGTCAGCGATTGGCCGACCTCTTCAAAATGCAGCTCTACCTGCCCGAGTTGTTCAAACATTTTCATTCTCCTTCGGTGCCTGTGCACCCTCCTCGGGACGGTCCACGCGTTTGATATTCTTTTCGCACTTGGCGCGCGGGATCATAAGTTCATGCCCGCACCCGGAGCATCGCAGCCGAAAATCCATGCCCACGCGCAAAACTTCAAACACGTCGCTTCCGCAGGGATGGGATTTCTTCATTTTTAAACGGTCCCCGAGACGAATGTCCATTTTCGATACTCCTTTCTTATTTATTAAGATATACGCTTTCATTATAACAAACAAAACTCCGTTTCGCAATAGCACAGTACAAAAAAAGGAATTTTGATGCCGTTTTTTTCACGTGTCGGTACGAAAAAATAAAAAGCATAAGAAATATTTGTAAAAAGTTGCATTTTACGGTTGAGAATTTTTTGGTTTTAGTTTATAATAATTGAGTTAATGTGGATTAGAATCCCTTATTATGCTTTGCAAGAGGGACTCATAGACAAGAACGGAGGAAAACAGAATGTTTACCCGTGATATCGGAATTGATTTGGGAACGTCCAATACCTTGGTCTGCGTCAAAGGACGCGGCATCATTATGCGCGAGCCGTCGGTCGTGGCGGTTGACGTGCGTAACGATAACGTGCTTGCCGTCGGCAGCCAGGCAAAGGAAATGATCGGCAGAACGCCCGGCTCCATCGTCGCGGTGCGTCCGCTCAAAAACGGCGTTATTTCGGACTTTGACGTTACCGCCACGATGCTGAAAAAATTTCTGCGCGATGCCGTTAAGGGATCGCTGTTTGCCCGTGCCCGCGTTATGATCTGCATTCCCGCAGGCGTTACCGAGGTAGAAAGCCACGCCGTCTACGACGCAGCCGTGCAGGCGGGTGCGCGTGACGTGGATCTGATTGAAGAACCCATGGCAGCCGCCATTGGTGCGGGTCTTCCTGCTTTCGATGCCTCCGGCTCTATGATCGTTGACATCGGCGGCGGTACCACCGACGTTGCGATTATCTCACTGGGTGATATTGTGACCTCCCGCTCCATCCGTACTGCAGGTGAGGCAATGGATGAAGCCATCGTCACCTACATCCGCCGTAAGCATAACCTGCTCATCGGTGACCGCACCGCCGAGCAGCTCAAGGTCAGTATCGGCTCGGCCTATCCGCTTGAGACCGAGGGCTCGGTCGAGATCAAGGGACGTAACCTGGTCGACGGATTGCCCAAAAACGTGCTCATCTCTACCCAAGAGGTGCGCGAGGCCATCAGTGCTCCCGTTGCGGAAATTTTGGACGTTGTCAAGCTGACGCTGGAAAACACCCCGCCCGAATTGGCTGCCGATATTATTGACCGCGGTATTACCTTGACCGGCGGCGGCGCTATGCTGCGCGGTCTGGATCGTTTGCTGGCACAGGAGACCGGTATGAACGTCCACGTTGCGGACAATCCGATGGACTGTGTCGCCAAGGGAACCCTCAAGCGCCTTGAAATAGGCATTGAGGGCGATTACTACGACAAACGCAGAAAATACGAATAATTACTTAATTTACTGTTGAGAAAGGAGGAAGTCGGATGCGTGACTTTTTCAAAAGCCGCCGTTTGCGTATGCTGGCATTGGTGCTGGCGGTTACGGTTGCGGTGTCGGTCATCTCCGGTGCCGTGGGCAAATGGTTGGATCCGCAGGCAACCGCCGTGGGTGCATTGCTGACCCCCGTGCAAAAGCTGACCACTTGGCTGGGCAACGGCGTTTCTGACTTTATCCTCACCCATCAGCGCGCCGCGGAGCTGGCACAAGAAAATGCCGAGCTGCGGGAGGATCTGCAGACCGTTACCGAGCAGCTCATCGACTTTGAAAGCTATCAACGCGAAAACGAATATCTCAAGCAGTTTCTTGAGATCAAGCAAAATCACGAGGATTATACCTTCTCCAACGGCCGCGTCATCTCCATCGATTCTACCGACGGATACCTTTCCTATACCGTCGATCGCGGAACGCTGGATGGCGTGGCATTACACGATCCGGTCATGACTACCGACGGACTGCTGGGATATATCAGCGAGATCTCTGCCACCTCCTGCGTCGTTATGACGGTGCTTAACCCCTCCATGAGCGTGGGTGCCTACTGTGCCCGTACCGGTGACTACGGTGTGGTTTCGGGATTGGCAACGCTGGCCTCGGGCGGGGAATGCCGCTTGGATTATCTTTCTCCCGAAACGGGACTGTCTCCCGGAGACTATATCATCACCTCGGGACTCGGCGGTGTTTTTCCGGAAGGCTTGGTCATCGGTACCGTCAAAACGGTTGCGCGTGACTCTGCCACCATCAACTCCTATGCAATCGTGACCTCATCGGTGAAATTTGACGGGGTGCGTGACGTGATGATCCTCACCGGATTTTCCGGTCAAAAGGAGGTCAATCCATGACCGCCCGCCGTCATACCAATGCATTTTATCGCCGCATGACGCGACTTCGCTATTTGTTGTTGGCCGTTATACTCCTGCTTCTTTTTGTGCTGGAGAGCCTGCCGCATCTGATCCCCTCGTTTTATCTTGGAATGCCGTTGATGGTCATTCCTATGGTGTGCGTCATCGGTCTGTATGAAAAAGAAACCGCAGGTGCTTTGTTTGGACTGTTTACCGGTATGATGCTGGACTGCTACAGTGTGCAGGGAGGTATTTACAGTACCGTTGTTCTGTTTTTGCTCGGTGGGATCTGCGGCTTCCTCGGGCGCTTTATCATGACCGAAAATTTTCTGTCTGCGTTATCACTTTCGGCAGGAACTCTCTTGATCTATTTGCTTGGAAAATGGATCGTGTTCGGGTTGATTCTGTCTGCGAATATTGATCCGCAGTATTTGTTGCTGTATTCCTTGCCCACCTTTGTATATTCCTTGCTTTTTACTGTTCCGCTGTTCTGGTTGGTACGTGTCATTCACCGGATCGGTCAGCAGGAAAAGACCGAGCGTATTACACTACAAAAATTCTGATCAAATTTTTTGGCGAAAGGAAGTGATGAGCCCATGATGATCCGTATGAAAAAGAAAAAGGTCTATCCCCGTATCACGGTGCTGTGCATTATAATGGTGCTCATCATGACGGTCTATTCCGCCTCTGCCTTCAGCATGCAGATCGCCAACCAATCCAAATACACCACCACCGAGGACAGCCTGATCACCCGTACTCTGCGTGTTTCGGCTGCCCGCGGCGAGATTCTGGACCGTTACGGCCGCCCGCTGGCATATAATACCGAGGGGTATAATATCGTTTTCGACGCCGCCTATCTGTCCAAGAACAATATTAACGCGACCGTCAAAGCTCTGATCGCCATTCTGACCCAAGCAGGGGAGGAGTGGATCGACCTGCTGCCGATGGACACCAAGGCACCTTACGATTTCCTGCCCGAGAGTGAAAGCGCGCGCGACACCCTGATCTCCAAGATCTCACTCAATCATTACGCCACCGCACAGAACTGTTGGGATGCTATGATCGAGCGTTATAAGCTTCAGGATTATGACGACGCTACCGCCCGCAAGATCATGGGTGTGCGGTATTCCATGGAATACCGCGATTACTCTATCCTCAATCCCTATACCTTTGCCGAGGACGTCAGCATGGGTACCGTTACGGTCATTCAAGAGAATTCTCAAGCTCTGCAAGGCGTTGATATTGAAGTCGTTGCCATGCGTGAATATGCCACCGGCATCACCAATACCCACATTGTCGGTTACACCGGCCCCATTTACGCCGAAGAATGGGCCGCCCTCAGCGCAAAGGGCTATTCTTATAATGACAAAACCGGCAAAAGCGGTATCGAGCTTTCGTTGGATGATGAATTGCACGGCGAGGACGGCGTCAAAACCATCACGCAGGATGCGCAGGGCAACGTCATTTCGGAAGAGATCACCCAACAGCCCGTCAATGGAAAAACCATCACGCTGACCATTGACAAGGACCTGCAGGAGATTGCTTATAAATCTCTGGAAAACAAGATCGCACAGCTGCACAATACCAATCCCGGACGCTATGCCAATGCAGGCGCCGTGGTGGTTATCGACAATAACACCGGTGCCGTTTTGGCGGCAGTCAGCTATCCCGGATATACGTTGGATACCTATAAGGACGACTACGAATCGCTGCTGCAAATGGAAGGCAGCCCGTTGTTTAACCGTTGCTTTTACGGCACCTATGAGCCCGGCTCCGCAATGAAGCCTGCAATGGCGTTGATCGCCCTGCAAAGCGGAAATCTCGGCACCGCCGAGCTGCTGGAGTGCACCGGGAAATACACCTTCTACGAGGATTATCAGCCCAAATGCTTGGGCGAGCACGGACACATCGACGTGGCGCGTGCCTTGACGGTCTCCTGCAATACCTTCTTCTATGAGCTCGGACGGCGTTGCGGGATCCAAACCATGAACGATTACTGTAAAAAGTTTGGCTTGGGCATTGCAACCGGCATCGAGATCGGCGAAAGCAAGGGTATCCTCGCAGGTATCGAGTATCGCAACTCCATCGGTCAAAGCTGGGGACCCGGCGATACCATTCAGGCCGCCATCGGACAGTCGGATAACGGCTTTACCCCCGTGCAGATCGCCGCTTATACCAGCACCATTGCCAATAAAGGAACTCTGTATTCCACGCATTTGGTCGAATCTATCTGTAATTATGAGCAGGATCGTATTCTCGAGCAAAAGGGCTCGCAGGTGTTGAAGGTCTCCGGCATTGACGACTATTACTACGATATCGTTCAGATGGGTATGCGCGGCGTTTCTACCGAAGGTACCGTTTCCTCCGTTTTCAAGAAATATCCCATTCAGGTCTGCTCCAAAACGGGTACCGCGCAGGTCTATTACAAGGGAGAAAAGTTTACCAACGGTATCTTCATTTCCTTTGCACCCTACGAGCATCCCGAGATCTCTGTCGTCGTTGCCATTGAAAAGGGTGGCTACGGCGCCTATTGCGCCTCGGTTGCGCGAGATATTTATGAAGCCTATTTTGCTTATCGCGGTCAGAAAAACACCGTGCAAAGTACCGATAAATTGCTGTAGGAGGTTGTCATGGCTACTGTTTTTACCGTCACCTCCGGCAAGGGCGGAGTCGGAAAATCAAGCCTGAGCGCAGGGCTCGGGATCGCCTTGGCACGCCGTGGCAAGAAGGTTTTGCTGATCGACTGCGATGCGGGGCTGCGCTCCTTGGATCTGCTTTTGAATTTAAGTGAAAAAACCATGTTTGACCTCGGCGACGTGTTGGCACAGCGCTGCACACCGTCGCAGGCAGTCTATGCCGTACCGCAGGTCAAGCAGCTCTTTTTGATTCCCGCACCCGCGCAGGCGGGCGTGCTGGACGATGCCGCTTGCTTGCAGCAGGCGCTGCAGCTTTATCAGGAAAAATGCGATATCATTATTTTGGACGCTCCCGCCGGGATCGACGCGGCGTTTGATACCACCGTGGCTTGTGCCGACCTCGTTTTAACGGTTGCCACAGCTGATCCCGTCTGTCTGCGCGACGCAGGAAAAGTTGCGCAGCTGATTGCGCAAAAGGGCAAAAATGCCCGCTTGCTGATCAATAAAATGGATCTTTCCCTCATTCGAAAGGGCAAACTTCCCAATATGGATGAATCCATTGATGCAGCCTGTTTACAGCTCGTCGGTATCGTGCCGTATGACCCCAAGGTGCTGTTGGCGGCGGTGCAGGGAAAAGTGCTCAGAAAGGGACAGGCTGCCGCCGCGCTTGATCGCATCGCAGGCAGATTGCTGGGCGAAAAGATCCGCCTGCCAAAGGCAAAAAAAATATAGCATACGAATGCCGCGCTCGTGCGCAGGCATCCACATACAATTTTCAGTTTTTCGGAAGGATGATGAACGATGAATATTGCAATCATTGCAGATGACGCAAAAAAAGAACTGATGGTTCAGTTCTGCATTGCTTATTGTGGGATTCTCAGCCGACACCGTCTGTGCTCTACCGGCACAACGGGTAAGCTGGTCTCGGATGCCACCGGTCTGGAGATTCGCGGACTGCTCAGCGGAACGCAGGGTGGTCTGGAACAGATCGCTGCCCTCATAGGATGTGATGAATTGGATATGATTTTGTTTTTCAGAGATCCGCTCACGTCCAAAGAGGTTGACCCCAACGAGGCCGATATCATCCGTCTGTGTGACGTGCATTCCATTCCCATTGCCACCAATATCGCAACGGCGGAAATGCTCATCCACGGTCTGGAGCGCGGCGATCTGGATTGGCGAAATTTAATGCATTAAGATAAAAACGGAGGCAAAAATCAAGTGGCACTCTTAACCACCGCTCCCCGCGGAACAGGGGATGTCCTGCCTGCAGACAGTAAAAAATGGCAGTATGTAGAACGAAAATTATTGGAGATCGCAGAGCTTTACGGCTTCCGTGAAAGCCGCGTTCCCGTTTTTGAGCATACCGAGCTCTTTACCCGCTCGGTCGGTGACACCACCGACGTGGTGCAAAAGGAAATGTACACCTTCACCGATAAGGGTGACCGCTCTATTACTTTGCGTCCCGAGGGCACCGCAGGTACCGTTCGCAGCGTGCTGGAGCACGGATTGCTCAACGAGGCTTTGCCGGTCAAGGTCAGCTACGTGCTGTCCTGCTATCGCTATGAAAAGCCGCAGGCGGGAAGACTGCGTGAGTTTCATCAGTTCGGCGTGGAATGCTTCGGTGCGGCTGACCCTACCGCCGATGCCGAGGTCATCTCCTTGGCAGACGACGTCCTGCAGACCTTGGGTGTGCGCAATATGCATCTGGAGATCAATTCCATCGGCTGCCCCACCTGCCGCGCCAAATATCAGCAGGCGCTTCGTGATTATTTTGCGGCACACAGTCAGGAGCTTTGCGGTACCTGTGTGGGCCGTCTGGAACGAAATCCCATGCGCATCCTCGACTGCAAATCTCCCGTCTGCTCCAAGATCGCCGCAGATGCGCCCAAGATTTTGGATTATTTGTGCGAGGACTGTAAGCAGCATTTTGAGACCCTGCAAGCGTTACTGACGCAAATGCAGATCAATTACGTGGTCAATCCCACCATCGTGCGCGGCTTGGATTATTATACCCGTACCGTGTTTGAATTTGTCAGCGACGAGATCGGCTCACAGGGAACTGTCTGCGGCGGCGGTCGTTATGACGGTCTGGTTGAGCAGATGGGCGGCAATCCCACTCCCGCACTTGGCTTTGCTATGGGTTTGGAGCGTTTGATGATGCTCATGGACAAGCAGTGCTGCCCCTTCCCTGAAAATGACACCCCGGATCTGTACCTGGCACCTATGGGTGCCGCAGCGCAGCAAAAGGCGGCGGTGCTCGCTGCAGACCTGCGCCGTGAAGGCTTCTCGGTACTCACCGACGTTATGGGGCGCAGCCTCAAGGCTCAAATGAAATATGCCGATAAGATCCACGCGGATTTTGTTTGCGTGTTAGGCGATTCCGAGCTGGAGCAGGGAACTGCCGTGCTCAAAAACATGAAAACAGGGGAATCGGTTGAATTTGCAGTGGAAAATCTTACCGACGCTCTGTATGATGCTCAGACCAAGCTTGCATTGGCTGAATTGGAAGAAAGCGCTGCAGCGCTTTAAGGAAAGGATCTGAAACCATGAATATTGCAACCGATTCTATGGGAAATCTCCGCCGCAGCAATTATTGCGGAGAGTTTGACCGTAGCTTTGACGGAAAAGAGGCCGTTGTTTGCGGTTGGGTGCAGCGTCAGCGCGATCTGGGCAACCTGATCTTCGTCGATCTTCGTGATCGCAGCGGCGTTCTTCAGCTGGCCTTTGACGATACCACCGATCCAACCGTGTTTGAAAAGGCCGCTTCCTTGCGCAGTGAGTACGTTGTTATGGCAAAGGGCACTGTTCGTGTGCGCTCGTCGATCAACCCCGAGATCCCTACGGGTGAGGTCGAATTGGCGGTTACCGATCTGCGTATTCTCGGCAGATCCGAGACCCCGCCCTTTGAGATCGTGGAAAATTCCAACACCAAGGAAGAACTGCGTCTTAAATACCGTTATCTCGACCTGCGCCGTCCTGATTTGCAGCAGAATATTCTTATGCGTCACCGTATTGCCAAGATCACCCGCGACTATTTTGACGAAAACGGATTTATCGAGATCGAGACCCCCATGCTCATCCGTTCTACCCCCGAGGGAGCTCGCGATTTCTTGGTTCCCAGCCGTATTCATTCCGGCAGCTTTTATGCCCTGCCGCAGTCTCCTCAGCTGTATAAGCAGCTGTCCATGGTGGCGGGCTTTGACCGCTATATGCAGATCGCCCGTTGCTTCCGCGACGAGGACCTGCGCGCCGACCGTCAGCCGGAATTCACGCAGATCGATCTGGAAATGTCGTTTGTGGATACCGAGGATGTGCTCGCCATCGGTGAAGGCTATATTCAGCGTGTCTTCCGTGAGGCACTCGGTGTTGAGATTCCGCTGCCGTTGCCCCGACTGACCTATCAGCAGGCTATGGAGCGTTATGGCTCGGACAAGCCCGACACCCGCTACGGTATGGAACTGACCGACTTGAGCGACCTGGTGCGTGATTGCGGCTTCGGCGTCTTCGCGGGAGCGGTGCAGAACGGCGGCAGCGTGCGCGGTATCTGTGCCAAAAATGCAGTTGCTGCCCTCAGCCGCAAGGAACTTGATAAGCTGACCGAAATGATCCGCGGCATTGGCGGCAAGGGCATCGCCTGGATCCGTATGACCGAGGACGGTGTGGCTTCTTCGTTCGCCAAATTCCTGACCGAACAAGAAATGCAGGCTATTTTGACCCGCATGGATGCCACGACCAGTGACGTGGTTCTCATTATTGCCGATAGCGTCAATAATCACGTCTTTTCCCAGCTTGGTGCCCTGCGTCAGGAGGTTGCCAAGAAACTGGATATCATTCCCAAAGACGCCTTCAATCTTTTGTGGATCGTAGAGTTCCCGTTCTTTGAATACGATGAAGAAGCCGGCGAATACGTTGCTATGCACCATCCGTTCACCGCTCCGTTGGATGAAAGTATTCCGTATCTGGATACCGATAAATCGCAGGTGCGTGCCAAATGCTATGACTTGGTGCTTAACGGTATCGAGCTGTGCAGCGGATCCATCCGTATCACCGATCCCGTCCTGCAAAAGAAGATCTTTGAAATGCTGGGACTCTCCGATGAGGAAGCGCAGCAGAAATTCGGCTATCTCACCGATGCATTCCGCTTCGGTGCACCACCCCACGGCGGTATGGGCATCGGACTGGACCGTTTGGTTATGCAGATGCTCGGTTGTGAGACCCTGCGAGATGTCATCGCCTATCCCAAGGTGCAGAATATGTCGGAGCTTATGACCGAAGCACCGTCTCCTGTGGATGACATTCAGCTCGGCGAACTCGGCATTGCCTTAGCGCCGACAAAAACAGAGTAAAAAACCACCGCCGGAGGGAGACCTCCGGCGAATTTTTCGGAGGAATTATAATGCGTGCCGAGCTTTTGGATCTTGCGCTTATGCAGGATATTTATCAAACCTTTTTAGTGCATGATTTTCCCGCGCAGGAGGTCAAACCGTTTTCTGCCATCGCGTCCATGTATCAGCGCGGCGTATATTTCGGTTTTGCTTTTTTTGAACAGGATGAGATCGTGGCGTATGCCTTCTTTGTCCAACCTGAAAATGCACAGACCGTTCTTCTGGATTATTTCGCAGTCGTTTCCGACCGACGCGGGCAGGGCATCGGCACCAAAGCCCTGCAGCTGATGCGCGAGGAATTGCCGTTTTTGGACGGTATCGTTCTGGAATCGGAGGATCCCGAATTTTCCGAGAATCAAGCAGAACTCATCAAGCGCAATCGCCGCATTGCTTTTTATGAACGAGCGGGCGTGCGCATGACCAAGCTCGGGGCACAGGTCTACGGCGTGGACTACGTTATTATGTATTTTCCGCTGCATACCGACCGTACCGACGCAGGGGTCTTTCGCGATCTCAAAATGATCTATTCTGCCATGTTTCCGCCCGAAATTTTGCGGACTCGAATTACAACCTACCGCGATCGCGCCAAGCGCGGCTGAAAAAACGATAAACAAAAAGAAAAACCGAAGTCGTTCGACTTCGGTTTTTTTTGAATTTTTAATCGCGTTGCAGCTTTTTGGCAACCTCGCCTTGTTTTTTGTAGATTGAGTTTGCTTCGACTGTACCGCGCACCATCGAGAGGGGATAAACATTGCTTTCCCGACCGATCACCGTGCCGGGATTGAGCACGCTGCCGCAGCCGATCTCAACGCAGTCGCCTAAAATAGCGCCGAATTTTTTGAGTCCGGTCTCCAACCGTTGTTCGTCGCAACGCACCGTCACCAGCGTTTTGTCACTCTTGACATTGGAGGTGATTGAACCCGCACCCATATGGGAGCGGTATCCCAAAATGGAATCACCTACGTAGTTGTAATGCGGCACCTGCACACGGTCAAATAAAATAACGTTTTTGAGCTCGGTGGAGTTGCCTACCACACAGTCGTCGCCCACCAGTGCGCTGCCACGGATAAAGGCGCAGTGGCGCACCTCGGTGCGGTGACCGATGATGGCAGGGCCGTTGATGAACGCGGTCGGTGCCACCTTGGCATCCTTTGCGATCCAAATATCTTCGCCAACCTTGTCGTATTCCTCGGTAGGCAGAGCAGCACCCAATTTGAGAATCGTCTCTTTGATGCAGCCCAATGCCTCCCACGGATAGGTTACGCTTTCCAGCAGACCGTCCGCTAACGAATGGCCCGATTCGAACAACGCTTGAACGGTTAAATTACAAAGCTCCATTATTCCACCGTCACACTCTTTGCAAGGTTTCTGGGCTTATCAACGTCGCAACCGCGCGCGATGGCCATGTAGTAACCCAACATCTGCATGGGTACTACCTGCAGCGAGGGAGCCAGCAGTTCGTGCGTCGCGGGAATGTTCAAAATATAATCCGAACAATCCTCCACCGCAGTTGCGCCTTCTTGTGCGATGGTCAACACGATGGCACCGCGGGATTTGACCTCTTTGATATTGGAAATGGTCTTTTCCAACAGCGGCATATGAGATGCCAATGCAACCACCAGCGTGCCTTCTTCGATCAGCGAGATGGTGCCGTGCTTGAGCTCACCCGCAGCATACGCCTCGGAATGCACGTAGCTGACTTCCTTGAGCTTGAGCGAGGCTTCCATGGCTACGGCGTAGTCCAGGTTTCTGCCGATGTAATAAGCGTGCTCGATATAGCTGAACTGCTCGGCAAGCTTCTTGATGAAGTCGTTGTTTTTCTCAATGACCTCTTTGACCTGTTCGGGCAGCTTGCGGATATCTGCAAGCAGAGCGCGATAGGTTGCATCGTCGATGCGCCCCAACGTTTTCGCAATATAAGTACCAATCAGGTACATCATGGCAAGCTGCGTGGAATATGCCTTGGTGGTGGCGACTGCAATTTCGGGACCTGCCCAGGTGTACAGTACGTCGTCCGATTCATTGGCAATGGAAGAACCAACTACGTTGACGATGGACAAAATGCGTCCGCCCATGGACTTGGCTTCCTTGAGTGCTGCCAGCGTATCGGCGGTTTCACCCGACTGACTGATAATGATGACCAAGGTCTTGTCGTCTACCATGGGTGCACGGTAACGGAATTCCGAGGCAAGATCTACCTCAACCGGCACGCGTGCTACCTTTTCGATAAAATATTTTGCCACAATACCCACGTGATAGGCAGAGCCACAGGCAACGATATAGATGCGGGAGGTCTCTTCCAAATCCTTTTTGGTCAGCGACAGACCGTCCAGTACGATCTCACCGTCGGCAATGCGCGGGGAAATGGTATCGTGCAACGCCGTCGGCTGCTCCATGATCTCCTTGATCATAAAATGCGGCCAACCGTCTTTTTCGGCAGCACGCACGTCCCAGGTCACCGTCTCAACCGGCTTTTCAATGGGCTGCAGTTCTTCGGAGAAGATGCGAACGCCGTCCTTGGTCAGCTCCACCAGTTCATTGTCGTTGAGGTGATGGATCTTGCGGGTGCGCGACAGTACCGCGGGAATGTCCGAGGCAATGAAGTTTTCGCCCTCACCCAGACCGACGATCAGCGGACTTGCCTTGCGCACCGCAATGATACGGTCAGGATGCTCGGTGCAAAGAACGCCCAATGCATACGAGCCCTCCAACTGGCGAGCGGTATTGCGTACCGTTTCCAAAATGTCGCCGGTATAGTTTTTCTCCAGCAAATGCGCAATGACCTCGGTATCGGTCTCCGACGCAAATTGCACGCCCTGCGCGATCAGATCCTCTTTGATGGAGGCGTAATTTTCAATAATTCCGTTGTGCACCACAGCAAAACGGCCGTCGCCGCTCATATGGGGATGCGAGTTGACGTCGTTGGGCTTGCCGTGGGTCGCCCAACGAGTGTGCCCAATACCAATGGGAGCGGGAGCAACCGGATCGGACTCCAATTTTTTAGTCAGATCGGCAATGCGGCCCTTCATTTTTCTCATTTTGATTTCGTTTCCGTCCATCACCGCAATGCCGGCGGAGTCGTACCCGCGATATTCCAGCTTGGACAGTCCGTCGAGAAGCACCTCAACGGCGGGGGAGTTTCCTGCGAATCCTACAATACCACACATAGAAAAAGGAACCACCTTTCAAAAATAGGTACAAAATACTATTTAACAGTATACAAGAAATTGACGTCGATTGCAAGATAAATTTTCTTTTCTGCAGATTCTTTTAAAAACAGTTAAAATAGTCTTGCAAAATGCTGCCTTGCGCGGTATAATAAACAAGAATCGAAAGAGGTCATATGGTCGCTGAAGCATACGGATATGCGGGCTCTGCGCGACGGAGCACCGTGAACCATGTCAGGCGGGGAACCGAGCAGCATTAAGCGGTTTGCTTTGTGCGCCGCAGTCCGTCCGTGTATCCGTATACTTGAGCGCTCATGTGACCTTTCCTAAAACAAAGGAGTGTGTGGGATGTACCGTGTACTTTACCGCAAATACCGTCCAAAGACCTTTGACGACGTCAGCGGACAGGAGCATATCACTGCCGTGCTCAAAAGTGAGATTATGAGCGGGCGTCTTTCCCATGCGTATCTGTTTACCGGTACCCGCGGCACGGGCAAGACCACCTGTGCCAAGATCCTCTCCAAAGCCGTCAACTGTCTCTCGCCGCGCGAGGGCAACCCATGCTGCGAATGTGAGATCTGCCGCGGCATCGAGGACGGCTCTATTTTTGATGTCGTCGAGATCGATGCCGCATCCAACAACGGCGTGGATAATATCCGCGACCTGCGCGAGGCAGCCAATTACACCCCCGCCGCCGCAAAGTACCGCGTTTATATCATCGACGAGGTGCATATGCTCTCCATCGGTGCCTTCAATGCGTTGCTCAAAACGCTGGAGGAGCCGCCTGAGCACGTTATCTTTATCCTTGCCACCACTGAGGTGCACAAGCTTCCTGCCACCATTCTTTCCCGTTGCCAGCGGTTTGATTTTCACCGCATCGGCGTGGAATACATCGCCGCACGCGTGCGTGAGGTCTGTGAAAGGGAAGAATTGACCATCGAGGAAGATGCCTCCTTGCTCATCGCCTCTTTGGCAGACGGAGCTTTGCGCGATGCACTTTCCTTGCTGGATCGCTGTATCAGCGGAACCGACCCCATCACCTGCGAGCAGGTCATGCGCAGCGCAGGCTTGGCGGGACGCGAATATCTGTTTGCGATTGCCGATGCCGTAGATGCACAGAATACCGCAAAAATTTTACAATTTATCAGTGAACTGTACGCCGCTGCCTGCGATATGGAACGCCTTTGCGAAGAGCTCATTGGTTTCTACCGCGACCTCATGGTGGTGCGCGTCACCAAGGATCCTGTCGGACTGATCACCGCATCCTCGGCCGAAACACAACGGCTCACCGAGATGGCAAAGCGTATCTCGTTGGCACAGATCCTGTCAGCACTTGACGTGCTGCAGGAGGCATCTGCCGTGCTCAAACGCGGTGGCTCCAAGCGTACCGAGCTGGAAATGGCACTCATTCGCTTGGCTTGCCCGCAGGCACAGTTTGACGAGGCTGCTTTGCTGCGCCGTATTGCCGATCTGGAAAGCGGTGTGCGCATCGCAGCGCCCAAAGCTGCTGCACCCGCCGAACCCATCGCAGAACCCAAGGTACAAGCCGTAAAGCCGCAGCCTGAACCCAAACAGTCTGAACCCGCCGTCAACGACCTGCCTTGGGAAGAGGATGTTCCCATGCCGTCGGATGACGACGTTCCCGCCGAGCAGCCCGAGGAAGAGCAACCTGTTCTCCCGCCCGAGCCGCAACCGCAGCCCGAGCGGCTGCAGGAGCAGACAGAGCAATCCGTCGAGGTCACGCAGGGTGAGATCGCACAATGGAATGACATCACCCGCATCATCAGCCGCAAAAATCCCTTGCTGGGCGCGCAACTCAAAGGCAGCCGTGCGTATTTGCAGGGCGAGATCGTGCTGATCGACGCTAAATTTTCACAGTTCCGCATCATGTGCAAGAGCGATCCCAAGAATCGCCGTGATATTCGCGATGCTATCCAATCGGTGTTGGGCAAGGATTACCGCATCGGGCCCTATGAAAAACCGCCGGAGGATCAGTCGCAGGATACCTTTGGTGCCTTTTTGAATCAGATGCGCGAAGCAGGAGCAACCATCGAATGAATACCACAAAAAAATTAAAGGGAATCGTATTTGATTTTAACGGAACTCTGTTTTTCGATTCCGATTTTCACGAACGCGCGTGGATGCTCTCGGCAGAGCGCATCACCGGTCATCCGGTCTCGCTGGAAAATTATTACCGCCATATGCATGGGCGCAATAATTTCGCCATTCTCTCCTATTTGATGGGCAGAGACCCCTCTGCGCAGGAGTGTGAGCAGCTCGGGGAAGAAAAGGAAGAACTTTATCGCGAATTTTGCATGAAGGAAACCGGCGGAAAGCTCTCTCTTGCACCCGGAGCGCCCGCCTTGCTGGATTTTCTCAAGCAAAACGGACTTGCCTGCGCCATCGCAACCTCTGCAGGCTCCGGCAATCTGAAATTTTATATTGAGGTCTTCGACCTTTATCGATGGTTTTTACCCGAGCATATCATTTATGATGATGGCAGCGGCATTATCAGCAAGCCCGACCCCGACTTGTATCTGCGTGCTTGCAGAGCCTTGCAGATCCCTGCACAGCAGCTTGCCATGGCAGAGGACTCCTTCTCTGGATTATTGGGCATCACCCGTGCCAACGCAGGCTACCGAATCGGAATTTCTCCCGACGGAGAAGCAGGCATCACCGGGAAAGAATATACGGACATTATTATTTCTACATACGATCAGATCGATCGCAGTTTATTTGAAAGGAACGAATAAATTATGAAAGCAAGATTACCGCAAGGATACGGCGGCGGTGGCGGAAATATGCAGAGCATGCTCCGTCAGGCGCAGAAAATGCAGGAGGATGCCGCAGCACTGCAGGCAGATCTTGAGACCAGAGAATATACCGCCAATGCAGGCGGCGGAATGGTTTCTGCCACCGTCAACGGAAAATATGAGATCACCGCATTGAGTATTAATCCCGACGTTATCGATGCCGACGAGCCCGAAATGCTGGAGGATTTGGTGCGTGCTGCCGTCAACGCCGCATTGCGTGATGCTAAAACCAACAGCGAAGAAGAAATGGGCAAGATCACTGCAGGACTCAATCTGCCGGGGATGTTCTGATGGCATACAGTGTTGCGCCGCTGGAGCGGCTGATCGAGCATTTTGCGAGCATGCAGGGCATTGGGCGCAAGACCGCCCAACGCATGGCGTTTGAGGTTTTGGCGCTCAGCGAAGAGGATGCCGCCCGCTTTGCTGACGATATCCGCGATGCCCGCAAAAACATCAAATACTGTCATATCTGTCAGAATCTTTCGGCGCAGGAAACCTGCACCATCTGCTCCAACCCGCTGCGTGAGCAAACCACCATCTGCGTGGTCGAGGATGTCAAGGCAGTTATGGCAATTGAAAAGACCGAATCGTACGAGGGTGTCTATCACGTGCTGCACGGCACCATCTCTCCCATGGAGGGAATCGGTCCCGACCAGCTCAAGATCAAAGAGCTGCTTGCACGCATCACCCCGCAAACGCAGGAGGTCATTTTGGCAACCAATCCCACCGTCGAGGGCGATGCCACGGCACTCTATCTTTCGCGCCTGCTCAAGCCGATGGGCGTTAAGGTCACCCGTCTGGCATACGGTATTCCCGTCGGCGGCGATCTGGAATATGCCGACGAAGTCACGCTTTCCCGCGCCATGTCGGGCAGAAGCGAATTATAATTTTCAAGTTTATTTTTTAAAGAAAGGAGAAAACGGAATGCGAGCCAAAGGGACTAAGCTGATTGCCGAAAACCGCAAAGCCCGCCACGATTATTTCGTGCTCGAGACCATCGAAGCAGGCATCTCTCTGTTCGGCACCGAGATCAAATCCATCCGCACAGGTGCCGTCAATCTCAAGGATGCCTGGTGCAGTATTGACGATGGCGAGATCTTTGTCAACGGCATGCACGTCAGCCCCTACGAGCAGGGCAATATTTTTAATCGCGATCCTTACCGCGTGCGCAAATTGCTCATGCACAAGCGGGAGATCCTGCGGCTGTTCGGGCAGACCAAGCAGCAAGGGCTCACCCTCATTCCGCTTTCTTTGTATTTCAAGGATTCGCGCGTCAAGGTGGCAGTTGGTGTTTGTAAGGGTAAAAAGCTCTACGACAAGCGCGCCGATATTGCCAAGCGGGACGAAAACCGCACCATTGATCGCGAATTAAAAACAAGAAATCTGTAGTGCGGAGGTCGTATTATGCGCTATCAAAAATTTCCGATTACAGTCGATTATCAAAAGGCCGGACTTTCCGCCGCGCCCGAGCAATCCAACGGAAGAACCGATTTTGCGCCCTCGTTAACGGCGTATCTGCTCGATGATATTCCGGAGACCGCAAGCGGCGCGCAGCTGCGTCCCGCCGTCATCGTTTGCCCCGGCGGCGGATATTTTAACGTCTGTGCCGATCGCGAAGGGGAACCCATTGCCTTGGCGTTTTCTGCAATCGGCGGTTGTCAGACCTTCGTGCTGGATTACAGCGTCGCCCCCATGAAATTTCCCGGTGCTTTACTGGAAATTGCCACTGCCGTAGCCTTGGTGCGTTCTCATGCAAAAGAGTGGAACATCGATCCCCAAAAGATTTTTGTCTGCGGATTTTCCGCTGCAGGACATTTGGTATCAAGCCTTGGCGTGCATTGGAATCGGGATTTTGTGAAACAACCGTTAGATCTGCATAACGGCGAACACCGCCCCAACGGCGTTATTGCCTGCTATCCCGTGATCAGCGGTGATCCATCGATTAGTCACGAAGGCTCTTTTGTTAATTTGTTGGGAGAAAATCCGTCTGCAGAGCAGTTAGAACTGGTCTCCTGCGAAAAACAGGTCAGCGAGGATACGCCGCCTTTCTTTATTTGGCATACGCGTGAGGATCAGGTCGTCCCGGTACAAAACAGTCTTTGCCTGGCACAGGCGTTGGCACAGCAGGGAACACCATTTGAATTGCACATCTATCCCCACGGCAGACACGGGCAGGCGTTGGCAACCAACGTAACGGGGTCTATTAACGGCACCGTGCCCATCTATCCCGAATGCGCCCAATGGCTTCCCAACGCCGTGCGGTGGATGGCTGATCCGCACCAAAAGAACTGATAGAGCGGGATATTTCAGGAGAAAAAACCATGGTTTTTGAAAAGAAATTTTCCGTTTTGGTTTGTGTTGTGCTCATTTTGGGGGTGCTTTGCGGATGTGAACCGAAGCAAACCTCTTTGCAAACTGCGTCTGAGAATCGGGGCTCGCAGCAGGAAACTGCTTCTTCTTTTTCAATTTGGAAAACGAAAACCGTCGCAAAGACTGTTCAAAGGCCACCCTTGCTCACCGATGTTTCGATTACACAGCGTGATGCTGCAAACGGATTTTATACCGATTTGAATGCAGCCGATTTTTCGGGGATTCAAGCGCTTTTTGAAGCAGAAAAGATCAAGATCGACAAGCGTTCTACCCTGATCGGAAAAGAATTCAATATGCATTTTTCGGATTTCGTTACGGTAAACGGCGAGATTTGGGCATATTATATTACCTGGGAAGAGCACCAAGGAAAATCCAAGGGCTGCATCGCTTTGGCAAAATCGACCGACGGGATCGTTTTCACCAATTACGGAACCGTGTTGCATGCAGGCGAAAGCGGGTGGGACAGCACGATGGCAACCTTCCCCGGCGTTTGGTATGAGGACGGAACGTTTTATCTGGTTTACGAAGGCTCCGGTGATGTTTACGGTCAGATCGGCCTCGCCACCTCTACGGACGGAATTCATTTCAAAAAATACGGAAAGAACGGCTTGCTCTTGGAAAATTCCGGTGAGTCGCACGAGAAGGTCAATATCGGAACGCCGGATCTCATTCGTGTCAATGGAGTATGGTACCTCACGTATCATAGCTTTGACGGCGTAGATTGTCAGATCTGTCTTGCATACGGAACCGACCTCGGAAGTTTAACCAAGTACGAATACAATCCCATTCTTCCAACTTCAGCGCAAGGAAGCGACAGCGGTACGACCGGACGCAGAGATCTGGTCTATTATGACGGATGGTTTTATATGGTCTATGAGATCAGTACCGATCAACCCTATGATGCTGCCGTGTGGGGACATAAATTCGCCCGCTCCAAGGATCTGTCTAATTGGGAATTGGTAGAATCACCCTATATGCTCACAACCGGCGGCATGGGAAATGACGGACCGTCCTTTTGCGTGATCGACGGAAAGCTTTGGATCTATTATCGCGAAGCGGGAAATTTTTTGGGAAGATATTGTATCCAAGCAAAAAAATAAAAAAGATAGCTCACAATACAAAGATAACCATTGACAAAGAGATTCGGATGGGTATAATAAAAATACCCCCAAAGGGGATATACGGGGCCGTAAAGGTTTCGACGGGGATCTTGCACTGAGATCAGCGGGTCGTGATGCGGACTCACGGTAAACGCCGTAACTTTTCAAAATAAACGACAACAATAAAGTTGCCTACGCTGCCTAATTAGGCGGCCGTCCTTACCCGGAGTACCGCGGCCGGGATAAGGGCGTCGAGCAGCGGTGAACGCGAACGCGCTTTTGCCTCGGGGCGCGTCGTGAATCAGAGGCTACCGAACTCTGCAGGGTGTCATTTTTCGGCAGAGGAGGGGAATCCCAAATAAATGACTGCACCCGGAGAACATCCCAGGAATGGGTTTTCGGACAGGGGTTCAATTCCCCTCGGCTCCACCAGAAAAAAGCACACATTTGTCTACCAAGACAAATGTGTGCTTTTTTCAACTAAATCCGTCCTTGCAGACGGGATAAATCCCACTCCTGTGGGATGAAATCACTTCGTGATGAAATCCGACTTCGTCGGGATAATTAGGACGGATTTAATTTCATCTGAAGCTGTAGGCTGAAGATTTCATCCGAGCTTGCTCGGATTTCATCGTGCATAGCACGATTTCATTAAATATACAATGCTTCCGCCTTGATTTATGCACAAAAATGTGATATAATTTAACCAATAAATAAGAATTTGTAAGTTAGATAAATGGAGGCTCTTGTGAGGAAAGTAAAAGGCTACCTCTCACTCTTTTTGACAATGCTGAAAATAGGATTGTTCACCTTTGGCGGTGGATATGCCATGATCGCTCTGCTTGAAAATGAGTTCGTAGAAAAAAAGAAATGGCTTGAAAAAGATGAAT
>JAFQKX010000037.1 GCA_017414705.1 Clostridia bacterium
CGGTATCCGTCCGTGTGTTGTTGGCTTGATACTCGCAACGGCAATCACGATGTTTATGAGTACGGCAATCGGATTCAGTGGTATAGGAGATACACTTGCCATAGATTTTAATGGCATTATCATATTCGCCATATTGATATTAATCAGCATCGTAGCAAAGCTTGCATTTAAGAAAAAACCAACTCCGATACTGATGATACTCATATCGGCAGGTCTTGGTATGCTGATGTATTCATTATAAAGATTTTGATAAACAAATTTACAATTTGTCGAGTGCACAATTGGTGTACTTTTAGTCGTTCTTACCTATACTCACGCACCTTTTGGTCGCTTTTTCGCATTAAAAAGGACATCCTTGGATGTCCTTTTTACTATTCAAACTGTATGGTTATCACTCTTATGAAAGCATGGCTATGACATAGAGAACGGAAACGGCGGTTTGCTGTTTGTAATAATTGCAAAGAAATGAATTTTTTTCATGATTTATTCATAATTTTGCAGTAGGATTATATTGTATCAGATATGAAAAGAAGGTAAGTTCCCATGCAACAAAAGAAGACCTCGCTGCCGTACAAGGTCATCAAAGGCTTGGTGAGGTTGTTTTATCCCAAAACCCGGGTGGAGGGTGTCGACCATCTCCCGCAGGAGCCTGCGATCATCGTGGGCAACCACACCCAAATGAACGGGCCCATTGTCTGCGAGTTGTATTTTCCCGCCCGCCGTTACACCTGGTGCGCCGCACAAATGATGCATCTCAAAGAGGTTCCCGCTTACGCCTATCAGGATTTTTGGTCGCAAAAGCCCAAGCGCGTGCGCTGGTTTTATAAGATCTTATCTTACGTAATTGCACCGTTTTCCGCCTGCGTGTTTCAAAATGCCAACGTCATCGGCGTTTATCACGATGCCCGTATTCTCTCGACCTTCCGCGAAACCGTCAAATGCCTCAAGGACGGCGCCCACGTTGTGATTTTTCCCGAGCACGACGTGCCGCACAATCACATTGTATGCGAATTTCAGGATCGCTTTATCGACATTGCTAAGTTATACTATAAAAAGACCGCGAAAGAGCTGCAGTTTGTGCCTATGTACATCGCGCCGGCTCTCAAATGCGCTTACTTGGGCGAGCCCATCCGCTTCTGTGCCCAAAATTCTATGGAGGACGAGCGCCGCCGAATTTGCGATTATTTGATGAACGAGATCACGCGGATCGCCTGCGATCTGCCCGAGCACACCGTCGTTCCCTACCGCAATATCCCAAAAAAATATTACCCTTCCAATCAGGAGTCTGTCCATGAAAACACCGATGGTTGATTATCGGAAATTCCGACTGTCCAAGCTCAATGATCCCCAGTTCTCCCATCTCAAATTACTGTTGGGATGGGTCGGATACTTTTCACTCTATTTTCTGACCGAAAATCTCATTCCTGCCGAGCGTTGCGCCGTCATCCACAGTCCGTTGGACGATCTGATCCCGTTTTGTGAGGCGTTTTTGATTCCATACGTCGGATGGTATCTGCTGATCGTTTTTTCGCTGCTGTATTTTGCACTGTATAACGTCCAAAATTTCAAGCGTCTGCAGACCTATATCATCATCACGCAGGTGGTTGCAATGGCGATCTACATCGTGTTCCCCAACCGTCAGGATCTGCGCCCCGAGGAATTTGCAAATAACAATATTCTGACCCAAGGCGTGCAGTTTTTGTATTCGTTCGATACCAACACTAATGTTTGTCCGTCGTTGCACGTGGCGTATTCCATGGGAATCGCATCTACGTGGCTGCGGGAAAAGTCGGCGTCGGTTTGGTGGAAAATCTTTGTGGTGGTCGACGTCATTCTTATCTGTCTGTCCACCGTGTTTATCAAGCAGCATTCGGTGGTGGATTTCTTTGCCGCCATTCCGGTCTGCATCCTGGCAGAATACCTCGTCTTTTTCAGCCCTATCCGCAAAAAATAACGTAAAAACGCCACAGCGTGCGCTGTGGCGTTGATTTTTTGCTTCGGTGTTATTTGCGACGCAACATTTGCACGTGCGGAATGCCGTCTTCCGTAAATTCCTGCGAAACCGTTTTGAAACCCGCTTGTTCATAGAAGGGAACGGCATAAGTCTGTGCCGCAATGCGGATGACCTCGGCGCCGAATTTTTCCTCCGCCACGCGGATGCCCTCTGTCAACAAACGGCTGCCGATGCCGCAGCGGCGTTTGACCGCGATGACACGCCCGATCAAGGTCTCTTCATAGCAGAATCCGGGCTCTACTATCCGCAGATACGCCTGCAGCGCGCCATCCTCTTGGAAAAACACGTGATATGCGTGCTTGTCCGCCTCGTCAATGTCCTGATACGCGCAGTTTTGCTCTACCACAAAGACCGCCGCTCGTAGCTTGTAGATCTCGTACAATTCGTTTGCGGTCAGCTCGTTAAAATGCTTGACAATGAGTTGCATACCAATCTCCCGTTTCGATCTTTTTTCACAGTATATCTGCTTTTTTTTGAAAAGTCAATATTTGCAGGAAAGATCATGCAAGGGTTTTGCCTGATATTTTCAGCCCAAACACCCCCAAAAATATGGTATTATTTTGGACGAAGAAAGGAGGTTTTTGCATGAAAAAGATGATAAAATTATTCATCTGCGCAGCGGTCACTTTATCTATGGTCACTGCGTTTGCGCTGCCGTCCATGGCGGCGAGCAGCACGATCCTTAAGAAGGGGAGCCGTGGCAGTGCGGTCAGACAGCTGCAGCTGGAGCTCAACGTCGCATCCAATACCGATCTGGATTGCGACGGTGTTTACGGCAACGCCACCAAAACTGCCGTTACGGCGTTTCAGCGCTCGGCAGGCGTTGCGGCCGACGGAATCTACGGTCCCAAGACCGATAGCGCAATGGACAAAAAGCTGTCTTCTTTGCGCAGTAACGCCGCGACAGGACAGGTCAATGCGTCTAATCTTAACCTGCGCACCCGCGCATCCACAAAGGGGAACATCCTCAAGCGCTTGGCGCGCGGCACGAGCGTTGCCGTTCTTTCACAACGCTCAGGCTGGTATGCCGTCTACACAGGGGGGGACTACGGCTTTGTTTCTGCGCAATATGTGACAACCGGTAGCAGCTCTAACGCTGCCGCGTTGGTCAAAACAGCGCAGTCGTACATCGGAAATCCGTACAGTATTGCCAAGGCAGGCACCTATGATGCACAAGGAAGATTGTATATGGATTGTTCTTATTTGGTGCAAAAAGCTTTTGCGCAGCACGGTGTTTCGTTGCCGAGAACGGCGGCAGAGCAGGGAAGAACCTGCGTCAACCTCGGACTCACCACCACCCGATCGGCGTTAAAGGCGGGTGACCTGATCTTTTACAGTACCGCCAAAAACGGACGATACCGTAACATTACCCACGTCGGCATCTATATCGGCAATGGGCAGATGATCGATGCCAGCTCCACCAAGGGTAAGGTGGTCTCGCGAAGTATTTGGGGCAGCCCCATCCTTTACTGTGCTTCCTCCCGATTGCTCGGATGATGCGCCCGATGAAACTAAGTCCTCGCCGTTTCTGCGGCGGGGTCTTTTTTTATCAAAAAAGAGGCGGTTTTTCAATAAAAAGATTTGCCTTTTGTATGGGAATGTTGTACAATAAAAAAGAATAATCATAGGACGACAAGCGAGGAGCACTCATGACCGATCAAGAATTTTTCACTCTGCGCCGCAGCATCATGCAGCGCGATTTTTCGCATCTCAACAGCGAGCAGCAAAAGGCCTGCTTTCAGGCAACCGGCCCGCTGCTTATTTTGGCGGGTGCAGGCAGCGGAAAGACCACCGTTATCGTTAATCGCATTGCCTGTCTCATCAAATACGGTGATGCCTATCACAGCAATTTTGTGCCGTATCTGACCCAAGCGCAGGAGACTCTGCTTCGCAATACTGCCGACGGCGGAGAGATCACCGATGAGGTTGCCGATCTGATCGCGCATAACCGCGTGCGTCCGTGGGAGATTCTTGCCATCACCTTTACCAATAAGGCGGCAGGGGAGCTGAAGGAGCGCCTGCAACGCCGTTTGGGCGACAGCTTCGGCAACGATATTTGGGCCAGCACCTTCCATTCCGCCTGTGCCAGAATCCTGCGTCGCGACTGTGATCGATTGGGATATTCTACCCATTTCACCATTTATGACACCGACGATTCCCGCCGCGTTATGAAGGAGTGTCAAAAAGAACTGCTCATCGACGACAAGCGCATGCCGCACAAAATGATCCTCGGTGAGATCAGCCGTGCCAAGGATCAGCTCATCGACCCCGCGCATTACCGTGCCACGGCGGGCGGCGATGCCAGAAAACAAGCCATCGGTGCTGCCTACGCCCTCTATCAGCGCAAGCTCAAGGAAGCAGACGCGATGGACTTTGACGATCTGATCGTTCAGACCGTCAGATTGCTGCAGGAAAACGAGGATATTCTGGACTACTATAACACCCGCTTTCAAAACGTTCTGGTCGACGAGTATCAGGACACCAATCACGCGCAATACGTGCTGACCGCATTGTTGGCACAAAAGCGTAAAAATTTGTGCGTGGTGGGCGATGATAACCAGAGCATCTACCGCTTCCGCGGCGCGACGATTGAGAATATTCTCAGCTTTGAGCAGCAGTATCCCAATGCCAAAACTATTCGCTTAGAGCAGAATTACCGCTCCACCCAAACCATTCTGGATGCCGCCAACGCCGTCATTCGTAACAATACCGAACGTAAAGAGAAGAATCTTTGGACCGAAAACGGCAAAGGGGACAAGATCGTTTTACATACCACCACCGACGAACGCAGCGAAGCGGAGTTTGTTGCCGATACCATTCTCGATCATCTCAACGAGGGCAAAAAACTCAGCGATCACGCCGTGCTCTACCGTATGAACGCACAGTCCAACTCGATTGAAAATGCATTTCTGCGCGGTGGTATTCCGTACCGCATTTTCGGAGGTCAAAAGTTCTACGATCGTAAGGAAATTAAGGATGCATTGGCGTATTTGAGCGTCATCAATAATCCCGCCGATACCCTGCGCCTGATGCGCATCGTCAACGAGCCCAAGCGCGGCATTGGCGATACCACGCTGACCCGCGTGCAGCGCTTTGCCTCCGAAACGGGGGTCACGGCATTCGAGGTTCTTTCGCGCGCCGACGAATTCAGCGAGCTGCAGCGTTTGGCACCTGCCCTTATGCGCTTTGCACAAATGATCACCGAGCTGGGCGAGATGGCGCAGACCGCTGCCCCGCACGAGGTGTTTGAGCGGGTCATGGAGCAGAGCGGATATCTTCACGCCCTGCAAAATGAAGGTGAGCAGGGGCAAACCCGAATCGAAAACGTGCAGGAATTGCTCACCAATATCAAGCAGTATGAGGAAGAGGCCGAGCAACCGTCCTTGACCGAATTTTTGGAAAACGTTGCGTTGATCACCGACCTTGATCAGTACGATGCCGACGCCGATACCGTTGTTATGATGACGCTGCATTCTGCCAAGGGTCTGGAGTTTCCGCTTGTTTTCCTTGTGGGCATGGAAGAAGGGGTATTTCCCAGCGATATGTCCATCATGGAGGGCGGTGCACAGATCGAAGAGGAACGCCGTCTCGCTTACGTCGGTATCACTCGCGCCAAGCAAAAACTCTTTTTGACCAAGGCGCAGCAGCGCATGCTCTTCGGCTTTACCACTCGCCGCAGACCCTCTCGCTTTTTGCGTGAGATTCCGCAGGAACTGGTGCAAAACAGCGGTCTGTCGCAGGAACGTTTTTCTTCCGAGTTTTCGGGCTACGGTGGCAGCGTGCGCATCGATCCCTACGCCAAGCCTCCCGCATCGGGCGGGTATGCATCGCGCAGCTATGCTTCGCCCTCTTACGGCACGCAACCCACCCGCACCATTGCGCAAAAGCAAGCAACCGTTGTCGGAAAAACCGAGGCAGACGTTGCCTTTTCGGTTGGTGATCGCGTGTCTCACCGCACCTTCGGCGAGGGACTCATCGTCAGCGCCACCGCAATGGGGAATGACGTGCTGCTGGAGATCGCGTTTGACAGCGTCGGGACCAAAAAGCTGATGGCAAAGTTTGCCAAGATCAAAAAATGCTGATTTTCCTCAAAAACCGCTGCGATAAGTATGTACTTTGCAGCCTTTTTGTGGTAGAATAGAAAAAATAATCCAATCATACAATAGAGGTGTAACAAATGGCAGTAGAATATTCCGTCCCCTTGTCGGATATTATCAAGACCTTTTCCCTCACCCCCATCTGCTGTGCCGATGAGACGGACAAGGTTCTCATCCGTTCGGCAGAGATCAACAAGCCGGGCCTTCAGCTGTTCGGACAGTATCAGTACTTTGATGAGACCCGCATTGAGATCATCGGTCTGACCGAAATGCAGTGCATCAAGGAATTTGATCTCGAGCAGCGGGAAAAAGCGCTGGAGGAATTTTTCTCCCGCCGTCCGCCCGCCGTTATCATCACCCGTAATCTGGAGCCGGGCGAGGTTATGCTGCAGGCAGCAAAGCGTCACAATGTTCCGCTGCTGCATTCTGCCGACGGTACCTCCGCCTTTATGGCAGCGCTTATTTCGTATCTCAACGTCCATCTTGCCCCGCGCGTCACGCGCCACGGCGTTTTGGTGGAGGTCTACGGTGAGGGTATCCTGTTGTTGGGTGAAAGCGGCGTGGGTAAAAGTGAGACCGCCATCGAGCTCATCAAACGCGGTCACCGTCTGATTGCCGACGACGCCGTCGAGATCCGCCGTGTGTCGTCTCGCTCGTTGGTGGGCAGTGCACCTGACAATATCCGTCACTACGTGGAGCTGCGCGGTATCGGTATTATCAATGCCCGCCGCATCTTCGGTATGGGCTCCATCAAGCAGACCGAAAAGATCGATCTGGTTTTGAATATGGAGCTGTGGAATCCCGAGCGCGCATACGACCGTATGGGACTCGAAAACGAGTATACCGAGATCCTCGGTCTGCAGATTCCCTCTATTACCATTCCGGTCAAGCCGGGACGCAACCTTGCCGTCATCATCGAGGTTGCAGCCATGAACAACCGTCAAAAGAAACTGGGCTATAACGCAGCCAAGGAGCTTCTTGCCCAGCTCGGTCTGGATCAGAGCGACGCAGAAGATCTGCCTTTGCAGGACGACTGGAGCTAACCGATCCGATCATAGAACAAGAATAAAAAAGGAGTCATTATTATGTACACTATCGGAATCGACTTGGGTGGCACCAACATCGCGGTGGGTGTTGTCAATGAAAAATACGAGATCGTCGCGCGTGCCTCCCGCAAGACCCGCACCGAGCGCAGCACCGACGAGATTTTGGCAGATATGGTCGGCGCAGCACAGGACGCCGTTGCCAATGCAGGCCTGACTATGGATCAGATCGATTGGGTGGGCGTCGGCTCTCCCGGGACCATCAACCTGGATACTGGCTATATCGAATATGCCAACAACCTGCATTTCGAGCACGTCCCCCTCAAAGCCTATATGGAAGAGAAGCTGGGCAGACCCTGTTATATCAATAACGATGCCAACGTTGCTGCATACGGGGAATACCTTGCAGGAAGCGGCAAGAACGCTGAGCCGTTCGTTGCGGTTACTTTGGGTACCGGCGTCGGCGGCGGCGTCATTATCGACGGCAAGATCTTCTCGGGCTGCAATTTTGCAGGCGGCGAGTTGGGTCATACCGTCATCGTCGCAAACGGAGAGCACTGCAGCTGCGGCAGATTCGGCTGCTGGGAAGCCTATGCCTCTGCCACCGCGCTTATCCGCCAAACCAAAGCAGCTATGAATGCCAACCCCGATTCCGTCATGTGGAAGCTGTGCGACGGGGATGAGAACAAGGCAAGCGGCCGTACCGCATTTGACGCTATGCGCGCCGGTGATGCTGCGGGCAAGCAGGTTGTCGATACTTATATCGCTTACATCGGTGAAGGCTTGTGTAATATGGTCAATATTTTCCAGCCCGAGGTGCTTTGCATCGGCGGCGGTATCTGTAACGAGGGAGAAACCCTTATGGCTCCGCTGCGCAAGCAGATCGAAGAGATCCGCTACAGTAAATTCTCTGAAAAGCAGACCCAGCTTTGCCGTGCTGAATTGGGCAACGATGCCGGTATTATCGGTGCCGCCATGCTCGGAAAGCTTTAATTTGCTATTTTAGTTTATGAGAAAGAGGTGACCGCCCGTGAATCAACTCCGGGACCTGATGCAGCAATTACTTGCCTGTGGGTGCGCTTGCAGCGCAGAAGAGCCCATGAGTCGTCATACGTCGTTTCGCATCGGCGGTCCCGCTGATCTATTCGTGACGGTGCATGACGAGGCACAGCTTTGCAATTGTCTGCGTCTTTGCCGTGAGCGGGAGATCCCTTATTTTCTGTTGGGTAACGGCTCCAATCTGCTGGTATCGGATGACGGCGTCGCCGGTGTCGTTATTCAACTCGGCGGCTCGTTTTGCGAGGTGCGTTGCGTTGAAGGCAATACGCTCATCTGCGGCGCAGGGGCTAAGCTGACCGCCGTTTGTCTGGCTGCTCTGCATAACGACTTGAGTGGTATGGAATTTGCTTACGGTATTCCCGGTACCGTCGGCGGTGCGGTGTATATGAACGCCGGTGCCTACGGCGGGGAGATCAAGCAGGTCTTTTCCGGTTGCCGTTGCATGGATGCTTGCGGCAATGTCGTGACATTGTCCGCGCAAGAGCTGCAGTTTGGGTATCGCAGCAGTATTTTGCAGCAGACCCACGGCATCGTCACCGAGGTCACCTTGACGTTGTCTGTCGGCGATGCCGCACAGATCAAAGCACAAATGGATGATCTGGTACAACGCCGCCGCGACAAGCAACCGCTGGAGTTTCCCAGCGCAGGCAGCACCTTCAAGCGCCCCGAGGGGCATTTTGCGGGTGCCTTGATCGAGCAGGCAGGACTCAAGGGCTACGCAGTAGCCGATGCGCAGGTGTCCGAAAAGCACGCAGGCTTTGTCATCAATCGCGGCAACGCCACCTGTGCTGACGTAGTGCAGCTGGTGTCTGAGGTTCAACAAAAGGTGCTTGCACAGTCCGGTGTCATTTTGCAGCCGGAGATCTGTCTCATTGGGAGGAATGCTTCATGGAACTGATGGTGGTCACCGGCTTGTCCGGTGCGGGAAAATCCACCGGTGTCAAGGTGTTGGAGGATATCGGATATTATTGCATTGATAATATGCCGGTGTTTCTGGTCTCCAATTTTGTGGAGTTGTGTCAGCAGTCCAATGCGCTGCAAAAGGTTGCCTTGGTCATCGACTCCAGAGGCAGTGACTTTTTCGACCGTTTGGATGAAATGCTGCAGATCCTGCGTAATCAAAAACTCGATTATAAGATCCTTTATTTTGAGGCAAGTGACGAAACCTTGGAGCACCGCTACAAGGAAACGCGTCGCAACCATCCGCTGCAGCAGGATCAAAAAACCATTTTGCAGGCCATTCGCGAGGAGCGCGAGTTGCTCATACCGCTGCGCCGCCGCGCAGATTATATCATCGACTCCACCTTGCTGACCGCCGCGCAACTGCGCGAGCGTATGACCACCATGTTTTTGGGTGATTCGCAGGGTGCTATGCGCATCCACGTTATGTCGTTCGGCTTCAAATACGGGATTCCCACCGATGCAGATATCGTCATCGACGTGCGCTGCCTGCCCAATCCCTATTATGTGGACGAGCTTCGGCATCTGACCGGATTGGATCAGCCCATCATTGATTTTGTGATGCAAAAGGAAGAGACGGTTGGCTTCATCAGCCGCTTTGAAGCGCTGCTTTCCTATATGATCCCCTTGTACTGTAACGAAGGCAAAAATTCCCTGCAGATCGCAGTGGGATGTACCGGCGGCAAACACCGTTCGGTAGCACTTGCCGAGCATTTTTGTGCATTCATCGGTCGCGACGGACATAAAGCTGCCGTCAGCCACCGCGATATTCATAAAAATTAGGGATAGAGATATGAGCTTTTCTTCTTCTGTCAAAACTGAATTAGCGGACCTCGGTGTCGAGCGTGACTGTTGCCTGAAGGCAGAAACCTATGGGCTGCTGCTCTTTTCCCGCAGCTTTACCGCCTCCGAGATGCTGCTGCAGACCGAAAACCGAGCCGTTGCACAACGATGGTACCATTTTGTTAAAAAGGTCTGTGCGGTCAAACCGGTTTTGCAGGAAAGCAAGGCCGGTGTTTGTCATTTAAGCATTCCGTCACCGAGCGATCGGATCAAGGTGCTTGAGACCTTCGGACATTCTGCGCAGGAGACCTCCTTGCACGTTAACCGTGCCAATCTGGAGGATGAATGCTGTATGCAGGCCTTTGTGCGCGGCGCATTTCTGTCCTGCGCCAGTATGACCGATCCCAATAAAGAATATCATCTCGAATTTTTAATGCCGCGCCGCCGCCTTTCGGGTGACTTCGTGTCCATTCTCAACGAATTGCAGATCCCCTCGTCACAAACGCTGCGCAAGGGCGTCGGCGTCATTTACCTCAAGGGCAGCGAGCATATTGAAGATCTGCTGACCAATATCGGTGCCATGTCTTCCACGCTCCAACTCATGAACGTCAAGATCTATAAGGATATGCGCAACGTCATCAATCGCCGCGCAAATTGTGAAACTGCCAACATCACCCGCACGGTCGAGGCTGCCTTGACGCAGGCTGAGGATATTGCTTTCTTATCTGAAATCGGCGAGTTTGAAAAATTACCTGCCCGTCTGCGCGAGGTCGCCATTCTGCGCCGCGACAATCCCGAGCTTTCCTTGTCGGAGCTCGGCAAGCTTGCGACACCGCAGCTGAGCCGTTCCGGCGTCAATCACCGCCTGACCAAGCTGAGTGAGCTGGCGGCGGAGCTGCGAAAGAAACATTCCAAGACGAAAGGATGAATCCTGTAATGACCCCCTTTGTCCACCTTCACGTGCATACGGAATACAGCCTGCTGGACGGCGCCTGCCGCATCAAGCAGTTGCTTTCTGCTGCCAAGGAGCTCGGACAAACGGCTGTGGCCATCACCGACCACGGCGCAATGTACGGTGCCGTGGATTTTTATAAAGAAGCCAAAAAGCAGGGCATCAAGCCCATCGTTGGTTGTGAGGTCTACGTCTCGGCAAGAGGCCGCAACGACCGTCAGCACGGCATTGATAACGAAAATCGCCACCTTATTTTGCTGTGTGAGAACGAAGAGGGATACCAAAACCTCATTCGCTTGGTCTCACTCGCAAATACCGAGGGCTTTTACGGAAAGCCGCGTGTCGATCATGAATTGCTGCAGCAGTATCACGGCGGACTGATTGCGTTGTCTGCCTGCCTTGCAGGAGAGATCCCGCAGGCTTTGCTCCAAAACGATTATGCCAAAGCCAGAAAAATTGCAGCGTGGTACCGCGAAACCTTTGGCGCCGACAATTATTTTATTGAACTGCAAAATCATTCCATGCCCGAACAGATCCGCATCCTCCCCGAGCTCATCCGTTTGGCGCAGGAGCTCAAGATCGGCTTGGTTGCCACCAACGATGTCCACTATGTCCAAAAAGACCACCATCGTATGCAAAAGGTGCTCATCTGCATCCAGACCGGAAAAAATATGGATGAGGACAACCCGCTGGCGTTTGAGACGGAGGAGTTTTATCTCAAATCCGGCGACGAAATGGCACAACTGTTTTCCTCCGTTCCGCAGGCAATCGAGAACACCGTGCGTATTGCCGAGCGGTGCCAATTTGAATTCGAATTTGGAAAGACCCGCCTGCCGGATTTCGGCTTGGAAGGGGATCACGCTGCTTATTTGCGCCGTATGTGCTACGACGGTTTGCAGCAACGCTACGGACAGACGGTTACCCCCGCCATCCGTGAGCGCCTTGATTATGAATTGTCGGTCATCGAGCGTATGGGATACGTTGACTATTATCTCATCGTGCACGATTTTATCCGCCACGCCAAAGAGCAGGGGATTCCGGTCGGACCGGGACGTGGCTCGGGTGCCGGCAGCCTTGCAGCTTATTGCATCGGCATCACCGGCATCGATCCCATCGCATACAACCTGCTGTTTGAACGCTTTTTGAATCCCGAGCGGGTCAGTATGCCCGACTTTGATATTGACTTTTGCTACGTCAGGCGACAAGAGGTCATTGACTATGTCATCGACCGCTACGGCACGGATAACGTCGCCCAGATCGTTACCTTCGGAACGCTGGCTGCGCGCGCCGCAGTGCGTGACGTGGGCCGCGTGCTGGGAATGCCGTATCACGCCGTGGATACCGTTGCCAAACTGATTCCGCGTGAATTGGGAATTACACTTGCCGATGCCATTGCGTCCTCTGCCGAGTTAAAAGAGCTGATGCAGCAGGATGCACAGGTCGCGGAACTACTGGATCTTGCTGCTAAAGTGGAGGGAATGCCCCGCCATGCGTCCACTCACGCGGCAGGAGTGGTGATTACTGCCAAAAAAGTCAGCGAATATGTGCCCGTAATGGTGAATGACGGATCTATCGTTGCGCAGTACACCATGACGGCGTTAGAGGAGCTCGGACTGCTCAAGATCGACTTTTTAGGTCTGCGCAATATTACGGTTATCGATGACACCGAGCGCTCGGTGCGTCAGCGCTTTGACGCGCAGTTTTCGGTTGAACAGGCCGACGTGCACGATCCCAAGACCTATCAGATGCTTTCTGCGGGACAGACCGAAGGCGTGTTTCAATTTGAATCTGCCGGTATGCGCCGCGTGATTGCCGCGCTTAAGCCGGAATCCATCGAAGACCTCACGGCAGTTATCTCGTTGTACCGTCCCGGTCCCATGAAATCCATCGACACTTATGTTGCCAACCGTCACGATCCTTCTCGGATCCGTTACCGTACCCCGCTGCTGGCGCCGATTCTGGATGTCACCTACGGCTGTATGGTCTATCAGGAGCAGGTCATGCAGGTTTTTCGTGAGCTTGCGGGATATTCCTACGGGCGTGCCGATATCGTTCGTCGTGCCATGAGCAAGAAAAAGCACGACGTTATGGAGCAGGAGCGTCAACGCTTTATCCACGGCAGCCTGCGAGAGGATGGCAGCGTGGAATGTGAGGGCGCCGTGCGCCGCGGCGTAGATGCTAATACTGCCAATGAGATCTTTGACGATATGACCTCGTTTGCATCGTATGCCTTTAACAAATCACATGCCGCTGCCTATGCCACGGTCTCGTACCGTACCGCTTATTTGAAATGCCATTATCCGATCGATTATATGGCGGCGTTGTTGACCAGCGTGATCGATTCCTCGGACAAGACTGCACGCTATATTGCCGAATGTACCCGTATGCGCATCCGTTTGCTGCCGCCCGATATCAACCACGGCAGAGCCGAGTTTGCCCCGCAAGGAGACGATATCCTGTTTGGGCTTTGTGCCATCAAGGGAGTCGGGCACGCGTTGATCGACGGCATCGTGCGCGAGCGGGAACGCAATGGCGAATTTGCCGATTTCTACGATTTTTGCCGCCGCTGCAGCGGACGTGATTTTAACCGCCGTTCGCTCGAAAGCCTGATCAAAAGCGGCGCGCTGGATTGCCTTTGCGCCAATCGCGGCCAAATGCTGGTGGCGATTGATGCGGTGCTCGAATCGGTCGAAAACGATCGCCACGGCAACGTGGAAGGACAGATCGGCTTTTTTGACAGCGCAGCACAATCCAAGGTGCAACGCTTCCGGATGCCGCAGGCAACCGATCTGAGTCAGGAGCAAAAACTCGCATTTGAAAAAGAAGTTACCGGCGTTTATGTCTCAGGACATCCCATGATGCAATACGAGCAGGTTTCCAAGCAGTTTGGTGCCGTGCGTACCGTAGACGTTGCCGCCGCAGGGGAGGAAGGCTCTGAAATTGCCGACGGTGACCGCGTACGGCTGGCGGGCATCGTTACAGGCGTGCGTACCCGTACCACCCGCAACGATACCGTTATGGCAGAGTTTCGCCTGGAGGATGTTTACGGCACCGTTACCGTAGTGGCGTTTTCCAAAAGTTATGCTGCCAATGCGCAGCACATCCGCCCGGGAGAGGTGCTTTGTATCACCGCTCGCGTGTCCGTGCGTGATGAAGGGGAGAGTCAGGTGTTGTTGGATCGTGCCTATCTGCCATCCGAAGCGGTGCAGGCACCTCAAAACACGCCACCGCGCACAAAAGAAAATGCGCAGCCCGACGCAGCTGTATCTGCACCGCCGTCCAAATATGCAGGTCTGCATATTTTGGTGGATGAGGAGGATAGTCTGACCGATCGGAAGGTCAAAAATCTGTTACAAATCTTCCACGGCACCCAGCGCGTCTTTTTAAAGTACCGTACAAGCGGTCGTCGGATCCTGTTGCCTGCGACTATGTGGGCAGAGATCAATCCCACTATGTTGGCAGAGCTTAAGCGGTTAGCGGGAGAGGATTGCGTCGCAATCGTAAAATAAAAGGGTAAAAAAACAAAAAAATGGAAGGTTTACCCTTGACAATACGAAAAAAAGCATATATTATAAATTGGAATGCATTTTTCTGCTTTTTATCAGCAGTTTGGAGGATTTTACTGTGGAAATGAAAACAATCGGTGTTTTGACCAGCGGCGGCGACGCCCCCGGAATGAATGCGGCTGTTCGCGCTGTGACTCGTGCTGCTATCAGCAAGGGATTGAATGTAATCGGAATCAATCGCGGCTATCAGGGACTGATGTCCTGCGATTTTCGCGATATGAATCTGCGCAGTGTTTCGGATATTATCCATCGCGGCGGTACTATGCTGTTCTCGGCACGTTCTGTAGATTTCAAAACCGAAGCCGGTATGCAAAAGGCGATTCAGAATTGCCACGACCATAAGATCGACGGCATTGTCGTCATCGGCGGCGACGGCTCCTTCCGCGGTGCGCGCGATCTGTCTTTGCGCGGCGTGCCTTGTATTGGTATTCCCGCGACCATTGACAACGATATCGGCTGCACGGAGTATTCTATCGGTGTTGATACCGCCGTGAATACCTGTATGGATATGGTCGATAAGTTGCGCGATACCTCGGAATCCCACGAGCGTTGCTCGGTGGTGGAGGTCATGGGTCGCGGCAGCGGCTATCTTGCACTGCAGTGCGGCGTTGCCACCGGTGCAACCGCCATCATCGTGCCCGAGGTGCCTTACGATATCGAAAAGGATATCATTTCTCGTATGCACAAGACCAAGGAAGCCGGCAAAAAGCATTTTATCGTTATTGTTGCCGAAGGCGTCGGCGGTGTTTCCAATATGGTCAAGCGTATTGAGGAGACCACCGGGATCGAAGCGCGTGCCACTATTCTCGGCACGTTCAGCGCGGCGGCAGCCCCACTGTTAAGGATCGCGTCTGCGCCAGCCAGCTGGCGTACCGCGCCGTGGACTTGCTCACACAGGGCATCGGCAACCGCGTTGTTGCGATTCAAAAGAACGATATTGTCGATTATGATATCTTTGAGGCGCTGCAGATGCACAAGCCCTTTGATATCGATCTGTTCAAGATCGCGCACGAGATCAATATCTGATTGCAATATCATTAAGATCCCGCACGTTTTGTGCGGGATCTTTTACTTTTTCGATCTTTGTCATAAAGCGGGTATGCCCATCATATTCTTGTACAAAGAACAAGAAACAAAACGGTGGAGGCTCAGTATGATGACAGATACCAGCATTTATCAGGATATCGCCACGCGTACCGGCGGAGATATTTATATCGGCGTTGTCGGTCCGGTTCGTTCCGGAAAATCGACCTTTATCAAACGGTTTATGGATACCTTAGTCATTCCCAATATTGAAAGCGAATACCGTCGCGAGCGTGCCAACGACGAGCTGCCGCAGTCTGCAGCGGGACGTACCATTATGACCACCGAGCCCAAGTTTATCCCCGAAGAGGCGGTGGAGGTGCAGCTTGGCTCCAATGCAAGCTTTCGTGTGCGGATGATCGACTGCGTCGGCTATATTGTCCCCAGCTCACTCGGTTATATTGAAAACGATCAGCCGCGTATGGTTATGACTCCGTGGTACCCTGAGGAGATCCCCTTCAATATGGCGGCAGAGATCGGCACGCAAAAGGTGATTTCCGAGCATTCCACCATCGGTCTGGTCATTACCACCGATGCCAGTATCAGTGAGATCCCGCGTGACGAATACGAAGAAGCTGAGGAGCGGGTCATCAGCGAGCTCAAGCAGATCAATAAGCCTTTCGTTATGCTGCTCAATTGCCTCAATCCTTACACGCAGGAAGTGGCAGAGCTTGCCGAGCGCTTGCGGCAAAAATACGACGTTCCGGTCATTCCGGTCAATTGCATGGATCTTGAGGAGCAGGAGATCCGCAGTATTTTGGAGCAGATCCTGTTTGAGTTCCCATTGACCGAGCTCAAATTCAAATTTCCTAAATGGATCACCCGACTGCCCGAGGGGCATTGGCTCAAGACCTCGGTGTATGACGCCATCCGCGAACTGACCAATGATTTTGATCGTATCCGTAACGTCAACGAACACCTGAATCTGCTGTCTCAATGTGAATATCTGTGCGAGATCGGCATTGAGCGTATGGACCTCGGACGCGGCAGTGCTACGGTGCGTGCGGCACTGCAAAGCGGTCTTTTCTATCGTGTCCTTGCCGAGACTACCGGCTTTGAAATCAGCGACGAGCAGGAGCTCATGAACTGTATGACCGAGCTTGCGATCATGAAAAAGCAGTACGAAAAATTCCGTTATGCCTTGGAAGAGGTCGAGGCAACCGGCTACGGAATTGTTATGCCGAGCTTGGATGAGCTCAGCCTGGAAGAGCCCGAGATCGTCAAGCAGGGCAATCAGTACGGCGTGCGGCTCAAGGCAGCAGCACCCTCCATCCACCTCATGAAAGCTGATATTCAAACTGAGGTGTCTCCCATCGTCGGCTCAGAGCGTCAATCAGAGGATCTTGTGCGGTATCTGCTGCATGAATTTGAGGAGGATCCGCAAAGCATCTGGGGGTCTAATATTTTCGGAAAATCCTTGCATGAATTGGTCAACGAGGGTCTGCACTCCAAACTCAATCATATGCCGTCGGATGCGCGGCGCAAGCTGCGTGAGACGCTGGAGCGCGTCATCAACGAAGGCTGCAGCGGTCTGATCTGTATCATCCTGTAATACGAAAACTCCTCTGCTCGTCGGGCAGAGGAGTTTTCTGCTAAAATAAGGTTGTAATCCGCCTGTGTTTATGATACAATCAGGTAATGAGGTGATGATGTTGACACGAGTTTTTTTGGTGCGCCACTGTCAGGCGTCCGGTAATTTGGACGGCGTGTTTCAAGGCAGCATCGATACCGATATCACGCAGACCGGACAGCAGCAGCTCGAGCAGCTTCGTGAACGCTTCCGTTTGCAGAAATTGGATGCAGTCTATACCAGCCCCTTGCTGCGTGCGCGATTGACCGCCGACGCAGTCAATTTTTACCACGGCTTGCCCGTGCGTATTGAGCAGGATCTACGTGAGATTGATGCAGGCGTGTGGGAGGGCAAAAAGTGGAGTGAATTCCCTGTCAAATATCCCGAAGATACCTTGAATTGGAATCTGTATCCGTGGCGCTTCGCTCCGCAAGGAGGGGAGTCAATGCAGCAGGTCTATGACCGTGTTTGGAAGGCGATGCAGCGTATCGTGCAGAAAAATCCGCGTTCCGATCTCGCCGTGGTGTCGCACGGTTGCGCCATCCGTAATATCATGTGCCACGCGCACGGCTATGAGATCGAACGTATGGGTGAGGTCGATTGGTATGAGCAGACCTCGGTCACGATCTTGGAATTTGATGAACAGGGAGCCTGTATCATTGCACAAGAAAACGATATTTCCCATCTGAGTGAGCAGCTTTTGTCTGCCTCGGTGCGGGATTGGAATCGAGCAGGGAAGAAGTAACGGTATGAAGATCATTGCATTTGATTTGGGAGAAAGCCGCACCGGCGTTGCCGCCTGTGATTCGGGAGAATTATTGGCAAGTCCCCTGACGGTGGTTTTTGAAAAATCACCGCAAAAGCGGCTGGAAAAATTAGCGCAGCTTGCCGTTTCGCAGCAGGCAGAACAGATCGTCGTGGGGCTTCCCGTCAATATGGACGGTAGTCACGGGGCGCGGGCCGAGCTTTGCAAAAGCACGGCGCAGCAGCTTGAGGAGCAGACCGGTATTCCAACCGTTTTGTGGGACGAGCGCCGTACCACCGTTGCCGCACACGAGATTCTCAACGTCACCGATACCCGCGGCAAAAAGCGCAAGCAGACGGTGGACGCCGTCGCAGCGGTCTTGATTCTGGAGACTTATTTGGCATACCGCCAAAATCACCGAGCATAGTTTTTATATTCGCCGTTTGCAATTGCTTTGCAGACGGCGTTTTTCTTTTCGTCTTGATTGACATCGGCAGCAGTGTTTGTTATAATGATACTGTATATTTGGGTTATTGTATCTTTTTGACAGAAAGGGGGAGAAAGCAATGCGTGTTCTGCAGATCAATTCGGTATACGGCGTTCGCAGCACAGGCAGAATCTGTGCGCAGATATCCTCATATTTACAGCAAAACGGGCATGAATGTCTGAATGCTTACGGCAGAGCGACTGCACGGCCTGTCGCACAGGAACGCATTGTACGCATCGGCTCTTCGTTGGATGTCAGTGCTCATCTGCTCAAGACCCGATTGCTGGATGCACACGGCTTTGCTTCTCGCAACGCCACCAAGCGCTTTTTGCAGCAGGTGCGTGAATTTGACCCCGACGTTATTCATTTACACAACCTGCACGGATACTATCTCAATATCGAGGAACTATTTGATTATTTGTCTACGGCCGATAAACCGGTCGTTTGGACATTGCACGATTGTTGGGCGATGACGGGTCATTGCTCGCATTTTGCCGTGGTGGACTGTGAGCGTTGGAAAACAGGCTGCCACGACTGTATGCAGAGCCGTAATTATCCGTCAACAAAGCTGTTGTGTCGCGAGGCTCAAAATTGGGAGAGAAAAAAAGAACTCTTTGGCTCAGTCAAAAACATGGCCTTGGTCACACCGTCTGATTGGATGGCGCAGATGGTTGCACAGTCCTATTTGCGACAATATCCCACACACGTCATCCCGAACGGCATCAACCTGCAGACATTTCGGCCCACGCCAGGGGATTTCAGACAGCGTTACGCGCTGCAGGATAAATACGTCGTTTTAGGGGTTGCAACCGCCTGGAGTGTGCGGAAGGGCCTTTATGAATTTTACGGTTTGGCGGATGCCTTGGGAGAAGAATATCAGGTCGTTTTGGTCGGCTTAACGCAGCAACAGATCAGTCAATTGCCCGATAGTATTCTGGGAATTGCGAAAACCGATTCTGTTACTCGGTTAGTGCAGATCTATACGGCTGCCGATGTTTTTGTGCACCCCGGACGCCAAGAAAGTATGGGTATGACGACTGTGGAGGCTATGGCGTGCGGCACGCCCGTTGTGGTGTCACCGTTGACTGCCATTCCGGAGCCGGTCACCCCGCAAAGCGGCATTGTGGTCGATGATCTGACGGTGGAGGCTCTTGCGCAAGCCGTACGGCAGACGCGTCGGCAGACGTTTCAGCCGCGCCAAACGGCAGAAAAATATGACGTTAAGCTGCAATGCCAACAGTATTTAAAGCTGTATGAGCAGATGCTGTCAAAGTGAGAAAACGGAGGAACACTATGCGGGTCTTACAAATTTGTACTGCCCTGGACGGCGGCGGAGTTGACCGATATTTGCTCAATTATTGCACCCGAATTCGAGAGATCGCGTTTGATTTTATCGTAATCGACACCGGCAAAAAAGGTATTTTGGAATCCGAATTGGAGAAACAAGGCACCGTTTACCGTATTCCTCGACTCAAGAATGGGATCCGCAAAAATTATGCTGCCCTGCGTGCGATTATGTCTCAAACCCATTACGATGCCGTTCACGTTCATTTGGGATATAAGGGAGTCGTTGCCTTGCTTTGCGCCAAACGTTGTGGGATCAAGGTGCGCATCGTTCATTCGCATTGGGCGGCTCAACCGCAAACGGCGCTCCAAGCCGTGCTTCGCCACGCACTTACCTTTGTGGCCAAGCGCCTCGCTACGGCGTTGGCGGCCTGCGGTGAGGATGCCGCACGATGGATGTGGGGAGCACGCGCCCTGCGCCGCGGCAAGGTCAGCCTGCAAAACAATGCCGTCGATACGGCGCAATTTCAATTTTCACCAGCGCAACGCCGACAAATGCGTCAAACGCTTCAGGTGTCCGAGGATACCCTGTTGGTCGGGCACGTCGGTCGGTTGTGTGAACAAAAAAATCAATTGCGACTGTTGGATATTTTTCATTTGCTGCATCAGCAGCAGCCGCAGTCCCGACTGCTGTTGATCGGGCGCGGCGGGCAGGAGCAGGAGATTTGTCAAAAGATCGACCGCCTTGGCCTGCACGATTGCGTGCAGCTGTTGGGCGTGCGCGAGGACGTTCCGATGCTGCTCAATGCCTTGGACGTTATGATCTTCCCAAGTCTGTTTGAAGGCTTTCCCGTTGCTTTGGTCGAAACACAGTGCAACGGTCTTCCGGTCGTTTGCTCAGACAGTGTTACTGCGTCGGTTAAAATGTCCGAATCGGTTTCCTTTCTCTCCTTGCGTGATCCGGATCAGGTGTGGGTCGATGCGGCCCTTGAGGCTTCCAAAAACCGCCGCTACGACGGTGTTGAGCAGCTTTGCCGCCGCGGATATGATCTGAATACCGAAGCGCAAAAGCTCAAGCAGTATTATTTCCAACAAATTTAGTGAGGAATGATGATTTAACGCATGGTTACTGATCTTCGCAAAGCCAAATCGTCTCCAAGGGCTCTCAGAACCACGGTTCTGATGGGGCTTTTGCTGCGTGCGGCTGCGTTGATCTTTATTCTTACGCTGGGCAGACAGTTTTCGGAGCCGTATTTTCTCTCGGATGATCAGGCGTACGAAAAGCTTGCTGCCGATTATCTCCTGCACGCCGATTGCTTTTTTGACTGGCACGCCTTTAAGATCATCGGTGCCGTGGACTATCTGCAGATCTTTTGGCCCATCGTGATGGGCTGCAGCTCGTATCTGTTGGGCAGTATTTACGCGGCGCGGTGGCTTAACATCTTGCTTTCCGCGGCCTGCATTGCACGGATCTATTCTTTGACCTATCGCATCTCGAATTGCGAAAAGACCGCCCTGCGTGCCGCACGACTGTTTGCCTATCTTCCGGTCACGGTGTTGACCTGTTGCTTTCCGATTAAGGACATTTTCCTGACCTGGGCGGTGCTGCTGTTCTTTTGCTTTTTTGCCCGTTTGCAGGCAGGGGAGCGCATCCATCTGATCGAATTACCGATCGGTGCCGTGCTGGCGGTGTGCATCTACCTCAGCCGCGGAGCGGTAGTCGAGCTGCTCGGTCTGTTTTTGGCAGCCTTTATGCTGGTACGTCTTGCACGTAAAAAAAGGTATTTTTCAGTTGCCGCTTGCTTTGCCGTAGGAGCCGTCGGGGTGTTTTTGTTGCGCGAACCGCTGCTCAACGCCTTTGAGACCAAACTGGAGGACTACGGCGATTACACCACAATGGATACCACCATCTCACGCTTGAGCAGTTGGGCGCCGTTTCGCGTTCTCAGCTTGTTCTTGATCTTGTTTGCCCTCTTTTATCTGTTTTATAAAAC
>JAFQKX010000038.1 GCA_017414705.1 Clostridia bacterium
AGGGAATAGGTGTTGTCAACGTATCGGCTCATACGCCAAAAGCCACTTTCGTCCCGATGCCAAAATTTGCTCTCTTTTGTCGGAACGAAGCGCAGGGTGCTGCGCGCGGGATCCCGCCCGATGGCAGCGTATTTTTCACGCAGAAAATCCGTCACCAGCAGCGCGTTTTCCATAACCTGCTCGGGCTTTGTAAAGACGCCGGTGTTGATGCGCTGCAGTATGTATCGTTCCTTGGAAAAAGAAATCAGAAATGTATTGTTGATATGCCCGTCTCCGAACGGACGGATCTGTGCATTCTCATGGGGGAGCTGAAATCGTTGCAATACGCCTTGGGGATCCATAATATTTCTCCTCATCTTGCGTTTATATACCACAATATTCTATTATACCGCGTTTTGTAAAAAAATCAACTCAAACTCTGCAATATTCCAAAAAAGCCCGCCGTCGGTGATCTCGACGGCGGATGGCGTTACAGATCGTCGGCGTCCTGAATGGGCTGCTCGTCGATCTCCGAAATACCGGTGTAGCTGCCCAAAACGTCGCTGTGCACCCCGTCGTGACAAATCTCCAGCCCTGCACGCACGCAATCACACGCACGCTTGGTCGGGGCAGCGTTGGCAGCAGAACGTTTTTGTCGGTTTCCTTTTTTCTTGTTTTCCATATCGATCCCTCCTTTGCAGGATTATTGTATCCGTACCTGCGCCGTGCTATGCAATAGATGCAAAAATGGAGAATTTTGCAAGTGGAAGCGGTTTCCGGTTGACTTTTTGTACCGAAACAGATACAATAGAAAGGTAATAAAAGAACAAAACCGATTTGGTTTTATGAGGTAATCCGTATGAAACGTATTCGAATTTCTCTTTGTATTTTGTTGACGGTGCTGTTGTGTGCGCTTTGCGTCACGCCGTCCTTTGCCGCAGGAACCCTGCGCGTTTCCGTCTCGTCTGCCTCCGGCTCTGTCGGACAGAAGGTTACCCTGACCGTCAAGGTGACCGAAAATCCCGGCATCGCAGGAATGGCACTGGGTCTTTCCTACGATACCCAGAAGATCAAGCTGGTCTCTGCCGCCGCAGGCAGCTTTGCCGGCACCACCTTGCCCGACCCCAGCAGTAATAACCAACGCATTGTCGTAACGTCGACCTCCAACGTCACAACCACCGGAACCGTGGCATCCCTGACCTTTGAGATTCTCTCCGCCGCTACGGGGAGCGTTTCGGTTGCGGTCAGAAATTTCGGTGCCTTGGACGAAAACATGCTGTCGGTCGGATTTTCTGCTTCGGCAGGTAAGATCACCGTCACCACCGCTACCGTCAGCTCCAAGCCTGTTGCGTCCTCCAAGCCCGCAGCATCCTCTAAACCGGTAATATCCTCTAAGCCCGCGGTATCCTCCAAGCCTGCAGCATCCCCTGTGACCTCTGCCGCGTCTTCGGCAGGCGCAAGCGAACAAGGCTCCTCGGCACAGTCTCAAGCGGCTTCGTCGCTCGTCTCGTCACAGACCCTCACCTCACAGCCACAGGCCTCTGACTTGGCCGTGAATGCCGAGGTGGATCCCAACCGTGCAAGGAAGGCTCCCATAACTCTCATCATCGTTATGGGTGTATTGGCGCTTGCCTTTGTCGGCGGTGCCGTCTACTTTGGATTTTTCTATCACAAAAAAGTTGATGATGGATCGGAAGAATAGGGGAGATCGCTATGGCCAATCAAAAATTTGAAGCAGGTGTCATTCCGGGTGGCCTGCGCGAACAGCAGGATATCGAGCTGCTCATTTGCTATCTGCTTTCCTCGGTCGGTACCGAGCTTTCCCGTGAAATGCTCTACGAATCTATTTCTCCGCAGGGACTGGCTAACTATTTCGGCATCGGTCAGGCGCTCAGTGCCTTGATTGCCAACGGTAATGTTTTGCAGCGCGTCACCGACGGTACCGAAATGCTCTCCATTTCCGAGCAGAGCCGTGTTGCCGTGGCGCAGATCGAGACCTCATTGCCGTACTCGGTACGGGAAAAAGCCTTGTCCGCCGCCTTGCTGCTGCTTTCGCGCGCCCGTAGTGCCAAGCAAACGCAGGTCGAGCTCGACCACCGTCCCAACGGATCGGTCTTAGTCACCTGTACCGTGCGTGAAGGAGAACAGATCATGATGCAGGTCAGCGTTTTGGTGGCAGACGAATTGCAGGCGCTGACCGTCAAAGAGAATTTCCTCGCCGATCCATCACTCGTTTACAGCGGCGTGTTGGCTTTGCTGGCAGGCAAACCTGAAATTTTACGCGAACAAATGGAACAACTGTGAAATTTTTTAAAAAAGGTATTGATTTTTCAAAAAGAATTCGTTATAATAGCACTGTTGTCAAAATTTGACCGCACGGAGAGATGTCCGAGCTGGCCGAAGGAGCACGATTGGAAATCGTGTAAGCGGCGAACACCGCTTCAGGGGTTCAAATCCCCTTCTCTCCGCCACGAAAAAAGTCACTTTTGTCTACCGACAAAGGTGACTTTTTTCAATGATATCCGTTCCTGACGGAACGGGTGATATATCTTCAATATGATATCGCACTGTCGTGCGATGATATATGCCTGCGGCATATGAGGAACGGATATTATATCATGCTTGCGAAGCAAGTATATCATACGGCGTTAGCCGTATATCATATCGCGATAGCGATATATCATTGAAAATCGAGTTGATTCGTGTTACAATCGTCTTAAAGTGAGGTGAGGATAATTGTTTTATTTTTATAGTGTCGTCATAGTTTTATACAATCTTCTGCTTTATACTAATTTTCGAAGTGGAATATACGATTATCTTCGCTTATCAAAAATGAGCAAAAGCAACATCAAAAAGAATAGAAAAGGACTTAAGGACTACTGGCTGTATCAGTCAATTAGCAAGCAAACACCGCTCGGAATCTTATACAGTTTGAATTACATCTTCTTAATTTCTACAGTTGTTTTCACTATACTTGTAATTGCAACAGGGTTTATCAAGATGTTTCAACCCTTCCTGGTAGTGATTGCTATTATACTCTGTTTAGTGGAGATTCCATCAAGCATAATTGCATCGATTTATAGTAATAAGATGGAGTATGGGAGAGCATTTGTTTTCCTGGCAAAAAGAAAATATATGAGAGGTTATAGCAGTTCGATAATTGATATGTTTTCTTGGGGCATAACCGCATTTTTCATTTTTCTCTTATACCAACAGTTGTAATTACATTACTTTTAGTCTTTTTTACCCCAACTTACACTACTTTTAGTCGCTCTTTTTGTTTATCCAAGCAGTAGGCTTGATATGTCATAGAAGACAGGGGCAGTTTTATTTATTGAGAGTTAAGTTTTTGTAATCCCTACACAACCGGTCTCTTTATCAGAGATCTTCTGCTTATGTCTTTTTGCATTGCTTGTAACAATTCTTTTGCAAATTTCAAAAAAATCGTTGTGAAGCGCAAAAAAATATGATAGTATTAATAAAATAACGTTTTTCAGAAAGAGGTGTTCCTGTGAATCCGAAATTGCGAGAAAAAACAATGGAATCTCTTTCTGCCGTTTTGCCCATTACCGGTATCGTGTTGCTCATCAGCGTTTTGGTGGTTCCCGTTGAGTTGGGTACCATGGTTATGTTCCTGACGGGTGCCGTGATGCTGATCTTGGGTATGGGTTTTTTCCAATTGGGCGCCGAAATGTCTATGACCCCCATCGGAGAGGGCATTGGCGTGCATCTATCTAAAACCAAAAAAATTCTGCTGGTCTTGTTCATCGGGTTTATTATGGGACTTATCATCACGGTGTCCGAACCGGATCTGCAGGTGCTTGCCCGACAGGTGCCGTCCATCCCCAATATGACCCTCATCCTGACGGTGGCGGTCGGCGTCGGCATCTTTTTGGCGCTTGCCATCATTCGTATCAAATATCAAATTGATCTGTCCCGAATGCTGATCGTGTTGTACGTTCTGCTCATTGTCGGATCGTTTTTCGTGCCCAAGGAGTTTCTTGCCGTTGCCTTTGATTCGGGCGGCGTCACCACCGGCCCGATGACGGTGCCGTTTATCATGGCGCTGGGCGTGGGTCTCGCCTCGGTGAGAAGCGATAAAAACTCCGCCAGCGACAGCTTCGGTCTGGTGGCGCTTTCCAGTGTCGGCCCGATCCTTGCCGTGCTGCTGCTCGGCTGCTTTTATAAGCCTACCGAGGCAGTCTATTCTCTCGGCGGCGTGGCACAAGTCGAGACCACCCGAGACGTGGCGCAGGTGTTTTTGTATGAGATCCCCCATTATATGATGGAGGTCGCTATTTCTCTGCTGCCCATTTTGCTGGTGTTTGTCTTATTCCAGTTGTTTACCCGCCGCTACCGTAAACGTCAGACCAAGCGTATTTTGGTGGGTATGATCTATACCTATATCGGCCTCATCCTGTTTTTGTGCGGCGTCAGCGTCGGCTTTGCGCCGGTTGGAGCAGGACTCGGCAGCGCCTTGGCATCCCTGCGTCATCCGTGGATTTTAGTGCCCATCGGAATGCTGATCGGCTATTATATCGTCAAGGCAGAGCCTGCTATTCAGGTGCTCAATCATCAGGTGGAGAACGTCACCAACGGCGCCGTCTCGGTCAAAGCTATGAACCGCAGTATGTCCATCGGCGTTGCCGTCAGTATCGGGCTTTCCATGCTGCGCATTCTGCTGAATATTCCCATTCAATGGATCATTATTCCCGGCTATCTCATTGCCCTGGTCATGTCTCTGCTGGTACCTAAAATTTTCGTTGGTATTGCATTCGACTCGGGCGGAGTTGCCAGCGGCCCCATGACCTCTACCTTCCTGCTTCCGCTGAGTATCGGCGTTTGTCAGGCGCTCGGCGGAGACCTGATGACCGATGCCTTCGGCGTGGTCGCCTTGGTTGCGTTGACCCCGCTGATCGCCATTCAGATCATGGGACTTGTTTATAAATTCAAAACCGATCAGCTGCAGAAGACTGCCGTGGCACAACTCGGCATTGCGGATGACAGCGACGATATTATCGAATTTGAGGAGGTGTAGCGCGTGCAACAACCGTCAAACAGACCGTCTTATCAGCTGCTTATGCTGATTGCAACGCCAAAGCTTGCGGATAAAGCTGCAAAAATGTTTCTCAAAAGCGCTATGCCCATCCAATATCGCCTCAACGGCGAGGGAACCGCCTCCAGTGAGATCATGGATACCCTCGGTTTGGGAGGCAGCGATAAGGGCATCCTCATCAGTACCGTGCCGGAATCGTTCGGCAGAGCAATGCTCGGCAAACTGCATTCCGAGCTGCGATTGGATGCTGTCAATAGCGGTATCGCGTTCACCATTCCCTTGACGGGCGCCAGTAAATTGGTGGTCGGTATGATGGACCACACGGCACAAAACAGCTCCAACGAGATCAAACGAAAGGATGAAAACGCTATGGCAAAATCGGATTACGCATTGATCGCCGCCATTGTCAACAGAGGGTTTAGCGGCGAGGTAATGGACGCGGCAAAGGCTGCGGGCGCAGGCGGCGGCACGGTGGTGCACAGCCACAGCATCGGCAGCGAGCAGGCCTCCACCGTTTGGGGACTCGGCCTGCAGGAAGAAAAGGATATCGTTCTCATTCTTGCCGAGACCGAAAGCAAAGCCGCCATTATGCGCAGCATTGCCGAGACCTGCGGCATCCACAGTAAAGCAGGTGGCACGGTGGTCTCTCTGCCTACCGATTCGGTCATGGGCATCTGATCCCGCGATTTCAAGACGCAAAAAAAGAAGGTTCCATCGGAACCTTCTTTTTTGTTGTGGAGTTATTCGTTTACACCGACACCGTTTTTGACGGCTTCGAAGTCCTCTTGGATCTCGGCGCTGGGAGGTGCAGTCAGCAGCGACACCACCACGATGCAAATGATCGAGACCAAAAATGCGGGCAACAGTTCATAGATGGCGAATACGCCGC
>JAFQKX010000039.1 GCA_017414705.1 Clostridia bacterium
ATTTAACAATGCAAGAATTCGCTGCACGACTTACAACATCAGATTTGTTTGTGGGAACTGTTGGGGAAACATACTTTGAAATAAGAGAAGAAAAAATCTTTTCAAACAAATTGCTGTTTCCGATTATAAATGGACAAATGGCAAAACAAAGAGATACTACGAATACAACTATTTCATTTTCTATATCAAAAGCTGATAAAATAGGAATAGGGGCGTTTTCAATTTTAGTTCTGCTACTTTCTGTCGTGTTAGGAGTTGTTTCTCACGATAGTGTTTTATTGTTTGTTGTGCTTCTTTGGGATATTGTTATATTGATAATTTTTATGGTGATATATATGTCTAATTGCCGAAGGGCATTGAGAAAAATCCTTAAACTTACCAACTCGAAAATTACAGAATAAAAGCGAAAGCAAAAAGACCTCTCGTTTGAACGAGAGGTCTTTTTGGTTAAATAATAAAACTGTCCCTGAGAGTACAGCTCTTAAGACCGTCTCTTTTTTTATTCAAAGGACAGAAAACAAAGAATTACGCTGATTTAACGAAAAGATAAAAAAAGAAAAATCAAGAAAAACAAAGAAAACACGAGATATTACGAGATAAAAGCCATCAAAAACCGAAAAACGAACCAAGTTTGACTTTTATTGACTTTGACTTTCTTTGACTTTCGGGTTAGAATAAAGACAAATCAAGTCAACAACCAATCTTTTCAGATTGCATCACAGGAGGATATCATCATGAGAATGAGCGATTTGGTGACCCAACAGATCCTCGCCATGCTCGAACAGAGCAGCGACAGCATCGCTGAGATCCGTCGCAACGAATTGGCGGAGCAGTTGGGCTGCGTGCCCAGTCAGATCAATTACGTTCTGACCTCCCGATTTACCCCCGAGCAGGGCTATATTGTTGAAAGCCGACGCGGCGGCGGCGGATACGTCCGTATTACCCGTGTCAAGGTGGATCGCACCACTGCCTTGATGCATATTATCAATTCCATCGGCAGCGAGCTGGATCGTACCACTGCCCGTGCCATTTTGATGAATTTAGCGGAGCAGGGCATCGTTGATACACGCTCTGCTGCCTTGATCGATGCAGCGCTCAGTGAAAAAAGCCATGCATCGGTGCCGCCCGCCTTGCGTGCACAGCTGCGTGCGGCAGTCATGAAAAATATGCTTTTAACCTTGATTTGACCTAAGAAAGGATGATAGAGACATGAAATGTCAGAACTGCAATCAAAACGAAGCAACCGCCTATCTGCGCAGTACCGTCAACGGTAAGACAACGGAGCTGCATCTGTGTGCCGAATGTGCCAAAAAGCTTGGCGTGGATTCGGTCGATAGCCTGGGCGCTTTTTCTCCCATGGATATTTTCGGCTCCTTGTTTTCCGGTATGACGCCGCTGATCGGCAAGGCTGCGTCCCTCAAGCGCTGCCCCGATTGCGGCTCCTCCTTTGAAGAGATCGCATCGATCGGAAAGGCAGGATGCCCGCAATGCTATACCGTCTTCCGTGAAGAGTTTTTGCCCACCCTGCGCCGCATCCACGGTAACGCCAAGCATATGGGCAATCTGCCTTCCTCCGCAGGCGTTCAGATCAAAACGCAGCGCGAGCTGGAAAGCCTTAAGGATCAGCTGCGCCGTGCCGTTGACGCGCAGGAATACGAAAAAGCGGCAGAATACCGCGACCGCATCAAAGAAATAGAAAAGCAACAGGAGGCGTAAATCATGCAAAAACCGACAAATGAAAAATGGTATAATCAGATCGGCGAGCAAGGAGATTGCGTTGTTTCCACAAGAGTACGGCTGGCGCGAAATCTGCGCGGTTATCCGTTTCCAAATCGTATGACGGCACAACAAAAGCGAGAGTTATGCCAGAGCGTGCGCGATGCACTGTTGGGCGACGGAAGTGCCCTGCGCGGAGAGTTTCGCTATCTGTGCATGAACGAAATCAGCGATTTGCAAGCTGCTGCGATGGTGGAACGCCACCTCATCAGTCCCGAATTTGCCAAAAAACGCGATGGAGAAGCCCTCATTCTTTCGGCAGACGAGTCCATCAGCATTATGCTGTGCGAGGAGGATCATATCCGCATTCAGGTCATGCGGGCGGGACTCGCGGTGCGTGATGCGCTGGACGTTGCACAAAAATTAGATTATCTTTTGGACGAACGGCTTGACGTCGCCTTTGACGAGCAGTTGGGTTATTTGACCAGCTGTCCTACCAACCTCGGTACCGGCATGCGGGCCTCGGTTATGCTGCATCTGCCTGCCATCGCACAAGCGGGCGCCGTCTCGCAGATCGCGTCAGCCGTTTCCAAGATCGGACTGACCATGCGCGGCACCTACGGCGAGGGAAGCCGAGCCGATGGGTCATTATATCAACTTTCCAACCAGATTACCTTGGGCATCAGCGAGCAGACCGCTTGCGATAATCTTGAGACCATCGCGGGGCAGATCATTGCGAAGGAACGCGAAGCACGTAGCAATACTCCCGATCAATTGATGGTCGATCAGGTCTACCGCGCGCTCGGAACGTTACGCTATGCCAGAATGCTGTCTTACGACGAATTATTGTCGCTGACGGGATACCTTCGTATCGGCGTGGGTATGGGATTGCTCAAAACTGTGGATTATAATACCGTCAATCGGCTCATCATAGAATTGGGCAGAGCCTCCATGGCGGAACAAAATAATTCCGCTTCCGATCCTGCCGCCCGTGACACTCTGCGCGCCGATATCGTGCGCCAAGCACTCGGCGAGGCATAAATCAACAAATCAATGATCTTCTTTCTTAAGGAAGGTGAATTTTATGTACAAATTTTCAGGCTTTACACAAGCTGCTAACGAAGCACTCAATACCGCTATCTCCGGCGCCGAGCAGTTAGGGCATACCTATATCGGCAGCGAGCATATCCTGCTCGGTCTGTTGTCCGATGCCTCTACCGTTGCAGGCTCCGCATTGGATGAAAGCGGAATTACCGCCGATCTGCTGCAGGAGCATATTATCAGCGAGATCGGACGGGGGAGCCCCACGCGCCTGAGCGCCGTGGATTTCACTCCCCGCAGCAAACACATTCTGGAGTTGTCTCTCTCCTTGGCGCGCAGTACCCAAAATGCGCTGGCAGGCACCGAGCATCTCTTGTTGGCCATCATTCAGGAGGGCGAAAATTACGGATGCCGATTTTTGGCAGCACTCGGCTGCGATCCTCACACCGTTGCGCAGCAGGTGCTGACGGCTCTCGGTGCACAACCCGATGATACTGCGGGCACACCCCCGCGCTCGGGCACCAAAGGAAAACAGGAAAAATCCAAAACACCCACCCTTTCACAGTTTGGCCGCGACCTGACGCAGGCTGCCAAGGAAGGAAAATTAGATCCCGTCATCGGCAGAGATCAGGAGATCGAGCGGGTGGTGCAGATCCTCACCCGCCGCACCAAGAATAATCCGTGCCTCATCGGAGAACCGGGCGTCGGCAAGACCGCCATCGCAGAGGGTCTGGCGCTCAAGATCGCACAAGGAGACGTTCCCGATCTGCTCAGCGGCAAAAAGATCGTCTCGTTGGATCTTACGGGTATGGTGGCAGGCACCAAGTATCGCGGCGATTTCGAAGACCGCATCAAAAATTCCATCGACGAGGTCAAAAAAGCAGGCGACGTCATCCTTTTCATTGACGAGCTGCATACCATCGTCGGCGCAGGCTCGGCGGAAGGGTCCACCGATGCCGCCAATATCCTCAAGCCCTCGTTGGCAAGAGGGGATATGCAGGTCATCGGTGCTACCACCCTCAACGAGTACCGCAAATATATCGAAAAAGACGCCGCGCTGGAGCGTCGTTTCCAACCCGTCACCGTCGGTGAGCCGGATACCGAGGACGCCGTTAAAATTTTAATGGGCATCCGTGATAAATTCGAAGCGCATCACAAGGTCAAGATTACCGATGACGCCGTGCAGGCTGCCGTTCGTCTCTCGGTGCGGTATATTCCGGATCGTTATTTGCCCGATAAGGCCATCGACCTGATTGACGAGGCCGCCTCCAAGGTCAAGCTTCTCAGCCATACCGCACCGCCCGACGTCAAGCATCTTGAGGAAGAGTTGCGGCAGCTTTCGGCAGAAAAGGTCAATGCCGTCAATACGCAGGATTTCGAGCGCGCCGCGCAGCTGCGCGATCAGGAAAAGAAAAAATCCGAGGAGCTTGCCCGCTTGCGCGACGATTGGGAAAAACAGGAAAGCGTCTCCTCGGGCGAGGTTACACAGCGTGAGATTGCAGACGTCGTTGCCCAGTGGACCGGCATACCCGTCGGAGAACTGACCCGCGAGGACGCCGAACGCCTGCTTAATATGGAAACCATCCTGCACGAACGCATCGTTGGACAGAGTGAAGCCGTCTCGGCCGTCTCTCGCGCCATTCGCCGCGGACGCGCAGGGCTCAAGGATCCCAAGCGGCCCACCGGCTCCTTCCTCTTCCTCGGCCCTACGGGTGTCGGTAAGACCGAGCTGTGCAAAGCATTGGCACAAGCCATGTTCGGGGACGAAAATGCCATGATCCGTCTGGATATGTCCGAATATATGGAAAAGCACACCGTCTCCAAGCTGGTCGGCTCACCTCCGGGCTACGTTGGCTTTGATGAGGGCGGTCAGTTGACCGAAAAGGTACGCCGCAAGCCCTACTGTGTCCTGTTGTTCGACGAGATTGAAAAAGCGCATCCCGATGTCTTTAATATGCTGCTGCAGATCTTGGACGACGGTATTTTGACCGATTCACAGGGACGTCGCGTCAATTTCAAAAACACCGTCATTATTATGACCTCCAACATCGGCGCACAGAAGATCGTCAGCGATCAGAAATCCCTCGGCTTTGGCGGCGCGAGCGGGGAAAAGACCGACGAGCAGATCAAGGAAGCCGTTATGAGCGAGCTCAAGACCGTATTCCGTCCGGAGTTCCTCAACCGCGTGGACGATACCATTGTCTTCCGTTCCTTAACGCAGGATGATATCCACGAGATCGCCCGTCGACTGCTCGCCACGCTGGGTGCTCGGCTGCAATCACTCGGTATTACCGCCACCTTTACCGATGCCGCCGTTGCGGCAGTCTCCAAGGCAGGCTATGACCGCACCTACGGTGCCCGCCCGCTGCGCCGAGCCATCCAGACCAATATCGAGGATCCGCTCAGCGAAAAGCTGCTGGAGGAAAGCATCAAAAACGGCGGCAGCGTCACCGTTGATCATCAAAACGATGCCTTTGTATTCAAAATTGACGAATAAAACAAACCTCCCATAGACATATTACTATGGGAGGAATTTTTATGTTATTGGATTTTCTCAAATGCTTTTTGGTCGGCGGTCTGCTGTGTGTCATCGGACAACTGCTCATCGACTATACCAAGCTGACCCCCGCACGGATCCTTTCGGGCTATGTTGTGGCGGGTGTGTTTCTGTCGGCCATCGGAGTCTATCGGTACCTTGAGCAATTCGCAGGTGCAGGCGCTACCGTGCCGCTGACGGGATTCGGCCATGCCTTGGCAAAAGGTGTGCGTGAGGCAGTCGATGCCTCAGGCTGGCGCGGGATCTTTACGGGAGGTCTCACCGCTACGGCAGGCGGCATTGCAGCAGCCATCGTCTTTTCTTTGATTGCCGCCCTCTTCGCCCGCCCCCGTATGAAACGCTGATTGTATTCAAATTATCGGATCTTTTGTTTGACAAACTCTCTGTTTTGCGATATGATAGTTAAGAAAATGACGCAAAAGGGGAGAATGACATGGGGCATCTTGTTTTGATCGGCGGCGGCAATAACGGCGGCCGTGGCACAGACTATGAAACCGGCGCCATCGACGCAAAAATCAAGGAATTGACCGGAAAAAGCGCTCCGCATTTTCTGTTTTTGGGCTTTGCCACAACCTGTCCGGATTCCTACTTTCGCGCCATTAAACGCAATTTTAAGGCACTTGGCTGCACGGTTGCACAGCTGACCAAAAAGGATCTCTTGGATTCCGATACGGTGCAGCAAAAGCTCTCTGCTGCTGACATTATTTATTTGGGCGGCGGTAACACCCTTCGTTTGACGCGCACGCTTCGCAAATACGGACTGGACGGTATCATCCGCCGGGAATACGCAAGCGGCAAGGTCATTTCCGGCATCAGCGCGGGTGCTATTGCCATCTCGCGCTTCGGTCTGTCGGACGTTCGAAAAAACGACGACGGCAGCGGAAAATACGTCCGCGTCAAGGGATTGGATCTGTTGCCGGTGCTGTTCTGCCCGCATTATAACACTCAGCCCGCACGCCAAAACGACCTGCCGCGCATGCTAAAACGCACGCCGCGCCTGTGCGCCGTTACGGCGGACGACGGTGCCGCCTTGGTAGTATCCAATGCAACGGTTCAAACGGTCAGCGCATTGCCCAACGCAGGCATTTGCCGCTATTGGTATCAAAAAGGCGAATTGTTTTGCTTCCCCTTGTTTGAGGACGAACAATATCCTCTCTCTGACTTTCTGGAATAATAAAAACGCCACGGATTATGCGTTGTGCCGTTAAGGACACAACGCAGCGATATAAATCCCTTACGGGATTTTCGATATGCACTATTGCGCTCGATATGTGCTACGCACACGATATGTCCTACGGACGCGAGTAAGAGATTTATATCATATCGCGTTTACCGATAGGTAAACATATCGAATTTTACGAAGTAAAATATATCGAATTGCGAAGCAATATATCGCAAAATAGCATTTTCTTTTGAGAAAGTTAAACGGATGTGTAGAAATTCTACACATCCGTTTAATATTTGTCTTATACCGTAACAAGCAGGACATTTAGACGCCAAAATGTCACTTGTTAAGAGAACCTAAACCCCTTAACCTTGCTCATAATCATTGTAGTATGTAATACATTATGTAAAAGAAGGAAAATATGACAGAGATTAACAATATATATAAGTCAAAATTGCAAAAAATAAACCGATTGCAATCATAACACCACCGAAAACACCCGTGTTTGCTTTTCCTTCTTTTTTTGACAACTGTTTCCATCCGGTTAACTTATTAAAATATACTCCTGCTTTTCCAAAACCGAATTTTTCAAGTGCAGTAAAAGTAATAAACAAAACCCCCGCAGCTATAAAAACTACGGATCCGTATATTCCAAGGGCTATCTTAGGAATGTCTACTCCAAATGCATAGAGAATTATAGCAATTAAAGGTAAAAATATTACAAAGAAAGACAACAATATATCTATGCATAAATTTATTCCTGATAGCTTTTGTCTTTCTCTTTTTCTGTTAGTCGTTTTCTTAGCCATTGTTTCCTCACAAATGTATAATTATATTCTTGATTCATTATATCAAAAAGGAATATATTTTGCAACAGACAAAAAATCACCCTGCTGATAAATCGGCAGGGTGACGAGAATAAATCTTAAAATTATCCTTAAGAGTACATCTCTTAATCCGTGGCGTTTTTTATATCCTGTTATTTCTTGTATAGCGGGCCGTAGGCGGCGCAGGCGCGGTAATCCTGACCTTCCTTGTCCATACCAAAGGCATTCCATGCGGCGGGACGGTAGATCTCGTCCTCGGGCACATTGTGCATGCACACGGGGATGCGCAGCATCGAGCACATCGTGATGAGATCTGCACCGATGTGGCCGTAGGAGATGGCACCGTGGTTGGCGCCCCAGTTCATCATCACCTCGTAGGCGATTTTGAAGGGCGAGCCATCCTTGCCGTCGCAGCGGGGAGCAAACCAAGTGCAGGGCCAGGTGGGATTGGTGCGCTCCATCAGCGTGTCAGATACCTCGTCGGGCAGGTTGACGGTCCAGCCCTCGGCGATCTGCA
>JAFQKX010000040.1 GCA_017414705.1 Clostridia bacterium
AGATCAAGTTGGATGCATATCTCAAAAAACTGACTCCCGAGGGAGACACCTTTGAGGTCGTGTTGCCCGAGACCGAGGAGGGAGAAGAATCCTCCGAGGAAGCCGACGAAGACGAGGAAAAGATCACTCCCGACACCACCTATCTGTTCACCATCAAGGCGGCAACTGCTGACGAGCTGGTCAAAAAGACCAATCAGATCCTGCAGACCAAAACCAACAAATTCGCCGTCTCCGCTACGCCCAAAAAGGATAAGAAGGGTATGGCAGATCTCAAGATCACCGAGGTTCTGGATGCCTCCTATTATCTGGACTATTCCTACTCCAACTCTCCGGTGACCAGCATCATCCATCCCTACTATAACACCTCCGGTTACACCATCAAGGCGGGTGAGAAGAGCGAAGAGCTTGATAACGAGGGTCGTATCATATATTATCCCGCCAGCACGCAGACCTATGAGATCAGTATGAATTGGAAGGTCAGCTTTGAGACCATCGAGTTCAAGGCATTTGCTACCTCGCTCAAAAAGCTGAAGGCTGAGCTGGTCTTTACGCTGCCCGAGAAAATGGCGGATCCGCTTAAAAATACCGCCAAAGCATTGGTCAAGGATGCCGCAACCAAGGGCGGCGAATACAAGGAGGACGGCGACGTCGTTACAGTCTCCTTCTCCGGCACCATTGAAGAGGTCGTCAAGCAGATCAACTGCATGATCGGTTCGCAGGTCAAGGATTATAAATACAAGCCGCTGACCATGAGTAATCAGGACGATCCCGACCGTGTTCCGTATTTCTCGGTTGAGCTGATGAAGTTCAACACCGCCTCTAAATTTACCGGCGGCGTAACCGGTGCGGTCAATTATGACTTCAGTCCCTTGCTGGGCAATGCCGTGCTGCAGGTCGCTGATGAGACCGGATTCTTTGGTGATCACTATTACAGCATCACGGCAGACGAGGACGGCAAACAGATCGCCGGTTCGGAAGGTTTTCTGGTTTTCTATGACGTGCGTTTGTCTATTTTGGTTGTAATACTTGCCATTATCTTTGTGTTGTTGCTGGTTGCCGGCGTTGTATTCGGCCTCCTCAATCGCGCACAAGCCACCGCATTCTTTGCAACGCTCAAGCAGAACAAAGCAGCCAAGGCTGCTGCCGTTGCGGGACAGCCCGTTGCTGATACCCCCGCGCCCCCCGCTGCTCCTGCCGCTGTGGCAGAGCCTGTAGCAGCTGCGCCTGCAGAGCCGATTGCGGTGCAGACTTCGCCGACGGTTGAGGCACCCGCCGAACCCGTTGCACCGGTTGCTCCCGCACCTGCCGTGCAGACAGAGGAAGAAGAGGAGGAGATGCTGTAATGAAACTGCCGATCAAACTGTTAATTGCGCTTCTCGCTGTCGTGGTCGGTCTGGTGGGTATCATCGTATGCATTACCCCCGGCCGCCCCGCTCCCGATAAGACAATGGAAAAATATATTGCCGCCATCAACAAGGCGGATGCAAGCAAAATGCAGGACTGCTATGCGACAGGTGCCCTGATGCAGCAGTTGGGCGATGCCTTCGATATTGATATGGACGATTATCTTGAGGAGAACTCCCAAAAGCTGGAGGTTTCTGTCGACTATGATCGCCTTGCCGCTCTGCAAGACAGTTATCTGTCGGTCTCGTCCATGCTGCCCGAGAACACCGTAGAGGTCAAAAAGGTCAAGCTGTTGGGCTGCACCAACAGCAGTGATCAAAAGGCCGATCAGCTTTTCTCGGCTCTGCTGGGTACTAAGCTGGTCGAGGTGCTTGCGCTGGTTGAGGTCACCTACGTCACCGAAGACGGTGAGCAGCAGACGGTACGCAACCAGGAAAGTCTGGGTATGGTTCAAACCGATTCCGGCTATCGACTGGTTGATTTCTAAAAACTGCATCAGACCATAAATTCCCGCCCGACGGAAGCCTCCGTCGGGCGATTTTTATAACGATTTTTCCTTCGGATCTCTAAAAAATGCCAATGGTTACAGAGATGAAACTCTTTTCCCGCCTGCGTGAGGTTGACACTCCTTTTTTTGTTTGGTATAATGAAACGGATCAAAACGGTACAAGATAAAAGGGGAGGGATCGGCATGGCAGAGCAACCGCTGGTGACGCTTGGCGTCGTTGCATATAACGAAGAAGAATATCTGGCGGAGTTGCTGGAGGACATCCGCATCCAATCTTATCCCAAAAACCGAATCGAATTACTGTTGATCGATTCCATGTCCGACGACCAAACCTATGCCATTATGGAGGATTTTGCGGCTTGCCACGCGGCCCGATTTTCCGATATCCGACTGCTCAAAAATCCCGGCAAGCGTCAGGCGGCGGGCTGGAACATTGCTATCCGTGAATTCAGCGGCGATCTGCTGGTTCGCGTTGACGCGCACGCGCGTCTCGGCTCCGATTTTGTGGAGCAAACGGTGGCTTGCCTGCAAAGCGGAGAAAAGGTCTGCGGCGGACGACGCCCCAACCTGATTTTGGATGAGACTCCCTGGAAGCGCACCCTGCTGATGGCGGAGCAATCCTTGTTCGGGTCTTCCTTTGCACGCTATCGCAGCTCGGATAAACGCTGCTACGTCAAGAGCGCTTTTCATACCGCTTACCTGCGCGAGGTGCTGCAAAAGGTGGGCGGATTCAACGAATCGCTCGGGCGTACCGAGGACAATGAATTTCATTATCGCGTGTATAAGGCGGGATACCGCATTTGCTACGAGCCCAAGATCGAATCCTATCAGTATATCCGCCCGCGCCTGCACCGTATCCTGCGTCAAAAAGCAGGCAACGGTTATTGGGTGGCACGCACGCTCTTTTTCTGCCCGCGGTGCATCTCGCTGTTTCATTTAGTGCCGTTTGCCTTTGTTACGGCCATTCTCGCCACTGCGTTGCTGGCAACACTTGTCGATTGGTGGCTGCCGCTTTGGCTGCTTTGGAGCGCTTACGCCTTGTTTGCGATCGGCAATGCCGTGTTGTCGGTTCGCAGCTATCGGAAATTTTCACCTCTGCAGCTGACGTTGCCGTTGTTGTTTTTGCTGCTGCACCTTTCCTACGGTCTGGGCAGCGTGCTGGGTTTTTTGTCCGCTCCGTTCGGTCGTAAGAGGGGAGGACACAGCGCATGACCTCTTATGATCCTGCGTTTTTGCAGCAGTTGCAGCAGAGCAATTTGCAGCTGCTGTGCTATTTCCGCGATTTTTGCCAAGCGCATCATCTGCGGTTTTATCTGTGCGGCGGCGGCTGTATCGGCGCCGTGCGCAACGGCGGGTTTATTCCCTGGGACGACGACGTGGACGTCTTTATGCCGCGCCCCGATTACGAAACGCTCAAACGCATCTGGAATACCCAGGCCGATCCGCGATATTATTGTCAATTTTCCACCGCCGATTGCGTGGACCGCGTCCCGTTTCTGACGGTGCGCGACCTGCAGACCACCTGCGTCAAGCGGGAGCAGGCCGATTTGGACATTCCGCACGGCGTGGCGCTGGACGTGCTGCCG
>JAFQKX010000041.1 GCA_017414705.1 Clostridia bacterium
GGGAACAGATCTTTTATTACGAGCTGGACGGCAAACGCCGTAAGCACGCCCTCATCAAGATCATCGGAGAATAATTTGATCAAAAGCAAAACAAGCGAGGCTCTGCCTCGCTTGTTTTTGATTATTCTTCTTTCGGGGTCAACTGTGCCAGCATACCGCCGTCCACCGTCAACTCCGTTCCGGTGATGCACCGTGCCTGCTCACTGCACAGGAAGTATGCAGCGTTAGCGATATCCTCGAATTCCGCGATATCACCGATGGGGGTGCGGTTGGCAAGCAGATTTTGAATTCCGTTTTCATTTTCCTGCCAGCGTTTGGTTTTGATCATGCCGGGCAGGATTACATTGGAGCGGATCCCATATTGTCCCCAATCAACCGCAAACGATTTGGACATGGCAAGCATGGCGCTTTTTGAACTGCAGTACGCACAACGGTTTTCGGTCACCCGCAACGCAGAGTTGGAACCAATAAACACCAACGATCCGCCACCGTTCTGTTTCATCTGCCCGGCGGCGTGTTGTGCTATGAGAAAATTAAATCCGACGTTAGTTTGGATGACCTGCATAAAATCATCAAATTTCACCGACAGACTTTCCTGCCCGCGTCCGAGGTGTGCAGCGTTAAAGACACAGGCTTTGAGCGGATACCCCTCGGCTTTGATTTGCTCAAACAACGCATTGATTTCTTGCTCACAAATGCAATCGGTATGATATAAAACACCTTTTGCAAAACAACCGTAGGCTTCCTGCAGCTGCTTTGCGGCAGCGTCAACGTCTTCTCCGTATTTTTTGCCACGACCGCCGATGAAAACGGCGTAGCCTTCTTTGGCAAATCGCTCTGCGATAGCGTATCCGGTGCCGAAGGAAGCACCGGTAATCAAAACACAAGGTGTCATATCAGTTCACTTCCTGTTTGTTTTTGAAATCCTCGTCTGCCAAACGGCAGAAATGCTTGATCAGCTTGATCTCCTTGGGATCATACGGATAACCGTTGAAGCGATAGAGATCGTGCATCCACTTGGTCAGATCCTGATTGGGATCGTCCTGATTCAAAAAGCATCCGCCGTGCGGCTCGTAGGTCTGCGAATATCCTTGGATCAAACCCCAATGGAACGAGCCGATCTGTTCGAGATAGAAGAGGGGGAAGATGTCCATAATATTGCAGTTGGAAATACGGCTGAACCATTCACTGTTGACGATGGGACGTCCGTAAAGCTCCTTTAAGTTCTTAACCACCTGCACCATGTTGGGAAAGGGACAGTAGTAATGAAAGCTGATGATATCCGACAATTCCAATGCACGGTATTCGATCGGCAGAGTGGGCAGATGCTTGTCACCCGAGAATAACCATGCCGCCGCCGTCAAGGGCTGAATGGGATCGTGGGAGCGGATGATCTCAAAGAAACGCTCCATCGCCTTCTGGCTTTTTTCCAAACGGTTGCTGTTGCCGGGCTCATTCCAGACATCCCAAAACAGAATGCGGGGGTCCTTTGCGTATTTTGCCGCAATCTCATCCACCATTTTGTAATAAAACGGCTCAAATTCCGGCTCGTCCAACAAGCAGTAACCGCATTGCTTGTAGTCGCCGGTATGAGGATTGCGTTTGGTGCCGCTGTGATAGCCCCAGTCAATGTGCTGCTCGCCGAATTCCACCGGCTTGAACTGTTCCTTTGGCACCAGACAGTCATTGCCCAGCGTCAGCATGACACCGATGCCATAACGCTCTGCCAGAGTCAGGTATTCCTCCAGATGCTTCATAAAGCTGTCATGCTGATAATACCAGCATTCAAACTGAATGATGGCACGCACGGCATTAAAGCCGGTTTCTCTCGCCAAAGCAAACTCCTGTTCAATCTGCTCAAATACTTCCTCGTGGCGGTATTCCTGCCAAAAGGCAATTCGGTTTACGCAGTTGGAGGGGTATCCGTTATATCCGCGGATCCAGGGGCGTTGATTGTACCAACTCCAAGCTTTTTCTTTGCTCCATTTTTCTGTCATAATAATCACCAATCGGCGTTGCTGCCGTCCTCATAATATTGTCTGGGCGTCGTCCATTTTCCGTCGTAGATTTTTTCTTGCAGAGCCGCCTCATCCAGTTCGATTCCAAGACCGGGAGCGGTCGGTACGTCGATATATCCGTCTTTGAGCACGAAGGGCTGCTTCAGATAACCAACGCCCAGATCTGCACCGTCAGGATTGCCGGGATGCTCCTGTACCAAAAAGTTTGGAATGCAGGTGTCTAACTGCAAACATGCTGCCAATGAAATGGGACCAAGCGGATTGTGCGGCGCCACAGAAGCATAGTAGAGCTCTGCCATGGCGGCAATTTTTCTGGCTTCGAAAATTCCGCCGCAATGACACAGATCCGGCTGCACCACGCTGACTGCCTGCTTTTCCAATAATTGACGGTATTCCCATTTTCCAAACAAGCGTTCTCCTGCGGCAATGGGAACCGTGGTGGAACGGGCTACCGTTACCATGCAATCCACGTTTTCCGGCAACACGGGTTCTTCAATAAACATCGGACTGTAGGGTTTGAGCTGCTCGGCAAGCCGTACCGCCATGGCAGGACTGACGCGTCCGTGAAAATCAATCGCAAGATCAATTTCATCGCCGATCTCTTTGCGTACCGCTGCAAAGCGTTCAATATGCTTTTGCATATTGGCAGGGGTTTCAATGGCTTTGATGGGCGGGATGATCGAGTATTTCAGCGCAGTATATCCTTCGTTTACCCGCTGCCGTGCGATCTGCAACATTTCCTCGATTGAAAATTCTCCCACCACTGCCGTGCGCTTGACGTGGGTATACATACGGATCTTTTCGCGGCATTTTCCGCCCAGCATTTCGTAAACGGGGCAGTTGTAGTATTTACCCTTGATGTCCCACATTGCTTGTTCAATACCGCTGATGGCAGAGAGCATGAGCGGACCGCCGCGATAAAAGCCGCCGCGGTACAAAGCCTGCACGTGGTGCTCGATCTGCAAAGGATCTTTGCCGATCAAATAGTCCGAAAACTCTTGAACGACGGCTTCCAAGGCGTTGGTGTGACCTTCCAAAATCGGTTCACCAAGACCAAACAGATCGGTGTCGGTGTGCATTTTCAGAAACATCCAACGAGGCTGTACCTTAATCAGTTCTAATTTTGTGATTTTCATTGTCCACCATTCTCCTTTTCAGATTGATTCTAAATAAATATGTGAGGTAAAGATCTTTTTGCTTTGGGGTGGGATGGATATAGAATCCTTGTCGAGCGTTGCAAACGGTGCATTGAAGCAGTTGACTAAGCAGTTTTGCGGCTCCAGACAAACGTAATGCTCGCGGTCGGAGTTTAAAATCAGCCGATATGGAAACGCTGCATCATTCCGATAAACCATCCGTAAGCCTTGTTCGGTGTCGGTGATGCTCATATTGCCGTTTCCCGAGGCGCGGTAATGACGGCTGATGCTTGTGTGAGCAGGGCAGAAACTGCCTTGCAATAATTCCCGCGATGCTTTGTCAAACGGCACTTGCTTACCGGTTGGAAGATAAGATTCGTTTCGTTCAAACTCCGCTGCGATCTCTGCCTGCACCAAACTGTTTTCGGGCTTGCTGCGTGGGGTAAGAAGGGTTTGAAAGGTGGTGTGAAAGCCCAACAGGCAAGGCATCGTGCGGTCGGAATGATTGATGATTTCTGCCGTGTGGTAAAGACCGTCAGCGCCTAATTCGTAGGTCATCGTCAAACTAAACTCATGTGGAAAATTCAAATACGGCTGCTCTGCGGTGGCGCGGTAGCGGCAGACCAAATGGTTTTCTGTCTGTTCTATTACGTCAAACGCAGTTTGATGCAGCAACCCGTGCAGGTGGCAGTTCGTTTTCGGCTCGTTGATGGGGAATTGGTATTCTCTTCCTTCGAATGTAAAGCGCCCACCCGAAATACGGTTGACCGGAAATAAGACGGGCATACCATACAGGAACGGATTTTCCGGGACGGCATCCAACGACGGTTTTTCCCGCAGGATTTTTGCGTCGTATCGATGATTGCGTAAACGGATACAGTTGGCACCGTGATCCACATCGATCACAGCGGAATAGTCTCCGCTTGTTATGGAAATCAGTTGCATGGAAGTCTCCCCGAAAATTTCAGTCTATTAACTTAATTATAGTGGAAAAGGTTTGACTTTCTACCCAAAAAATGTTAAAATATAACCAAAAAGTAAGATTTTAAATATTCGAGGTAACTTATGATCCATTATCAGGCTGAAAACCAGGGAAAACCGTATAATTATGGGAGCAACCTACACCGCAATTGGTGGGTCGGGCCGCACATCCACGAATTCAGTGAGATCATCTATACCATTGAGGGTA
>JAFQKX010000042.1 GCA_017414705.1 Clostridia bacterium
CGCGGCGTGCAGGGCGTATATCAAAACGAGAGCTGTTTGGGCGGTACGGCCGCGTTTTTGCAAGAAGCGGGCATTGATCTGTCTGACGTGCAAAAAAGTGCCGAGCAGCTGCAACAAGAAGGCAATACGGTATTATATTTCTCATCGGGCAGCCGTTTGGTCGGGTGCTTGGCGGTAGCGGATGAGATCCGCAAGGAAAGCCGCACCGCAATCGAAGAGCTCAAAAAGCAGGGCATCCGCACGGTACTGCTGACCGGCGATCATCCAAGCGTAGCAAACGCCGTGGCAAGAGAGATTGGTGTGGACGAGGTCATCGCGCAGGTCATGCCTGCTGACAAAGAGGCAGTGGTACGGCACGAGCAGGAAAAGGGCCACCGCGTGCTTATGGCAGGTGACGGCATCAACGATTCCCCTGCTTTGGCGCGCGCCGACCTTGGTTGTGCTATGGGCGGCGGTACCGAGATTGCCATGGAAAGCGCCGATATGGTACTGCTGCACGACGATCCGCGGGACATTCCGCGACAGATCGCCTACAGCAAATGCACCATGCGCAATATCCGACAGAATTTATTCTGGGCATTTTTCTATAACACCTTGGGAATTCCCGTTGCGGCAGGCGTTCTGTTTCCTGCCTTCGGCGTGGTACTCAATCCCATGATCGGGGCAGCTGCCATGAGCTTGAGTTCCCTTTTTGTGGTCACCAACGCACTGCGGTTATACCGCGGCAAGTAATAGATCGGAGGAAATGATCATGACAATGACTGTAAAGGTAGGCGGCATGCGCTGTGAGCATTGCAAGGCCCGCATCGAAAAAAGCCTTGCGGCAGAGGGCTGGACGGCAACCGCCGATCTTGCCGCCGCAACGGTTTGCGTACAGGGGGACGGTCTGACGGCCGACCTGCTCAAAAACGCGGTGGAAGACCTTGGATTTGATTATCTGGGCGAAGCCGAATAAAAAGCAAATGCCTCGGGGAGAAGATTCTCCCCGAGGCATTTTTCTTTTGGCTAAAATTCTAATTTGCAAAGGAACATGGTCTCATCCTGCTCGTTTTTGCCGGCGATCTGAATCTCGCCGTCGGTGCGCAGAGTAACCAGGTGCAGCTGCATCCCGCGCTGCACCTCGTGACGGTAGTCGATCTGAAACACCTTGATCTCCTCTTGTTGAGCGGGGCAGACGGCATCCATCACGTAATTGGCGTAACGGGTATTGTTGACGTGCAGGTTGCGGTCGAGATCCGAAAAGCCGGGACAGACGGTAAAGGGCTGTCCCTGCGGCTCGAATTCACGCAGCTTTTTCATACGGCCTTCAAACACGCGGTCGGTACAAAATTCGCCGTCGGAAAGCGGATATGCATCGCGGGCGGCGGCAAGACGGCGGGTATTGACGTCCATAAACACCCATTCGCTGCTGCCGACGATCAGCAAATCTCCGTTGGTACTCTCAATGCGGTATTCACGCTGAAAGCTGACGCCTGCGGGCGGCAGCGGCCAGGTCTTCATACGCACGGTTTGGGCGTAATCGGGCTGACGCAGCACCTGATAGCGAATGCGCACCAGCACCCAAAGCAGCCCTCTTTTGAGCATAGCTTCAAAGCCGACGCCCAACCATTCGCCGTGATCGCCCGCGGCATCCTGAAACAACTCCAGCACGGCACAGGGGCGCAAACGCTCGTAGCAGTCAAAATCCGAGGCACGCAGGGCATACTCTTTTTCATAGGTTGGAGTGATCATAGAAAGCTCCTTTCAGTCCAGCGGCGCAGTCAGGTATGCCTGCGCAGGCACGGAAAATTCGGGTGACAGCGGGCGCAGCATCCCGAACGGCTCAGCGGGTGTCAAAACCGTCTGTGCGAGCGGGCTGTGAACGGGCAGACGCAGCGTGTACCGTGTGGCGGGATGCTCGACCGGCAAGCGGCTGAGCAGAGCCATCTCGTCCTGCGGACAATACTGCAGAAATTCTGCCGAAACGGTATTTTCCTGCGCCGTCACGGCAAGAATACTCTCGCCCTGTTGCAGCAAAGCACCGTCCAGCATCGCCATTTGCTTGGCGTAAGAAAGCGCAGCGTCATCCCATTCTACGGTGGCAATTGCACGGTGGCAAGATTCGGGTGCCGTTTGCACAAGCACCGCAAGCTGCTGCATTGTAACGGTGCAATGTACGGTGCCGTACAACATTTGATAGCCGCGCGCCGCGTAAAAATCATATAAGGAATCGGATGCCGGCAACAGCATGGAAAATTTATCTCCGTTTTGTGCTGCCTGCTGCAACGCATAAGCGATCAGGGAACGCATGATGCCGCGTCCGCGGTGATCGGGATTCGTGCAGGCGCCGTAAAGATAGTGTCCCCGCTGCTCTGACAGAGTGCAGGGAAACAGATTTAAAAATGCACAGACAGTACCGTCCGATACGGCAACGTAAGCCTGCTCGGGGCAAAAACGCTGCGCAAAGAACAGATCGGTATGGGCATCGTCATCATCAAAGCATTGCTGCCACAGATCGCGCAATGCGGGAAGGTCTTGCTGCTCGGCACGGCGCAGCTGCAGATTGGGATTCAGCGGCTCGGCATGGATCTTTTCCAATAAAACGGCGGGGTGATAAGACAACTTCGCCTTGCGTAAGCCCTCGTTTCCGACATCCTCCTCGCGGTTGATCCACGTGCAGGACAGCGTGCGGGCAAACTCCCGATTAATGAGCGCATAAGCGCCGTTGACGGCATATTCGCCGAGTGCTTTTTCATAATGAACGTCGCACACGTCGGGTCGGATCATCGTGGCAAGCGTCATGGCAACGGGTCTCTCTCCCACGTACAAAATGCCGCCCAAAACGCCGAGTGCATCGTAATTTTTTTCGACCGTTTCCAATGCCTGCAATTCCTCCTGCAGATCCTCGTTGACGCTGTCAAGCTCCGCGTACCATTGCTGCGAGACCGTGACGGCGTGCGAAAAATTCTGCAAAGAAAGCGGCTCAAACCGCCAATCGGGGTAGGTGCGGCAGAACTTGGAGATATGATTGCGTTTGCTTTGATAGGCGCGTCCCGCAAGAGTCGCCAGATCCTCACGACGATAGATATAATCGTAATCCTCCCGCGACGGCTCACAGAAAAAGCGGTCGGGGTAGCTGCGCATCAGCCACTCTGCCTGTTTGGGATTCATCAGCCAAATGTTGGCTGCGCGTCCGCGCTCGGCGGCATCCTCCAAAATAGCCGCAACGGCACGGGCAGGGTCTCCGTCACCGATGGGAAAATTATATCCGCATTGCTCGCCGGCGCTCCAATAGGTCAGCAGGACAAAGCCGTCGTAAAAGCAAATTTCGGTATCGTAGCGGTGACCGAAGATAAAGGTGTTGAAAAAAGCGGCTTCGTCGCCCATGGCATTTTTTGCCGCGGCTTCAAACAACGGCTTGTCCGAAAGACGAGGTGTGCGAAACGGCAACAAAGCAACCCGCTCCTTTCCAAAAAATTACAACGATATTATATCACTCTTTTTCAAAAATTCAATGTTCCTTGCATGAAAAAAAGATTTTTCTTGCGTTTGGCAAAGGAAACAATTGACATCTTTTACTTGCAATGATATAATTTCCTTATCTATATCAGACAAGGTGGTTTATCATTATGAAACGCGATCTGATTCGCTCCTTATACGCTGATCTGAACGCATTTGACGGCAAGACCGTGACGTTGGGCGGCTGGGCACGCAGCGTGCGTGACAGCAAGGCCTTCGGCTTTTTGGACCTCAACGACGGCAGCTGCTTCAAGGGCGTACAGGTGGTTTTTGAACGCGAAAAGCTTGCCAATTACGACGAGATCGCAAAGCTCAATGTCGGCTCCGCCGTGGTGGTGACCGGCACGGTTTTGCTGACTCCGGAAAACAAGCAGCCGTTCGAGATCAAGGCGACCGAGATTGCGGTGGAGGGTGCTTCCACCCCCGATTATCCGCTGCAGAAGAAGCGCCATTCGCCGGAATATCTGCGTGAGCAGGCTTATCTGCGTCCGCGCACCAATCTGTTCTCGGCAGTATTTCGCGTACGCAGCGAGGTAGCCTTTGCTATTCACGAATTTTTCCATTCCCGCGGATTCGTGTACGTTCACACACCGCTGATCACCGGCTCGGACTGTGAGGGTGCGGGCGAAATGTTCCGCGTCACGACGCTGGATCCCAACGATCCGCCCCGCAACGAGGACGGCAGCGTAGATTATTCGCAGGATTTCTTCGGTAAATCTACCAACCTGACGGTTTCGGGTCAGTTGGAGGGTGAGACCTTTGCCATGGCGTTCGGCAACATCTACACCTTCGGTCCTACCTTCCGTGCCGAAAACTCCAACACCGCACGCCACGCGGCAGAGTTCTGGATGATCGAGCCCGAGATCGCATTTGCCGATCTCAACGACAATATGCAGTTGGCGTGGGATATGATCCAGTACATCATCCGTCACGTTTTGGAGACCTGTCAGCAGGAGCTGACCTTCTTCAACTCCTTTGTGGATCAAGGACTGCTGGAGCGTCTCAACACGCTGGCAAGCAGCGATTACTGCAAGGTCACCTACACCGAAGCAGTGGAGCTGCTGCAAAAGAGCGGTGAAAAGTTCAACTTCCCCGTCAGCTGGGGCTGCGATCTGCAGACCGAGCACGAGCGTTATCTGACCGAGAAGATCTACGGCAAGCCGGTATTCGTCATCGACTATCCCAAGGAGATCAAGTCCTTCTATATGCGACTCAACGACGACGGCAAGACGGTGGCGGCAATGGATCTGCTGGTGCCGGGTGTCGGCGAGATCATCGGCGGCAGTCAGCGCGAGGAGCGTTTGGATATTTTACTGGATCGTATGCACGAATGCAACCTCAACGAAGAGGATTATTGGTGGTATGTCAACCTGCGCCGTTACGGCGGTACCAAGCACGCCGGCTACGGTTTGGGCTTTGAGCGTATCGTGATGTATCTGACGGGCGTCTCCAATATCCGCGACGTCATCCCCTATCCCAGAACGGTCGGCAACGCAGAGTATTAAAGGAAAAAATTGTAAAAAATTTTTGACCTTTCTTGATTTTGCAAATATTTGCGGTATAATAATGATCGGTGTCTGCTTTAGCACCGATCATTTTATTTTTGAAAAAGAGGTATGATTCTGATGAGAAAGAAGCAATTTAAAGCCGAGTCCAAAAAGCTTCTGGACATGATGGTCAATTCTATTTACACCAATCGGGAGATCTTTCTGCGTGAGCTGATCTCCAACGCCAGCGACGCGTTGGACAAGCTGTATTTCCGTTCCCTGACCGACAACACGGTGCTGCTCTCTCGCGAGGAATATGAGATCCGCCTGATCCCCGACAAGCAAAATCGCACCCTAACCGTCACCGACAACGGTTGCGGTATGACTGCCGAGGAGATGGAAGAAAATCTGGGCACCATTGCACGCAGCGGGTCATTGGATTTCAAGAGCGAGAACAAGGACGAGAACGTAGAGATCATCGGTCAGTTCGGCGTTGGCTTTTATTCGGCGTTTATGGTCAGCTCTACCGTGACGGTACGCTCCCGCAAATTCGGTGCTGACTGTGCTTTTTGCTGGGAATCCGAGGGCGCCGAGGGCTATACCCTGACCGAATGCGAAAAGGACGGCTTTGGCACCGAGATCGTGCTGCAGCTCAAAGAAGACACCGAGCAGGACAAATACTCCGAGTTTTTGGACGAATACACCCTGCGTCACTTGGTCAAAAAATACTCTGATTACATCCGTTATCCCATCCGTATGCAGGTGAGTGAACGGGTTAAAAAAGAAGACAGCGACGAGTATGAGGAGCAGTTGGTGGACCGCACGCTCAACTCCATGGTACCGCTGTGGAGAAAAAACAAAAACGAGATCGAAGACGGCGAATACAACGCCTTTTACAAGGACAAATTCTTTGATTTCACCGATCCGTTGCGGGTCATCCACACCAAGACCGAGGGTCAGGCAACCTATGATGCGTTGCTGTTCATTCCCGCCCGCGCGCCGTTTGACTATTATTCCAAGAACTACGAAAAAGGATTGGCTCTTTATTCCAACGGTGTGATGATCACCGAAAAATGCGCCGATCTGTTGCCCGACTGCTTCAGCTTTGTCAAGGGTCTGGTGGACAGCGCGGATTTGTCGCTGAATATCTCGCGTGAGATGCTGCAGCAGGATCATCAGCTCAAGCTGATCGCCAAGACAGTGGAAAAGAAGATCAAAAACGAGCTGGAGAAGATGCTGTCGGGCGACCGTGAGAAATACGAGGAATTCTGGAAAACCTTTGGGATTCAGATCAAGTTTGGCATCTACGCCGACTACGGCATGAAGAAGGACGAGCTCAAGGATCTGGTACTGTTCACCTCCTCCAACGAGAAAAAGCAGGTCACCTTGAAGGAATATCGCGAGCGCATGGGCGAGGAGCAGAAATCCATTTATTACGCCTGCGGAGAATCGGTGGGACTCATCGAAGCATTACCGCAGTTGGAAACGGTGACCGGCAAGGGCTTTGAAGTGCTGTATCTGACCGATGCGGTGGATGAATTTGCACTCATGACCATGCAGGAATATGACGGCAAAAAGTTCGTCAATATTTGCGGCGACGGTTTGGACGTAGACACGGGAGAAGCCGGCGAATTGGTCAAAGCCAAGAACGAGACCGAAAAAGAACTGCTGGCATTTCTCAAGGAAACGCTGGGAGACAGTATCGGCTCGGTACGCTTCACCGATAAGCTGCAAAAGCACCTCGTCTGCTTGACCAGCGAGGGCGCCATTTCGGTAGACATGCAAAAAAATCTTGCCAATGCTCCCGGAAACGACGGCATCAAGGCAACCACCGTTTTGGAGATCAACGTCTCGCACCCCATTGCCGACAAGTTGGTGGCGCTGCACGGTGAGGACAAAGATCTGCTTGCCAAATATGCCCGCATCCTGTTGGGCGAAGCACGCCTGATCGGCGGTCTGACACCCGAGGATCCCGCTGCCTTTGCGGCAGACCTGACCTCGTTAATGGTTTGAAAACAAACTCCTTGATTTGAAAATCCCTGCTTTGCAGGGATTTTTTGTTTTCTTCGGTTGCAAACCGCAGCAGAATGTGCTATGATGGGTGCGAATTTTTCAGGTGCGGAATCGAGGTGTCGGCTTTGACGGCGAAGCAACAATTTTTACGAGGTCTCAGGTTCGGTGTTCCCATCGGGCTTGGGTATCTGTCGGTTTCATTTTCGTTCGGCATCATGGCGGTTTCCATCGGGTTTGACTGGTGGCAGGCGGTGCTGGTATCCATGCTCAACCTGACCTCTGCGGGTCAGTTGGCAGGCATTCAGATCATGGTGCATCCCGCACAGTATGCCGCTATGCTGATCTCGCAGCTGACCATTAACCTGCGGTACTCCTTTATGTCCATCTCGCTTTCGCAAAAAACCGAGAAAAAATTCAGGGGCATCTACCGTTGGCTGTTGGGATTTTTTATGACCGATGAGATCTTTGCCGTGGCGGTCTCTCAAAAAGAAGTGACCCGCGCGTTATTTGCAGGCTTAACCGTTGCGCCGTATTTCGGGTGGACCTTTGGCACCTTATTAGGTGCACTGTTGGGCAACATTCTGCCCAATATCGTGATGAATGCTCTCTGCCTTGCCATCTACGGAATGTTCGTTGCCATTGTGGCACCCGACGCCAAAAAGGATCTCAAGCTACTGACGGTGGTGGGAATCTCGCTGATACTCAGCGGACTGTTTTATTATCTGCCGCTGCTGAGCCGTCACGTTTCGGCAGGCCTTGCCGTAAGCATCTGCGCGGTGCTGGCGGCAGCGGCGGGCGCACTGTTTTTCCCCGTGCGTGAAACGGAGGGTGCTGCATAATGGAGCTCAAGCAATTTTTTACCTATCTGCTGGTCATGGCAGGCTCGACCTATCTGATCCGCGCCATTCCGTTTGCGCTGATGAAGAAAAAGATCCAAAATACCTTTGTACGGTCTTTTCTGCACTATATTCCCTACACGGTGCTAACCGCTATGACCTTTCCCGCAGCGTTATATGCCACCAACAACCTGTGGGCGGCGGCAGCGGGGCTGCTGGTTGCCGTTTTGGTGGCGGTGCGCGGCAAGAGTCTGACGGTAGTGGCTGCCTGCGCCTGCGTCAGCGTGCTGATCGTGGAATTGCTGCTGATGCAGCTTGGGCAATAAGCCTTGAATGGAGAAATTATTTATGATGACCGAAGCGAAAAAATTCAAACGAACGAAATTAGCCTGTTATTCCGCTTATCTTTCCTCGGCATCAATCTTTAGTCTGCCGCCGTTGTTATTCGTGACCTTTCGCGAGATGTACGGAATTTCCTACACCCTGCTGGGCACGCTGGTGCTGGTCAATTTCTTCACACAACTGAGTATTGACCTAGTCTTTTCGTTTTTCTCAAAATATTTTAATATTGAAAAAACCGTGCGCTTCACCCCGCTTTTGACCTCTTTAGGCTTGATGCTGTATGCCGTCCTGCCCGTTTTGTTCCCGCAATATGCCTATGCGGGACTGCTATTGGGCACGGTGGTCTTTTCGGTAGCGGCAGGCTTGGGTGAGGTACTGCTCAGCCCGACCATTGCTGCCATTCCCTCGGAGCACCCCGACCGCGATATGAGCTTTTTGCATTCTCTGTACGGGTGGGGTCTGGTCGGCGTCGTGGTGGTCAGCTCGGTATTTTTGCGCGTGTTCGGAACCCATAACTGGATGTATCTGACCGGTATACTCGCGCTGCTGCCGCTGATCTCCTTTGGACTGTTTTGCACCTCACCGATGCCGCAAATGAATCTTTCCCAAAACACCGCACCCGATAAGGTCAAACGCAGAAACTTTGGTATGGCATTGTGCATTGCTTGCATCTTTTTGGGCAGCGCTGCCGAAAATACCATGACCAACTGGATCTCGGGTTATATGGAGACCGCATTGCGCATCCCAAAGGTGGTGGGAGATATTGCAGGTATGGCATTGTTCGCCCTTTTGCTGGGCATTGTCAGATCGTTATATGCACGGTATGGGCGCAACATCTCCAACGTCCTGTTAGGCGGTATGGTCGGTGCCACGGTCTGTTACTTGATCGCAGGTTTTTCAACCAGTGCCGCTCTTTCCTTGACCGCTTGTGTTCTGGTGGGAATGTTCACCTCCATGCTGTGGCCCGGCACACTGATCCTGATGGAAGAAAAATTCCGCGCTCCCGGCGTGGTGGCCTATGCGCTCATGGCGGCAGGCGGCGACTGCGGCGCTTCCGTGGCACCGCAGCTGATGGGAATCGTGGTGGATACCGTTTCGGCAAGCGCGTGGGCAAATCAGCTTGCCTCAACCCTTTCCCTCTCTGCCGAGCAAATTGGAATGAAAACCGGTATGCTCGTAGCGTCGTTATTCCCCTTACTGGGAATTTTCCTGCTGTTGTATATGAAAAAATATTTTGCAAAGAAAATTTCTTAAAACAAGCAAGAAGCCAAGCGATGCGCTTGGCTTCTTTTTTTGGAAATATCCTTATTTGGATTCAAGCAAAATGACGGTGTTGGGCTGCAAAGTGACCGTATCGGTGCAGGAGACGGTTGCAGTCGGCTCCGCACTGTGTTGATCGTCCAACAAATACAGTTGATATTCTGCTGCGCCGCTGAGCAGCTCGAGCGACAGAGTTTTTTTGGCAGGTTTTTCGCTCTCGTCGGTATAATAACAGACCATGACGGCAGATTTTCCGTTTTGGTCTTTTGCGGCAACGGCATAAATTCCATCTTCGTTGCAGGTGACCTGACAAGAGGTTCCCAACCGATACAGTTGGTTAAACATTTTGAAGACGTAATAGCCTTTCAACGGACGGTAGGTATAATAATCAAACACTCCGTTAAACGAACCCGGCTGCACATAATAATACATCAACAGATCCAGGCAGGTCGGTTGCGATGCCAGCATACAACCGGCAATAAATGCAGCACCTTTCATAGAGATAATGGTTTGGGGTGCTTCAATAAAATTGTCTTCCCAAGATCTGACAAAATTCCACTCGTTGCAGTGATTTTCTGCCTGCTCATAGCCGGTTCTTTGCAGAATCTTCTGGATCCGCTCGGTTCTTTGGGTCAGCTCCTTGGGCTCAACGGTATAAATGTGCCAAGAGAAAAAGTCAATGGGGACGTTTCTTTTTTTCATTTCGTTGAGAAAATCTTCCGCCCAATCCTCATGTCCCGCCAAAGCCGGTCCGCCGATCTTCAAATGCGGGAAGCAGGTTTTCAAATGCTTTGCCGCAATCTCATACAGATCATAAAACTGCGCCGTGGTGCCGCCCCAGGTTCTTTTGTTGGGACTGTCATCGGGATCCAGATCCGGCTCATTCCAGATCTCCCAATACTCAATGTCCCAACAAAATCCGTCTGCCCACCCTTCGGTGTAGTGGCGGATGATATGCTCACAGATCTCTGCCCATTTTTGGAAATCGGGCGGCGGCAGAGTGCCGTATTTTTTGACCCAATGCTCGATCTTATTGCCCAAACGATAAAATACTTTTGTTCCTGCAAGCTGCAGATTCTCCAGAAAATGATCCGTCAGAGCAAAGTCATACGATGCGGGGTCGTTGACATCGGCATTTTTGTCCTTAAAAATCGACCAAACGTCCACGATGTGTTCTCCGCCGAATCCGCCGACATACGAAACGTCATGGTTGCGCGCATAAGGAATACCGGCCTCTGCCCACTGTTGAAAATTTCCCGCACCCGCTCTGTCTTTGAGCGCCTTGGTTGGGCCGCCGTTGACCGCGTGCATCGGCTTGATGGGACCGACGGTTTTTTGAAAATCGATTTGAATCTTACTCATGTTCTTTCGCTCCTTTGGGATTTCTTTTTATCAAGACCGTTCTGGTATAGATCATGACCAAAACGGTGACGATCAAGCTGATGGCGGAAACGACCTGCTGGGCATAAACGGTATGACCCAAAAACTGATTCGCGTTCTTTTGAATATGCGTCACCAGGGGGCTGACGCACAAGGTAGTCAAAAAGCCGATGACACCCGAAAACGCTTGACTGACCGCCAAGCAATCGGCACGCTGATCCTCCCGTGCATAACCAAACACCAGATTGATCAGCGCACTGTTGATAGCACCCATTGCAATGCCGTTGAGCAAACAGTAGAGTAAAAACATGACCCGACCGTTGGACGGAACGCAAAACGCCATGCAGGCAAACGAAATTCCCCATACAAAAAATCCTTTTTCGATCATGGCAGCAAAGGAACGGCGGTCAGCATAGCGTCCCCACGCCTTGGAAAAGAGGATGCGTGCAATGCTGCTGGCAATGGACAATGCAGAGACCAAGGTCAGACTGAATCCAAGTTCTTGGATCTCATAGACCCCGTAAAACGGCGTGCTGGCGCTGTGGGCAATCTGATACAGCACAAACACGAGGCTGACACGCAGAATGTCCTTTTGCCCCAAAACCTTTTTGACACGCTGCACGAGCGGTTGTTTGGCAGCGCAGGTAACACTCGGCTTTTCTACCGTAAAAAGTAAAGTCAGCGAATGCAGCACCATCAGCACAAAAATGACGGCTGCGGAGAGGATCAGCGCAAGCTTCAAATTGCCCTGCGCTTTGTAATGATCGATCAAAGCACCCATACCGAACGAAAACGCCATACCGCTGATGAGCGAGACGATCTCTTTGTTGGCGGTGAAATCACCGCGGTGGTGATCGTCCACCAAAGACATCAGCCAGCTGATCTTTTTAGGATGGGCAACATTATACAAAACATACGCCGAAACGATAAGAATGACGAACAAAACTGCCTTGACGGTTGGCGAGACCTCAATAAGCGGAATAACGTAAAGCAGCAGAAACAACATCTGGTTGAGGATACTGAGGATCAACACAAACGGTTTCATGCGCTTGGGGTTGACCGTGACCGACATGAGCTGAAACAGACATCCCAGAGAAATAATAGATGACAATATGCCGGTCAGACTATCCGATAGCCCGAGTTGCTTGGTCAGCGTTGCCAAAAAAGAGCCTCCCACCAGAATAGAGATGAGATATTCCAATGTGGCTTCGAAAATATACATGAGTCGGCTGCGTTTGAGAGAAGATTCATTAACTTGCATTTCGCTCTCTCCTTTCCGCCAAGATGGTAACACAAGTGCTTGAAAATAGCAACGAAAAAAGTTACGAAACTTTTTCGAAAATCGGTTGACAGCGCCTTTTGCGCAATGTTATACTGAAACGGGTGATAACAATGACCATGAAAGAACTTGCAAAGCTTGCCAATACCTCGGTGTCGACGGTTTCCAAGGCGTTTCGGGATGCGGATGACGTCAGCCAAGAGACCAAGGAGCATATCTTTGACATTGCAAAGCAGCACGGCTGCTACGGAAAATTTTATCAGGGAAAATACCACAAAAAGGTGATCGCCCTCGTCTGCCCCGAGATCGCGGGAAATTATTACAGTATTTTTGTACAGATCCTGCAAAAGTTGATTGAAGACGCTGGCGGGATCTGCCTGATCTCCACCACCGAGTTCAACAATCAAAAGCAAGCTGAGCTGATCGAGTATTACGCCTCCTATCTGCAGGTGGACGGGCTGATCGTGTTCGGATTAAAGGAAACCCTCAAAAAAGGGTATGATATCCCCATCGTTTCGCTGTTTGCCAGCAAGGATTGCAACGTGGATTCGGTGAACGTGGATATGGAATCCGCCATGTGGGAAGCCGTTGAACTGCTGCTGCAATACGGACATCGACAGATCGCTTTTATCAGCGAAAAACTGACCTTAGGCAAGATGGAGCTGTTTCAAAAGATCATGGCAGAAAACAAGCTGGATGCCGATCTGACGGCAGAGAGCGACCAACGCTTTGAGCAAGCGGGCATTGACGGGATCAACACCCTGTTGCAGCTGAAAAAGCCGTTTACGGCGGTGATCTGTGCCTACGATCACATTGCATTCGGTGCCATCAAGCAATTAAAAAGAAACGGCTTCCGTGTGCCGCAGGACTGTTCGGTCATCGGAATGGATAATATTTCCATGGACAATTTTTCCGACCCCTCCCTGACCAGCATTGATACCAAGCCGCAAGAGGTGTGCAGTATTGCCTGGGATCTACTGCAGAAAAAGATGGAAAACAAATACTTCAAAGCCAAGCAATCCATTCTGATTCGTTCCGGCTTGATCCTGCGGGAGAGTGTGCAAAAGCGGTAACAAAAAAAGACTTGTCTGTGACAAGTCTTTTTTCATTCCTGCAATCCCTACCGCGTCAGGTTGGTGAGATAGAATTGGATATCAAACGGTTCTTTGCAGGCGTTTTTGGGCAGGTACAGCGGATGATGCGGGTGACCTTTGACAGAGATCTTTCCAACCGACCACCATTCGGCACCGTACTGCTGACCCAAAGCAATCATATCGCGCAGACAGTCGGCAAGATAAGGACGCTTTTCGATAATGGTCCCCCATGCCGCCCAAACGGCGGGGCGAACCCCCTGCCCACAATGAGACAACACATACTCGAAGGCTATCATATTTTGCGTATGCAGGTCAGCGTTGCAGGTCTCCTCCATATGGTCGGGGTCGGTGGCGCGCTGCGCATAGACGTTGAACATCAAAAAGGAATCGTGTCCGTTTGCCAGGGCGATGCGCTGCACGCTTTTGAGGGTATTATCCAGATTGTCGGGCTCGGCGGTGGAGGGATTGATGCCGATGCAGATAAGCGGATTTTCACCGCGCGTGCCCAGCAAATACCGATATTCCTGGTAGGTATGCGGCAGATAGATCCATTGGGTGCGATCATACGGCAGCTGCGCCGTTTGCTCGTTTTGCAAAGCCTGTGTGAAGGTCAGCAATTCAAGCCGGCTGGTCTGACAGGACGGAACGTGCACCTTTTTCGCCTCCCGTGTCAAATATCAATAAATTCACGAAAACGCGGCAGCATCCCGATCTTATCCGGTACGTGCGGCGGCATTTGCAGAATGTCGTGTCCGGGAAAATGGTTGCCCTCAATCAGCACGGGGCCGTCAGGCGTAACGGCAATATCCCAGCCGACGTATCCGAGACCGTCCACCATAGTGGCTGCCTGCTTGCAAATTTCCAAGGACTCCTGCCAGCAAGGAATTTCTCTGCCCACGATGGGACAGTCGGTGGCAGGGTGGGTATCGTAATAATTGGAATCCTTATCAAAGGCGGCGTACTGAATAACACCGCTTTCCAGCTCGATGGGGGCTGCCATACCGCCGGCGTTGATATTATCCACGAAGCGTCCGCCGTTGCCGATGCGGATAAAGGCGTAGACCACCTGCGGCTGACCGTCTCGGTCGATGACGGTGACGATACGCAGGGTGTTGATGGAATGCGGGTAAATGGCTGACAGTGCTTCATGCTGCGCCAAGCAATCCTCGATCAAGCCACTGCCCTCTGTGCGAAGATGGTCGTAGAGTGCCTGCAGGTCGGCAAAATCGGACTTGTTGAGCTTTTCCACACCCTTGCCGCAGGTAGAGGCGGCAGGCTTGGAAATGATGACCTCGCGCGATTGCATAAAGGCTTCAAAATCCGCAAAGGCAGCGGTGCTCATATTCAGCCAGCCACGACCCAAAAATTGTGCAAAGCGCTGATTGAATTCGGTCTTATCCTCTACCAGATGGTAGGCATCGCGGCGGTTGAGCTTGGCCACGATATTGTTATTGATCCCGCGGGTAACGTAGGTGGCGCGCTGTGCGGCGGTGAGGTTATAAAACTCGCACAGACGGTAATCCTGATAGCCTGCACCGTATTTGATGCCGCAGCGGATCATATCGACAAACAGCCACAGACTGTTTTTGCGGGTCTTTTTGTGGATGAGACGCACCACACGCAGCATATTTTTGTAGTCCATGCGCAGGATGCGGGTGACGAGATATTTGATGCGTCTCATTGCTGCTCCTCCGCATTCAACTGCTCGTCCACCAAAGCAGGCTGATCAATTTCGGGAACGGTGCCGTTTTCGATGGCTTCGGCAAGCTCTGCGCTCAGGCGCTCGCCCTCTTCTTTGGAAACGGGACGCACGATACAAAGCGGGGTCTGCTGACGGGACTGATCCAAGGGGTTGTCCTTAAAAATGGCGCGCAGACGGTCGATCTCCAATTTTTTGCTGCTTCTGCCCAGCACCTCAACGCCCAGATCGTTAGCGTCGATAATCACTACCTCGCAGCCGGTCTTCTTTTTGAGACGCGCAGCGACCTCGTCCGGCTTTTTTGGGGCCAGCTTGGCATAATGATTATAGGGCGGCAACGTGCAATCACAGGGGCCGTCGATGGCACGTGCGCGCGGACCGCAGATCATATAAAACACACCGCGGATGCCGAACAACTTGGTGACGGCAGAGCAGGCGGCGGCAAACAGGATCTTGGGAGCGCCTAATTCGCGCAGGGCAAGCTCCATCGTCCAAGGAGACCCGAGTCCGATACCGTACGGTGTTTTATAAACAAATTTGCACAAAAAGCGTGCCAAGCGAGAAGGCTTGATCTCGTCGATGGGAAATGCGCGTCCCTGACTGATGGCAACGATCTTTTCGCTGATGAAGATCATATCTCCCTCCTGCAGGTATTCCACAAGGTAGCGATCCATCATTTCCTCCAGATCGTCTCCGCTCATAACCACATGGGTGCGCACCGGGTAGCGGGCGTAGCTTCCCCAGGACGGGGTCTCAATGACCAACTGTTTGGTATCGTTCGGCACAAAAGGCAACAAAGCAAATTCCTCCGTTCGCATTTTTTGCAATTCTTTGGGGTTTTTGTTATATTTTTCTGCAAGAAATCAAAAATAACAGTTTGATTATAAAACATTTCGCTAATTTTTGCAACATAGACTTGATTATTTACCGTTTTTTTTATATTATATTAAGAGAACATATTGGGGACAAAGTATTTTTTGTTTCCGTGACATCAAAAACTTCTGCGGCTTGACCGCAGTTCGGAGGTTGTTGAAGATGAAGCATCTCAATAAAAAGATTTTGGCAATCGGACTGTGTTGTCTGTTGACAATCGGTTGTGTACTGTCCGGTATGGCAGAATCGGTAGTCAATCAGGTCAATCAGGGCAAGATCAAGGCTGCCGAGACCAAGATCTTTAGCTTTGATACCGAGCTGACCGCTTGGTCTACCGCTCGGGTACACACCATTGACGTTCAAAATGCAAGGGAAGGCTCCGGATGCTATTCGGTGACCTATAATTCCAACGCTACCACGCACCAGATCGTCGGTTCTGCCGTGGGTGCGTTTGACCTGAACGTCAAGGATATTCAGCACACCGCGCTCAAGATGGAGTTGTTCGTTTCGGATCACAGCCTGATCGCGCCGCTGTATTCTCAATCGGTTCCCATGCTGGTGGCTCAGCTGCACGACATCAACGGTCGTATTTTGCAATGGGAGATCCCCTGCACCTCCAACGGCTGGATCTCATTGGAGCTGCCGATGTGGAACACCGATTCCACCCTGCAGGAGGAAGCCGCCTTTAACTTTAACCGTATTGTCAAGTTTGCCGTCACCGGCACCGTGTTTAACGGGCTGACCGTCAAATTTGACCACCTGCGGTTGGTGGATTACACCGACACCTATCAGCGCAGCGGTGCGCCGTACGGCGGACGCCTGATCGCTGATTTCGACCAGGGCACCCTGGAGGGTATGGTCTTTGATGCGGTGAGCGGATCTTACAACACCAAAAAGGATGAGAAGACCAACGGTCCGAGCAGCTGGTCGGATTATCTGCGCTTGGAAAAAGAAGGCGGCAGCTCCATCGAGCTGCGCGGTCTTGCCATGCCGATGGATCTGAAAAACGACGTTTTCTGCTTTGCGTTGTATTTGGAAAAAGCCGATGATATCTCCTCTGCCAAGCTGGTATTGGAGGACAGCGGGGTCAAGCTTTCGGTCACCGACGTTTCGGTTCTGGACGCTTGTGCCAATGACGGCGCGGGACTGCGCAAGGGCATCAACCTCATCCGCATTCCCCTCAGCAAAATGGCCCCCAGCACAACCGCAAAAACCATGACGCTGCGCCGTGTCTCGCTGACGTTGTACGGTGCCAGAAAGGCGTCCTCCTCGCAGCCTGCTGCTTCGCAGCCCGCGAGCTCCTCTCAAAACGCATCGCAGACCTCTTCGCAGGCAACCAGAGAAGCCACCTCAACGGCTGCGGCTTCCGCCTCTTCTACCACCTCCGCCGCTGCCTCCTCGACAGCCTCCTCACAGCCTGCAAGCTCCTCCCTCGACCCCTCGCAGCACGTTGCTTCCTATTCGGTGGATCAGATGTATCTGACCACGCAGGAGCTGCTCAAGGGTGAGGCTGACAAGCTGGGTGTCGCTCCCGGACTGGGCAACCCATGCGAGCTGAAGATGACCTATTCCAATCCCACCGAAAACAGCATTTCCTCTTCCTCGGTTTCTCTCATCACCGGAAGCACCGCCACCATCTCGATTCACGTGGCAGGCAGCTACGATATTTTGCAGGCCGGCGTTTATTGGGGCGAGGTGAGCTATAATCTGGACTACCGCACCACCGCCAACATCCAAAACCCGCAAAACAAGCTCATTACCATTGATCTGTTGGGCCTCAAGCCGCAAAAGACCTATTTCTTCCAGACCTACATCGTCACCGAAAAGTGTGAGATGCGCGGCGAGGTCCTCTCCTTCACCACGACCACCGGTCTGACCGTTACCACCCGCTGCACCGCCGGCGGAACGGTGTCGCCTGCCGGCATCACTACCGTCAAGCAGGGGGAATCCCTGACCGTTACCATCACGCCCGATGCCGGTTATTATCTGGCCGCGCTGACGGTAGACGAGGTATTGACCAACTATAGCAAGGAAGACAGCATCTCGCAATACACCTTCACGGATATTTCAACGGGACACGTTCTGTATGCACAGTTCGAGCCGCTGGATGCCGTGACGGATCCCGTCACTCCCTCGTATCCGTCGACGGACGATACAACCGACGATTCCTCCGACGAGGACGGTCTGCTCAAGATCCTGTTGTGGGTCATTTTGTCCATTGCCATCGTCAGCATTGCGCTGATGCTGCTGTTACCGCTGCTGTCCAAGCACAAGAAGGACGATGCAGACGAAGACGGTGAAGACGATGAGGACGACGTGCAGCAAGCACTCGGCGCAGCGGCTGCCGCTGCAGTTGCCGAGGAGACGCTGAATCATAATTCGTCCGCCGTTACACCCGAGCAGATCCCCGACGTGGCGCCGGTGCAACCTCCCGTCCCCTTCGTTATGCCGGTAGACAGCTTCCCCGTTGGCACACCGACCGACGAGGATGATCTGTCCGGCGGATTCCAAGTAAATCTGTCCTTTGAGGACGATGAGGAGGGTCTGTAATATGACGGCGCTCTCGCTGCAAAAAACCAAAGAAAAATACGGGCTGGTCTTCGGACTGGCCCTTGCCACGGCATTTGCCTTTTTCCTGCCGTATTTGATCGCCGATCAGGGATATTTTCTGTTCTTCGGCGACTTCAACGTGCAGCAGGTGCCGTTTTATCAACGCGCACACGAATTGGTGCGCGAGGGTGCTATGTGGGATTACGGCACCGATCTGGGCGTCAATTTCATCGGCTCGTACACCTTCTATTTGTTGGGCAGTCCGTTTTTCTGGCTGACGCTCCCCTTCCCCAACTGGATGGTGCCGTATCTGATGGGGCCGCTGCTCATCTTGAAATTCGGCTGCGCTGCGCTGACGGCCTATTGCTACATCACCCGCTTTGTCAAAAACAAAAATTACGCCGTGCTGGGTGCGCTGATGTATGCGTTTTCCGGCTTCTCGGTGTATAACATCTTCTTCAATCATTTCCACGAGGCCATTATTCTGTTCCCGCTGCTGCTGCTGTCTATGGAGCAGCTGATGACCGATAACCGACGCGGATTTTTCCTGCTGATGGTTGCACTGTGTGCCGTTTCCAACTATTTCTTCTTCTTTGGCATGGTGGTGTTCTGCGTCATTTATTGGATGATCCGCATGGTGTCGGGACAGTGGCCCACCAAATTTTCCGCCTTCCTTTGGTTGGCGTTAGAGGCGGTATTGGGTCTTTGCCTTGCGGCGTTTATTCTGATGCCGACCTTTGTGACGGTGCTTTCCAACAGCCGTTTGGATTCCACCATCAACGGTTGGGGTGCTCTGTTGTACGGCAAGGAGCAGATCTACGCCTACATCTTCCAGAGTATGTTCTTCCCGCCCGAGCTGCCCGCACGCCCCGTCTTCTTTACGGGTGCGGACGTCAAATGGTCCTCGGTATCGGCTTGGTTGCCCTTGTTCAGCATGACGGGTGTTTTGGGATGGATGATCGCCAAGCGCAAGACCTGGCAACGGCGCATTCTGGCCATTATGTTTGTTATGGCTATGATCCCGGTGCTCAATTCTGCGTTTTATATGTTCAACTACGCCTACTATGCGCGTTGGTTCTATATGCCGCTGCTGATCATGGCATTGGTATCGGCACAAGGCTTGGAGGATCCCGAGGTAGATTATATGCAGGGGCTTCGTTGGAGCACCGGCATCACGCTTGCCATCGCATTGGCCATCGGATTTTTCCCAACCGGCAGTGACTCGGACGTCTTCAGCGAAAAATACGGGCTGTTCGACAAAGGCTACACCAACCGCTTCTGGATCTACGTGGTGATCGTGGTAGCCTGCAGCCTGCTGATGTGGATGCTGCTGAAGGTCAAAAAGCTGAACGCCGAACGCTTCTATCGCTGCGCCGTGACGCTGGTATGCGTCGTTTCCGTCTTGTATTCGGCAGTATTTTTGGGCTTTGGTAAGAGCCATTCCTACGATACCACCAACTTCATCATCCCCGATCTTCTTCAAGGCAAGATCGACGTGGCAGACAAGGACGAGGTGCGTTGGGACGTGTACGACGGCATGGACAACACCGCTATGTTCCTGGACGTTTCCTCAATTCAGGCCTTCCATTCGTTGGTACCGGCTTCGGTGACGGAATTTTACGAGTACGTCGGCGTGGATCGCGGCGTTGCCTCGCGTCCCGAGACCTCGAATTACGCGCTGCGCTCTCTGCTGTCGGTCAAATATTTGCTGCAGCATAACAGCTCGAATTCCTTCGGCACCGGCTCCAACACCCAGATGCCTTATTACGCGTTGTTTGATACCCAAAATAATTTCAAGATCTATCTCAACGAGTGCTATATTCCCTACGGCTTCACCTATGATTATTACGTTTCGCGGCAGGATTGCGACGCGCAGTCTACGCAAAACCGCCAGCTTATGATGCTCAAGGCAATGGTGCTCGATTACGAGCAGATCGCGCGGTACGGGCATTTGTTCAACTGCAGCATCTCCAACAAAAACACCGTCAACGATCCGTCCTACACACCGGAGGAAACCCCGACCGATCCCGATGCAAGCTCCTCCGAGCAAACGCAGGACGCCGTGACGGATACGAGCTCCGACGCGCCCTCGCTCGACAGCACCTACGTCCCCGATCCGTTTGAGGATATGACCACCTCGGAGGAAAACTACATTCCCTTCACCAAAGACGCGTACAAAAAGGACTGTGACGAGCGCAAGGCGACCGCCGCCTACAAGACGGTATTTGAAAACAACTCGTTCACCTCGCAGATCCGCCTGAACAAGGAAAATCTGGTGTTCTACAGCATTCCTTATGAGGAAGGCTGGAGTGCAACGGTGGACGGTGTCCCCGCTCAGATCGAGAAGGTCAACGTCGGCTTTATGGCCGTCTGCGTACCCGCAGGCGATCATACCGTTACCTTCACCTATCGCACCCCGCAGCTGACCGAGGGTCTGCTGATCTCGGGCGGTGCGCTGCTGCTGACTGCGGTGTATTTATTGGCGGTATTCCTGTATCGCCGCAAGCATCCCGCTGCGGTGCTTGCCGAAGCAGCGGTTCAATCCGACGCGCATACCGCATCGCAGGAGGAGGCCATCATCTGCGCCGACGCCATGCAGGCATTGGGCATGCTGCCGGAAACCGCCATTGAGCCCGAAGATCCGACGCAGGCGGAGCCCCCTGCAGAGGAATAAACAACCGCCCTCACAGGATTGGGAAAAGGAGAAAAGAAAAATGGCTATTCTTTATATCGTGATCCCTTGCTACAATGAGCAGGAGGTTCTGCCCGAAACCACCAAGCGCTTGTGCGACAAGCTCAACACGCTGGTGATCAACGGTGTGGTAGACGCCCGCAGCCGTATTCTGTACGTGGACGACGGCTCGCGCGACAACACCTGGCAGCTCATTGAGCAGTACCACAATGAAAGCGAATCTGTTTGCGGCGTTAAGCTGGCACACAACCGCGGTCATCAAAAGGCTCTTTGGGGCGGGCTGATGACGGCGATGGAGTATGCCGACTGCGTTATCTCGATGGATGCCGATCTGCAGGACGACGTGGATATCATCGACGGCTTTTTGAGCGAATACGCCAAGGGCAACGAGATCGTGTTCGGGGTGCGTTCGGCGCGCAAGACCGACACCGCCTTCAAGCGTATTACAGCAGAGGGTTATTACAAGCTGCTGCAAAAAATGGGGGTAGACGTGGTCTTTAATCACGCCGACTGCCGCCTGATGAGCAAGCGAGCACTGCAGGAGCTGTCCCGCTATCGCGAGGTCAATCTGTTTTTGCGCGGAATGGTCAAGGATATCGGCTTGCAGACCTCCATCGTCACCTACGAGCGTGCCGAGCGGTTTGCGGGAGAAAGCAAGTATCCTCTTACCAAGATGCTGGCGCTTGCCGTTGACGGCATCACTTCCTTTTCGGTGCTGCCGCTCAAGCTGATCACCCGATTGGGTGCCTTCATCAGTATTTTATCCCTGTGCGGGATGCTGGCAGGCATCGTCCTTGCCATCCTGCAGCTACCCTGCGCACTTTGCTTTTTGCTGTCCAGCATTTGGCTGGTCTGCGGCATTTTGCTGCTGTGCTTGGGTATCGTGGCGACCTACATCGGTAAGCTGTACACCGAGGTCAAGGATCGCCCGCGCTATGCGGCGGACAAGCTGCTGATCAAATAACAACGAACGGAGTTAACACGCATGAATCTTTCTTCCCCCTCGGTGGTGCAAAAAATTCTGTCCGAGCATGGATTTCATTTTTCCAAGGCGTTGGGACAGAACTTTTTGACCGATGCAAGCGTTTGCCCCAGAATGGCCGAGCATGCCTTGGTCCGGGACGGTATGTGCGCGCTTGAGATCGGCCCCGGCATCGGCGTGCTGACAAAAGAACTTGCCTTACGGGCGCAAAAGGTGGTGGCGGTAGAGCTTGACCGCCGCCTTTTCCCCGTTTTGGAGCAAACGCTGGGGGAATTTTCCAATGTCAAGGTGGTTGAGGGCGATGCCATGAAGTTGCCGCTTGCCGAGCTCATCCGCGAGGAATTCGGCGGGCAAAAGGTGGCCCTCTGCGCCAACTTGCCCTATTACATTACCTCCCCGCTCATTATGCGGCTGCTGGAGGAAAAGCTGCCGGTGGAAAGCATCACGGTCATGGTGCAAAAGGAAGCCGCCGAGCGGTTGTGCGCCAAGGTCGGCTCACGCGACAGCGGCGCCGTAACGGTGGCGGTGGATTATTACGCCGAGCCTAAGATCCTGTTCGGCGTAGGCCGCGGCTGCTTTACGCCTGCACCCAAGGTGGACAGCTGCGTCATTCAGCTGACACCCCGCAAGCAGCCCAAATATCCCGTGGAGGACGAGGCTTTCTTCTTTGCCTTGGTGCGCGGCGCCTTCTCGCAGCGCAGAAAGACCATTCTCAATTCCGCATCGGTCGGTACGGGTCTATCCCGCGAGGTGCTGCAAAAAGCCATTGCGGATGCAGGGCTGCTGCCTACCGCGCGCATTGAGACCTTGAACGCCGAGGATCTGGTGCGCTTCGCCAACGCCGCATACCGTTACCGAAAGGAAGGTGCAAAATAATGGCATCCTACGGTGAAAAGCCGAGATTTAAATTGTTTTCCTGGAGCCGAATGATCTTTTTATTTGTGCTGACGCTGATGATCGCGTTGGGACTGTATTCCTGCTTGGCTAAAAACGACACCACCCGCACGCATTTCAAGCCTGCCCAAACAGCGCAGCACACCTTTACCGCGGGGCAGGAAATTGCGGTGACCGACACGGAGCTGATCGATTTTTACAGTATGATACAAAGCAAGGGTACGCTGACCTATGATCAGGCGTTTGAAATCGCCTACCCCACGCTGACCCGAGCCATGACCGACCGCGATTTTTGCGCCGATGAGGTAGAGCTCATTCAAGGTGACACCGGAAATTATCTGACCGTCATCGACGGCTACGTTGCCGATTACGATTATCTCATGCGCGGATTGGATATTCTGATGGTGCCGTATTACATGGAGGAAAACCGCCTGCACGTAGAAAAACCCATTCGGTTTACGGTGGTGTATGATACCACACTTTCTACCGTGACTCTAAGGAAATTGGATGAAGAAAATTTCCGTCTGTCGTTTTATACCTTGAAGGTAGCGTTTGAGAATACAGACAAGTTCGGTTATCAAATGCAGTTTGATAAAGAGACAACCGAAAAAGAAATCAAACTGCATACAAAAAAGACAACGATTCTTCGAGGAGACCAATCTCTCCTTTTAAAAGATTCCGCCGTCAAATCGGGAACAGCTAAAAATCATCATTATTTGATGAGCACCTTATTTTTAGAGCCTGATGCTTCCGTTATCATGGAATTTACAGATGAGACCTACCAACATTTTGAAGCTTTGGTCTTTTTCAACATAAAGGACGGTACCAAATTCCAAATTGGAGTTAATCAATGAACAAGCAGAATTATGAGCTTGAAACGCAGCGTATCATTGATGGATTACAAGGGCAAAAGCCTTCCCTGCTGCTGCACGTTTGCTGCGCGCCCTGCGCCAGCGCGTCGTTGGAGTTTTTAACGCAGCATTTTTCGGTGACGGCGTATTTCTACAACCCCAACATCACCGACGCTGCAGAATATCAAAAGCGGTTAGACGAGCTGCGGCGGTTTGTGCTCGAATGTCCGCTCGCCTCCCCCGTGACGGTCTTGGAGGGCGGCTATGACCCGACGGAATTTGCGCAGGCGGCAAGGGGTCAGGAAAACGAGCCCGAGGGCGGTCTGCGCTGCACCGCGTGCTTTTCCTTACGGCTTGGCAAGACAGTACAAGCAGCACAACAAGGCGGTTATGATTACTGCGCCACCACGCTGACCATCAGCCCGCTCAAGGATGCTGTGCGCATCAACCGCATCGGGTCTGAGTTGTGCCAAGGCACGACGGTCAAATGGCTCCCGACCGATCTGAAGAAAAAGGGACGGTATCAACGTTCCATCGCATTATCCAAGGAATACGGACTCTATCGGCAAAGCTTCTGCGGCTGCGAATTTTCGCGGC
>JAFQKX010000043.1 GCA_017414705.1 Clostridia bacterium
CATCTGCGAAGCAGATATCATAGCGTTAGCTATATCACCCGTTCCGCAAGGAACGGATATCATTGAAAAAAGTCACCTTTGTCGGTAGACAAAAGTGACTTTTTTCTTGGTGCGGGTAACAGGGGTCGAACCTGCACATCGGAAGATACCAGATCCTAAGTCTGGCGCGTCTGCCAATTCCGCCATACCCGCGTTTTTGTGTGCCTTGCTATTGTATCACATTCCTCTTGAAATTTCAACCACCAATTACGCGCTCCAGCAAATCGTTTTTGTGATGCGGCGGCGGAGACGGTCGGTTGCAGCATTCGCCGCGTACCAGAATGGTATCCTCTCCGATGACCTCAATTTGCTCCCAATCGATGACGATATCATTTTCGTGCCCCAACAGACCAAACGCCTTGCTTTTGCCCTGAATAACGATGGCGACCAGCCTGCCCGAGCAGGTATCGATCTCCACGTCATAGACGTGTCCCAGCCGCGTGCCGTCCTTGACGCAAATGACCTCTTTATCCCGCATTTCGGTTACTCTGCAGCCCATTACAATCACCTCTGTTACAGAATATGACGCAGGCGCAGCGGGTATGACGCGGCAATTTTTACCTTGATTTTTGAAAAGAGTTGCTGTATGATAGAAAAAACGGAAAAGGGGACGACAATATGAAAATCACTTGGTTGGGACAGGCAGGACTTTTGTTAGAGGCCTGCTCAAAGAAAATGATCATTGATCCGTATCTGTCCGACAGCGTTGAGAAAATCGAACCGCACAACAAAAGACGAGTCGCGGTGGACCGTCGTTTTCTGCAAATCAAACCCGATATCATTGTTTTGACCCACAATCATTTGGATCACACCGATCCCGAGACTCTGCAGCATTATCTCTCGGAGGATTCCGAGGTTTTGGTGCTGGCAAGCGCAAACGCATGGCAGACGGTGCGAAAATTCGGCGGGATCAAAAATAATTACGTGCAGTTCAACAGCGGCACCGAATGGACCGAAGGCGAATTGCGTTTTCAGGCGGTTCATGCCGAGCATTCCGACGAGTGTGCCGTCGGCGTTGTGATCTACGCCGAGGGAAAGGTCTGTTACGTGACGGGAGACACGCTGTATCATCCTGCCGTTTTTGAGCAGCTGCCCCAACGGATCGATTACGTCTTTTTACCGGTCAACGGGCGCGGTAATAATATGAATTTTGCCGACGGAAAACGCTTTTGCGAGCGTTTGGGCGCCACCGCCGTCCCGCTGCACTGCGGTCTGTTTGATGCGCTGGACCTGCACGATTTTGCATACGAGCCGAAAATCGTACCGGAATTTTATCAAGAGATCACACTGTAACTCATATGAGTAAAAACGGAGCGATGCTTATCGCTCCGTTTTTTGTTTGCGGTACTGCGTCGGGGTCATACCGATAATTTCTTTGAACATCCGATTGAAGGTGTTGATGGAAGAAAATCCGTTTTCAAATGCGATCTGCGCCACCGACAAGCGCGCTTTTTCCTTGAGCACTAAATCATGTCTGGCGCAATCCACACGGTAGGAAGCCAAAAAGGTCCGGAAATTCATCCGCAGGGTCGCATGCAGCTGAGAAGAAAGATATTTCTCGTGATATCCGAGCTCCTTTGCGATCCCTTTGAGTGTAATATTCTGTTTGAAATTCTGAGAAACATAACGAAACACTTGATATAACAGCATATTTTCCGGAGTTTTTTCGGCAACCGGTTCGGTGTTTTTCAGCACCAGATCGCACAGCAAGGTTAAAAGACCGCCGATCTTCAAAATATCCTCCGGCTTGCACTGCCCCAATTCTTCCATCAACCAAGTATGCTCCGACAGATCTACGACGGGATTTTTCAGATCCATATGGCTGAGCCACTCAAAAAACAACGGCACAAAATCATTGGAAAACACCGCGCAACGCAGATATGAGTCACATTCCGCGGGATACTCGTGAATATGGTTGGGCAATATGAAGATCAAATGATTTTTGGGCACCTCGTAACGGCAGCCGTTGAGATTCACCACCGTCATACCCTCAATGGTATAGATGATCTCACTGAATTCGTGGATGTGCGGCCCGACCCACCAATTGCGGTGTAGGTTGCTCCCATAATTATACGGTTTTCCCTGGTTTTCAGCC
>JAFQKX010000044.1 GCA_017414705.1 Clostridia bacterium
CGGAGCTCCCTTTACACAAGGGAGCCTGAGAATGGCGCCCTCCCAAAGCCTCCCCTGTGTAAGGGTACCCCCTGTTAGGAAATTCCCCTGTTAGGGGAATTGTCGCAAATGCGACAAAAGGGTGGCTGCCGCTGCAAGCGGGAAGCCCGAAGGGAGGGGGTCTGCCGTCTCTGCAAGAGAGGTGGCACGGCAAAGCCGTGGCGGAGGGGTTGTTGCCGCGCAGCGGAAAACGGGACGTCGAGGGCGCCGTCCCCTACGCGGGGCTTGCTCCCTCCCGCAGGACATAAAAAAAGAGCATCCGAAGATGCTCTTTTTTATTGGATTTATTTCACCAGCTCGATGATGGCCATCTCAGCCGCGTCGCCGCGACGGGGACCTGTTTTGGTGATGCGCGTGTAACCGCCATTCTTGTCGGAATATGCGGGAGCGATCTCGTCAAACAGTTTCTTGACTACAGACTCCTTTGTGATAAAAGCCATTGCCTGTCTTTTGTTCACCAGGGAGTTTTCTTTGCCGAGGGTGATATATTTTTCGGTCATGGAACGAACTTCCTTGGCGCGGGTAACGGTGGTTTCGATCTTACCGTTTTCGAGCAGGAAGGTGACCATGGCTCTCAACATGGCAGTACGGCTATCCGTTTTTCTGCCAAGCTTTCTGGTTCCGGGCATTGAATTTCACTCCTTTTCTTAGGATTCGACTTATTCGTCTTCTTTTCTGAGGGCAAAGCCGAGAGATGCAAGCTTCGCAATGACTTCCTCAAGCGACTTGCGGCCGAGGTTGCGAACCTTCATCATATCGTCTTCGGTCTTGTTGATCAGATTCTCTACCGTGTTGATTCCGGCACGCTTGAGGCAGTTGAAGGAACGCACCGACAGATCGAGCTCTTCGATGGTCAGCTCGAGCGCCTTGTCCTTGGCGTTGTCTTTCTTTTCTGCCATCAGACCGTCCTGACCCTTTTCATCCAACTCGATGAAGAGGTTGAGATGCTCGGTGAGCACCTTGGCGGCCAATGCCACAGCTTCCTTGGCGGTCAGGACACCGTTGGTCCAGACTTCCAGCGTCAGCTTATCGTAGTCTGTGATCTGGCCGACACGGGTATTTTCTACCGAGTAGTTGACCTTGACCACAGGAGTATAGATGGAATCGACGGGGATGACCCCGATGGTGGAGGATGCGGCGCGATTGCGATCGGCGGGCTGATATCCGCGGCCGCGGTTCATGGTTAATTCCATGAGCAGGCGTCCGTTTTCGCCAAGCGTGGCGATGTGCATTTCGGGGTTGAGGATCTCAACCTCGCTGTCACATTTGATATCGGCGGCAGTGACCTCGCAGGGACCCTGGGCGTCAATGTAGACGACCTTGGTAGCCTCGTTATCACCGCTGATCTTTGCAATCAGGCCCTTGATATTCAGAACGATCTCCGTAACGTCCTCTTTGACGCCGGGGAGGGTTGAAAATTCGTGTACAACGCCCTCGACTTTGATGGAGTTGACAGCGACACCGGGCAGCGAGGAAAGCAGCACGCGGCGCAGGGAGTTACCCAGCGTGGTGCCGTAGCCGCGCTCAAGCGGTTCGACGACGAATTTTCCGTAAGTCCCGTCAGAAAGCAGATCTACTGTTTCAATACCGGGTTTTTCAATCTCAATCATCCAAAAGCCTCCTTTTTATGCAGCATAACTGCTACGGTTGTGAAACACGTTTGAAGTGTAATGCCTGAGAGGCTCAGGATTACTTGGAGTAGAACTCGACGATGAGATGCTCCTCAACGGGAACATCGATCTGATCGCGTTCGGGCAGGGCGACGACCTTGGCCTTTTTGCCTTCGGCATCGCGCTCCAGCCAAGCAGACACGGGACGTGCGGAATTGGATTCCAGCACAGCCTGGATCTTGGCACTCTCCAAACTTTTTGCGTTGATGGCGATCTCCTCGCCGGCCTTGACCAGATAGGAAGGAATATCAACGCGCTTGCCGTTGACGGTGAAGTGACCGTGCACGACCAGCTGTCTTGCTTCTGCTCTGGAAGAAGCCCAACCGAGCTTGTAGACAACGTTGTCCAAACGGCTCTCGAGAATGCGCAGCAGGTTTTCACCGGTCACGCCGGTCTTGGCAACAGCCATCTCATAATAATGACGGAACTGTTTCTCGCCAACACCGTAGTAACGTCTGGCTCTCTGCTTGGTGCGCAGCTGGAGACCGTATTCAGAAGACTTTTTGCGTCCCTGACCGTGCTGGCCGGGGGCGTAGGCTCTGCGGCCCACGGAACATTTTTCGGAGTAGCATCTCTCGCCCTTGAGGAACAGCTTCTGACCCTCTCTGCGGCAGAGCTTGCAAACCGAACCGGTATATCTTGCCATACTTACACCTCCAAATTAAACGCGTCTTCTTTTCGGCGGACGGCAGCCGTTGTGGGGGATGGGGGTAACATCCTTGATCATGCTGACTTCCAGACCTGCGGCCTGCAGTGCACGGATGGCGGCCTCACGGCCCGAACCCGGTCCCTTGACGAAAACTTCAACAGTCTTCATACCGTGATCAATGGCGACCTTAGCAGCAGTCTCGGCAGCGGTCTGAGCGGCGAACGGCGTGCTCTTCTTGGAGCCGCGGAAGCCCATCTCACCGGCAGAAGCCCAAGAAACGGCGTTGCCTTCGGTATCCGTGATGGTCACGATGGTGTTATTAAACGTGGATTGGATATGAGCAGAGCCTTTTTCGATGTTTTTCTTTTCGCGGCGTCTGCGAGTCGTAGCGACTCTGGTATTAGCCTTTGCCATAAAAAAGTCCTCCTCTGCTTACTTCTTCTTATTCGCAATGGTCTTCTTGGGACCTTTGCGGGTACGTGCGTTGGTCTTGGAACGCTGACCGCGAACGGGCAGGCCCTTTCTGTGACGGATGCAGCGATAGCAGCCGATCTCGACCAATCTCTTGATGTCGAATGCGACGTCTCTTCTCAGATCGCCTTCAACATGCAGGTTGTGCTCGATATATTCACGAAGTTTTGCTGTGTCTTCCTCGGTCAGATCCTTGACGCGAACGTCGGGGTCGACGCCGGTAGCAGCAAGGATGTCCGAAGCGGTTTTACGGCCGATTCCGTAGATATAGGTCAAACCGATTTCTACCCGTTTTTCTCTGGGCAGGTCAACACCTGAAATACGTGCCATAATTTTGTTGCACCTCCATAATTTCGGTTGGCGTCGGGATTAGCCCTGACGCTGTTTGTGCTTAGGGTTTTCGCAAATGACCATTACTTTGCCTTTGCGTCTGATGATTTTGCATTTTTCGCAAATTTTCTTGACAGAAGGTCTGACTTTCATAATAATGATCCTCCTTACTTGTCCGTGCGTGCAATGCTTATTTGCCGCACATGCTTACTTGGAACGCCATGTGATACGACCTTTGGTCAGGTCATAGGGGGACATCTCGATGGTGACCTTATCGCCGGGCAGGATGCGGATGTAATTCATGCGCAGTTTGCCGGAGATGTGAGCCATGATCTGATGACCGTTTTGTAACTCGACCTTAAAGACTGCGTTGGGCAGCTTTTCGACCACAGTGCCTTCCACTTCGATTAAATCTGCCTTTGACATCGGATTACCTCCTCAGTTGAGAGCGGCTAATGCGCCGCGCAGTTGTCGATTGGTTGCAAGTTGCTCCTCGGTCAGGAGCGTGTTGGTCACACTGACGTGCTTTCCGTTCTTTTTCTTGGGTCGCTCGAGGGGACGGGCCTTACCGTCGCAGACCAAGATCCAATCTCCGTCCACGGCGACGACTGCCAGGAATGTGTTCTTGTCGCGGCCTGCTTTGGAGCAGACGACGCGTCCTCGTTTCACTTCCATATTCGTTCCTCCGTCAGGGTTGGGTGAGCAGGACGGGACCGTCGGTGGTGATGGCGACCGTATGCTCAAAGTGAGCCGAAAGGCTGCCGTCCTTGGTGACTGTTGTCCAACCGTCCTGTAATACACGAACATCGCACTGTCCCATGTTGATCATCGGCTCGATGGCGATGGTCATACCTGCCATGAGTCGAACGCCGCGACCGGCGGTGCCGAAATTGGGAACCTCCGGTGCTTCGTGCAGCTGAGTTCCGACACCGTGTCCGACAAAGCTGCGCACCACGGAGAAGCCGGCTGCTTCGGCATGGGATTGCACTGCATAGGATATATCGCCGATTCTGTTGCCTGCGTGTGCCATTGCAATGCCTTTCATAAGGCTTTCTTTGGTCACATCCATCAGCCGCTGCGCGTCGGGAGAGATCTCCCCCGCTGCGAAGGTGGCAGCAGTATCGCCGTGATACCCTTGATAAAAGGCACCAAGGTCAATGCTGACGATGTCACCTGCTTGAATGATGCAGTGTTTGGATGGGATGCCGTGGATAACCTGATCGTTGACCGAGATGCAGGCGGTTGCGGGATACCCCTGATAGTTTTTAAAGCTTGGGGTAGCGCCGCAGCTGCGGATAAAGCGCTCGGTCTCACGGTCAATTTCGTAGGTGCTCACACCCGGGGCGACCATTTCGCCCGCAAGCTGAAGGGCTCTGCCCGCGATGCGACCTGCTTCCCGCATAGCCGCGATCTCACGGGATGTTTTGAGCACGATCATACCGAGTTACCGTCCCAGCGCCGCAAGGGTGCGGGCGGTTCCTGCTGCGATGTCGCTGCCGCTGCCGTCTACGCTGACCAGCTTTCCCTGCTTTTGGTAATAACCAATGAGGGGCTCGGTCTGCTCATGATAGACTCTCAAGCGGTCCTTTACGGTTTCGGGGTCATCGTCCTTGCGTTGGATGAGCGCCGCACCGCACTTGTCGCAGATGCCATCGACCTGAGGCGGATGGTTGACGAGATGATACGGGCAACCGCAATCGGGACAGACCCGACGCGAGGTCAAGCGCTGCATGATCTCTTCGTCCGAGGTTTCGATATTGACGACCTTGTCAATATTGACCCCCAGGGCATCCAATGCCTCAGCCTGAGGAATGGTACGGGGAAATCCGTCGAAAATGAAGCCGTTTTTGCAGTCGTCGCGACGAATGCGCTCGGCAACAATGCCAACGACCGTTTCATCGTCTACCAAATTTCCGGCCTCGACCAAGGCTTTGGCCTTGAGGCCGACCGGAGTTCCCTGTGCGATCGCTTCTCGGATCATGTTGCCCGTGGAGATCACGGGAACGTCGAGCGCGACCTTGAGGAGTTCACCCTGACTGCCTTTGCCGGCGCCGGGGGCTCCGAGAAGAATAAGTTTCATGTTGTTCCTCCGAAATGATCCATCCTGTGCGCGGGCGAATGCGGTCATCCGCCCGCACGCATTGTTGTTAATCCAAGAATCCTTTGTAGTGGCGCATGAGCATCTGGCTCTCGAGGTTGCGCACCGTATCCAGTGCAACGCCGACGAGAATCAGGATGGAGGTACCACCCAGAGAAACACCGATGCCGCCCACCGAGCCGACGATGATCGGCAGGATGGCGATCACACCCAGGAACAGAGCGCCCATGAGGGTGATGCGCGACAGGATCTTCTTGATGAAGTCCACAGTCGGTTTACCGGGACGGATACCGGGGATCGCGCCGGAATTCTGACGAAGGTTATTGGCCATCTCGACAGGATTGTATTGGATCTGCACGTAGAAGTAGGCAAAGCCAATGATCAGCGCGAAGTAAAGCACCGAGTACATGACGGTCTGGTAGTTGAGCAAGGAAAGCACCTTGTACCAGCCGCTTTCGGTATTGGACATAAACGCGGTGATGGTGGAGGGGATGGAAAGGATGGAAGAGGCGAAAATGATGGGCATAACACCGGACATGTTGACCTGAATGGGCATGAAGGTGTTTTGTCCGCCGTACATTTTACGTCCGACCACACGCTTTGCATACTGGACGGGGATTCTGCGCTCGGCACCGGTCATCCAGACGATGAAACCGATCAGGGCGATGAATACCACCAGCAGCACGGGAACCAAAACGATATATTTCGCTTGATTCTGCTTGATACCCAACTCGTAGAAGTAATTCCACAGAGTTACGGCTGCTTCGGGTCCGCGGGAGATGATACCCGCAAACAGAAGCATGGAGATGCCGTTACCGATACCCTTGGCATCGATCTGCTCGCCCAGCCACATCATAATGGCAGAGCCGGCAGTCAGACACAGGACGATGACGATGGCTGCGAAGACGCCGCCAAAGCCGGCCGTGTAGGTAACGAAATCGTTGTTGCGCAGATAGAAGTAGAACGCAATACCCTGAATGAGACCGAGGATAACGGTGGCAAAACGGGTGTATTTTGCGATCTTTCTGCGGCCCTCCTCACCTTCCTTGGCAACTCTCTCCAAATAAGGAATTGCCACGGTCAACAGCTGCATAATAATGGAGCTGTTGATGTAGGGGGTAACGCTCATGGCGAAGATTGCGCCGTAGGAAAGCGCTCCGCCGGTGAGGATTCCGAGATACTCAAACATCGTACCGCTGTTCGCGCTGCTTTCCATAGAAGCACGCAGGGCTTCTACGTCAATGTAGGGAACGGGCAGGAACGAACCGATTCTGAACACCACAAGAATGAGCAGGGTGAACAGAATCTTTCTGCGCAGTTCTTTGATGGTCCATGCATTTCTCAGAGTATCTAAAATCTGCATCTTACATCACCTCGGCAGTGCCGCCGGCAGCTTCGATCTTCTCCTTGGCGGATGCCGAAAACGCTGCGGCCTTCACGGTAATCTTTTTGGTGATTTCTCCGTTGCCGAGTACTTTGACACCGTAAGGTGCCTTTTTGACTGCTCCTGCATGGATGAGAGCGTCGGTGTCGACCACTGCGCCGTCCTCAAATGCATTCAGAGCGTCCAGATTGATAATCGCGTAACGAGTCGCGAAGATGTTGTTGAAACCTCTCTTGGGTACGCGGCGCTGCAGCGGCATCTGACCGCCTTCGAAACCGGGACGCTGACCGTGACCGGCTCTTGCCTTCTGACCCTTGTGTCCCTTACCGGCAGTTTTACCCTGACCGGAAGCGGGACCTCTGCCGATACGTTTTCTCTCCTTGGTGGAGCCGTCGATCGGCGAAAGCTCATGAAGCTTCATAGTGTTTGCACCTCCCTTAATCAGGCTTCTACCTCAACGAGGTGGTTGATGACCGTGATCTTGCCCTTGGTCTGAGCGTTGTCAGGCTGCGTGGTGGTGTCGCCCACCTTGCGCAGGCCCAGAGCCTCGGCAGTCGCGATCTGTTTCTTAGTGGAACCGATCAGGCTCTTGGTGAGCTTGATGGTGAGGGTCGCAGCTTTTGCAGTTTTTTTCGTAGCCATTGTCTGCACCTCTCTTAACCTAAAATTTCCTGAACGGTCTTGCCTCTCTGAGCAGCAACGGTAGCTGCATCACGCAGAGCTGCGAGACCTGCCATGGTGGCACGCACCACGTTGCAGGGATTGTTGGAGCGAAGAGCCTTGGTGCGGATGTCGCGGATACCTGCGGTCTCGAGGACTGCACGCACCGGACCGCCGGCGATCACTCCGGTACCGGGAGCAGCGGGTTTCAGCAGAACTCTGCCGGCGCCGTACTCACCGATAATGTCGTGAGGAATGGTTGTGCCGCGCATGGGAACGGTGATGAGGTTCTTCTTTGCATCCTCAATAGCCTTGCGGATGGCATCGGGAACTTCGTTTGCCTTACCCATACCGTAGCCGACCTTGCCCTTTCCGTCACCAACAACGACCAGCACTGCGAACTTGCGTACGCGGCCGCCCTTGACGGTCTTGGAAACGGGGTTGATCGAAACAACGCGCTCCTTAAATTCATCGGCTGCTGCCGAACGTCTTTCGTAAGCCAAAATCTTCTCCTCCTTCTTCAGAACTTCAGGCCGCCCTCACGGGCACCCTCTGCGAGCTCCTGCACACGACCGTGATAGATATAGCCGCCGCGATCGAACACGACGTCGCTGATACCCTTTTCAGCCGCACGCTTGGCAATGACTTCGCCGACCTTTCTGGCCGCCGCTTTGTTACCGCCGTAGGAACCGAAGTCCTTTTCGGTGGAGGACGCGCTGCACAAGGTCACGCCCTTAGTATCATCCACGATTTGCGCGTAAATATTGCCCAGGGAGCGATACACGCAAAGACGAGGGCACTCGGTAGTGCCGCTGATCTTGCCGCGGACTCTGGTATGTCTCTTGAGACGTGCTTTATTGCTGTCAACTCTGGTAACCATACGTCTTTTTCACTCCTTGTCTTATTTCGAGCCTTTACCGGCTTTGCCTTCTTTACGGCGGATGTGCTCGTTGGCGTATTTGATACCTTTGCCCTTGTAGGGTTCGGGCTTACGCTTCATACGAATTTCTGCCGCAAACTGGCCGACCTTTTCCTTGTCAGCGCCGGACACGATGATCTTGTTGGGACCCGGAACCTCGATCTTGATGCCCTCGGGAGCTTCCATGATGACCTGATGCGAGAAGCCGAGGTTCATCACGAGCTTGTTGCCCTGCAGCTGTACACGGAAGCCAACGCCGTTGACGTCCAGCTCCTTTTTGAAGCCTTCGGTCACGCCGACGACCATGTTGTAGATCAAAGTACGGGTGAGTCCGTGCAGGGAACGAGCCTGAGCCTCGTCGTTGGGACGCTCAACAATCACTTCAGCGCCTTCGACCTTGACGTTCATCAGTTCGTGAGCCTGCATGGTCAGGGTGCCGTTGGGGCCCTTGACCGTAATCAGATTCGCATTGTTCTCCACGGTCACGCCCGCGGGGATAGCAATGGGTTTCTTACCGATTCTTGACATGTCATTCTACCTCCTTACCAGACAAAGGCCAGGACTTCGCCGCCGATGTTCTCTTTACGAGCCTGGCGATCTGTCATGATACCTTTGGAAGTGGAGAGAATGGCGATACCCAAGCCCTTCATGACCTTGGGCATATCATCACAGTTGGTGTAGATCCGAAGACCGGGTTTGGAAACCCGGCGGATGCCGGTGAGGGCCGATGTCTTACCTTCATTATATTTGAGCGTCATGTGGATAACGCCCTGCTTACCGTCTTCAACCACGGTGAAGCCCTTTACATAACCTTCATCAACAAGAATTTGGGCGATTGCCTTTTTCATATTTGATGCAGGAATGTCCACCGATTCGTGTTTGGCCGAATTCGCGTTGCGAATACGCGTGAGCATATCGGCGATAGTGTCGGTGATTTGCATACCGTCAACCTCCTTTTCAAATCTTGTTGTTTACCAGCTTGCCTTTTTGACGCCGGGAATCTCACCCTTGTAGGCGAGCTCACGGAAGCAGATACGGCAGACGCCGTACTTGCGCAGATAGGCATGGGGGCGGCCGCAGATCTTGCATCTGTTATAGGCTCTGGTCGAGAATTTGGCAGGTCTGCTCTGCTTGACCTTCATGGATGTTTTTGCCATTGTAATTCTCCTCCTTACTTCGCGAACGGAGCGCCCATCAAGCTTAACAGCTCGCGAGCCTCTTCGTCAGTGTTTGCGGTGGTGACAAAGCAGATGTCCATACCGCGAACCTTGTCGATCTTATCGTACTCGATCTCAGGGAAGATCAACTGCTCTTTGATGCCCATGGAGTAGTTACCACGGCCGTCAAAGCTATTGGCATTGATTCCTCTGAAGTCACGCACACGCGGGAGCGCAACGTTAAAGAACTTATCCACGAACTCGTACATACGCTCACCTCTGAGGGTGACCTTGACGCCGATGTTCATGCCCTCGCGAAGCTTGAAGTTCGCGACGGATTTTCTGGCCTTGCAGACCACAGGACGCTGACCCGTGATGAGACCGAGGTCATTGACGATGGCGTCGATGATCTTGGCGTTGTCGCGGGCTTCGCCGCAGCCGACGTTGATGACGACCTTATCGAGTTTGGGGATCTGCATCACGCTCTTGTACTGAAATTTCTTCATCAGTGCGCCGGCGACTTCGTTTTTGTACATTTCTTTGAGTCTTGCCATGTTAATGCGACCTCCTTCTCTTACAGTTCTTCGCCGCATTTCTTGCAAATGCGAGCTTTGGTGCCGTCTTCGAATTTCTTATGTCCGATGCGGGTCGGCTTTCCGCACTTGGGGCAAACTACCTGCACCTTGCAGGCATACAGGGCACCTTCTGCCTGCACGATACCCGAAGGATCGTTGGCCTTGCGAGCCTTGACATGCTTGGTGACCATGTTTCTCTTTTCGACGATGACCTTACCCTCGGTGGGGCTGACCTGAAGGACCTTGCCCTTCTTGCCCTTGTCCTTACCGCTGAGGATGATAACGGTATCGCCGGTTTTCACATGAAGTTTATTATTCATTCTGTTATCCTCCGTCATCAGAGCACTTCGGGAGCGAGGGAGAGGATCTTGAGATAATCCTTCTCACGCAGCTCTCTGGCCACCGGCCCGAAAATACGGGTGCCTCTGGGGTTCTTGTCGTCCTTGATGATGACTGCGGCGTTTTCGTCAAAGCGGATGTAGGTGCCGTCCTTACGGCGTACGCCGCGGGCGCTTCTGACAACGACTGCTTTGACAACGTCGCCTTTTTTGACCATGCCGCCGGGAGCTACTTTCTTAACAGAAGCAACCACGACATCGCCGATATTTGCATACCTTCTGCCGGAACCTCCGAGAACGCGAATGCACATAAGTTCTTTCGCGCCGGTGTTGTCGGCAACCTTGAGGTAAGTCTGTTGCTGTACCACAGTGTGTTCCTCCTTTACCCGGCTTACTTAGCCTTCTCGATGATTTCGACTACACGCCATCTCTTATCTTTAGACATGGGTCTGGTCTCCATGAGCAGCACGCGGTCGCCGATTCCACAGGTGTTGTTTTCATCGTGCGCCTTGAGCTTCACGGTACGTTTAATGATTTTCTTATAGAGAGGATGACGGACGTTGTCCTTGATGGCAACGACGACGGTTTTATCCATCTTGTCGCTGACGACGACGCCGACTCTGCTCTTTCTCAGATTACGTTCCACAGATGTTTCCTCCCTTTCTTATGCTTCGGCGGTCTGAGAGGCATTCTCGCGCTGAATCGTCATGATGCGAGCGATGTCCTTCTTGACAGCCTTGATACGCATGGGGTTCTCGAGCTGATTGATAGCCAGCTGAAAACGCAGCGCAAACAGTTCACTTTTGAGGTCGCTGAGCTTCTTGTCCAGCTCAGCTGCGGTCATTTCGCGCAAATCCTTTGCTTTCATTACTGCTCAGCCTCCTTCTCGATGATCTTGCATTTGATGGGCAGCTTGTGGGCAGCCAAACGCATAGCCTCGCGGGCGATCTCGCCGTCGATGCCGCCGATCTCGAACATAACGCGACCGGGCTTGACAACGGCAACCCAATATTCGGGAGAACCTTTACCGGAGCCCATGCGGGTCTCAGCGGGTTTCTCGGTGATGGGCTTGTCGGGGAAGATCTTGATCCAGACCTGACCGCCTCTCTTGATGTAACGCGTCATAGCGATACGAGCGGCTTCGATCTGATTGGAGGTGATCCATGCGGGCTCGAGTGCCTGCAGGCCAAACTGACCGTAGGTAACCTTATTTCCGCTGTGTGCAGTGCCCTTCAAACGGCCTCTGTGCACTCTGCGGTATTTTACACGCTTCGGAAGTAACATTACTTGGCGCCTCCTGTTCTCTTGGCGCGGCGATTGTCGTGCAGGATCTCACCGGTGTAGACCCAAACCTTCACGCCGATGCGGCCATAGGTAGTCTTTGCTTCAGCAAAGCCGTAGTCGATGTCGGCACGCAGCGTCTGCAGGGGGATGGTACCCTCATGATAACGCTCGCTGCGAGCGATTTCAGCACCGCCGAGACGGCCGCTGCACTGGGTCTTGATACCCTTGGCGCCGAGCTTCATGGCTCTGCCGATGCAAAGCTTCATGGCACGACGGAAGGAAACACGCTTCTCGAGCTGAGCGGCAATGTTTTCTGCCACCAACTGAGCATTCAGATCGGGGTTCTTGACCTCGATGATGTTGAGAGAAACGGTTTTGCCCAGCATTTTTTCAAGTTTTGCACGCAGCTTGTCGATCTCTGCACCGTTTTTGCCGATGACCAGACCGGGCTTTGCACAATGGATGTTGACGCGTACGCGAGTTGCGTCGCGCTCGATCTCAATTTTGGGTACGCCGGCGGCTTCCAAAGTCTTCTTGAGATAGGTACGCAGCTTGTGATCTTCGATCAGGTTGTCTGCAAACTTATCGTCTCTGGCAAACCAGCGGGAATCCCAGTTTTTGATGACGCCCACACGCAGGCCGTGGGGATTAACTTTCTGTCCCATTACTTCTTACCTCCTCCTGCTTATTCCATTTCCTTGACAACAAGGGTGATGTGTGAGGTTCTCTTCAAGATACGGAACGCGCGTCCCTGTGCTCTGGGGCGGAACCGCTTGAGCGTGGGACCGGGGCAGACAAAACATTCGGAAACGTACAGTCTGTTTTTGTCCATATTGTGATTGTTCTCGGCATTTGCAACGGCAGAGCCGAGCAGCTTGATCAGAATCTCGCTGGCAGCCTTGGGGGTGTACTGCAGAATAGCAGCAGCCTTATCAGCGGGCTGGTTGCGGATAAGATCCAAAACGATGGAAACCTTCCGAGGAGAAATTCTGACGTATTTTGCAATTGCTTTTGCTTCCATAGTAGTTTTTTCCTCCTATTAGTTTCCGTTATTGGAGGTCTTCGATCCGGCGTGACCCTTGAAGGTACGCGTGGGAGCGAATTCTCCGAGCTTGTGACCGACCATATCCTCCGTTACATAGACGGGAACATGCTTGCGGCCGTCATGGACGGCAAAGGTATGTCCGACGAAATCGGGGAAAATTGTCGAGGCACGGCTCCAGGTCTTGAGAACTCTCTTCTCACCTGTGGCGTTCATTTCCCGGACTCTCTTGAGCAGCACGGGCTGCACGTAGGGTCCTTTCTTAATGCTTCTTCCCATAGTTCATTCTCCTTTCGTCGACTTACTTCGCATTGCGGCGCTTGACAATCATCTTGTCAGAGCGATGGTGCTTGGCGCGAGTCTTGTAACCCAGAGTGGGCTTGCCCCACGGGGTAACAGGGCCGGGACGACCGATGGGGGATTTGCCCTCACCACCACCGTGCGGGTGATCGCAGGGGTTCATAACAGAACCGCGGACGGTGGGACGGATACCCATGTGACGCTTGCGGCCTGCCTTACCGATGTTGACGTTCTCATACTCGAGGTTGCCAACCTGACCGACCGTCGCCATGCAGTTGTTGGGGACGTTGCGCAGCTCACCGGAGGGCAAACGCAGCAGAGCGTAGTTGCCTTCCTTCGCCATGAGCTGAGCCATGGCACCGGCAGCGCGGGCGAGCTGAGCACCCTTGCCGGGATACAGCTCAACGTTGTGAACCAGCGTACCAACGGGGATGCTGGTCAGGGGAAGCGCGTTACCAACCACGATATCAGCACCTGCGCCCGAGACAACTTTGTCGCCGACCTTCAGGCCGTTGGGAGCGATGATGTATGCCTTGTCGCCATCCTCATACTGAATGAGGGCGATGTTGGCGGAGCGGTTGGGATCGTACTCAATGGACAGCACGGTGGCTGCGATATCCATCTTGTTGCGCTTGAAATCAATGATTCTGTACTTTCTGCGGTTTCCGCCGCCGTGATGACGGACGGTGATGCGGCCATAGCTGTTACGGCCGGCAGTCTTTTTGATGGGAGCAAGTAAGCTCCGTTCCGGCGCCTTTTTGGTCAACCCGGAATAGTCCAGAGACGTCATTCCGCGGCGACCCGGAGTCGTCGGTTTGTAATGCTTGACTGGCATTGAAATTCACTCTCCTATTTGACTTGCTTTGCGGGACCTGTCATAGTCCCTTAACGTGCAATCTGTCTGAATTTGACAGTTTGTCTTACATCATACCCTCGAAGAACTCAATGCCCTTCGAATCCTCAGTCAGGGTAACGACCGCCTTTTTCCAGGACGGGGTGTATCCGGTGAAACGACCGGTTCTTCTTTCCTGACCGCGAACGTGCATGGTGTTGACGCTCTTGACCTTGGTGCCGGCGAACACGGTCTCGATGGCTTTCGCGATCTCAACCTTGTTGGCATCCTTGGCAACCTTAAAGGTGAATTTTTTCAGATCTCTTGCTGCCGTCATGCTCTTTTCGGTGATGACGGGAGCGAGGATGATATCGTGTGCGAGTTTCATTACGCATATACCTCCCCAATCTTTGCGACGGCTTCCTGGAACAGGACGACCTTGTCTGCATTCAGAATATCGTAGGTGTTGATGGTGTTGACCTGAGCGGTCTTGACACCGGGGATGTTCGCCGCACTCTTGACCAGAGTCTTATCATTCTCGGGCAGGATCATGAGCACTTTCTTGCCGGCGTCGATGGCCTTGAGGGCGGTGGCGACGGTTTTGGTGCTGAAGCCTTCCAGAGTCAGCTCCTTGAGAACGATGAGCTCGTTATCGGCAGTCTTGGCAGACAGTGCGGATTTGAGCGCGAGTCTCTTGAGCTTTTTGTTCAGAGTGAAGGAATAATCACGCGGCTTGGGACCGAGGGCGATACCGCCGTGGGTCCACTGGGGAGCTCTGGTGGAGCCCTGTCTTGCATGACCGGTTCCCTTCTGTCTCCAGGGCTTTTTGCCGCCGCCGGAAACCTCGGAACGGGTCAGTGTGGACTGGGTGCCCTGACGCTGATTGGCAAGGTAGTTGACAACCGCCATGTGCATTGCTGCTGCGTTGGGCTCGATCGCGAAGATCGCATCGGAGAGCTCGATGCTGCCGGCCTTGTTACCGGTCATATCAATTACGGATACTTTCATGTCTTTCGCTCCCTTCTTACGCCTTTACGCTATCGGAGATCTTGACGATTCCGCCCTTGGGGCCGGGAATGGCGCCTTTGATCGCGATGATGTTGGTCTCGGCATCGGCCTTGACGATCTCAAGGTTCTGCACGGTAACGCGCTCGCAGCCCAAACGGCCTGCGCCCTTCATGCCGGGGAACACGCGGGACGGGGACGAGCAAGCGCCCTGCGAACCTGCATGTCTGTGAACGGGGCCGGTACCGTGGGTCTCTTTGAGGCGGTGGAAGTTCCAACGCTTGATGACGCCTGCGGTGCCTTTACCCTTGCTGGTGCCGACGACATCGACCTTCTCGCCTGCCGCAAAGACATCAGCCTTGATGATGTCGCCCACGTTGAGTGCGCTGCAATCCTCCAGACGGAACTCACGCAGCACCTTTTTGGGAGCGACGTCGCCCTTGGCGAAGTGACCCTTCATGGGCTTGTTGACCTTGTTGGCCTTCTTTTCGCCGTAGCCGACCTGAACGGCGTTGTAGCCGTCGTTCTCTACTGTTTTCTTCTGCACGACCACGCAGGGACCTGCTTCCACGACGGTAACGGGAATGACGTTGCCGTTCTCGTCGAAGATCTGGGTCATGCCGAGCTTCTTACCAAGAATACTCTTTTTCATTTTGTTTTTCCTCCTGATTGGTTATTGGTTGGCGGTTACGGTGCGCCAACATGACCGTCTCGTCGGTGGTCAGTCTCCTGACCTGCGGATCTAAGACAAGTACTCTGCTTAGAGCTTGATCTCGATTTCCACGCCGGCGGGGAGCTCAAGACCCATCAGAGCCTCAACAGTTTTGTTGGAAGGTCTGAGGATGTCGATAAGCCGCTTGTGGGTTCTCATTTCAAACTGCTCGCGGGAGTCCTTATATTTGTGGACTGCGCGCAGAATGGTGACGACTTCCTTCTGAGTGGGAAGGGGCACAGGGCCGCTGACGCGAGCACCGGTGTTCTTTGCCGTCTGTACGATCTTCTCTGCCGACTGATCGACCAACTGATGATCGTACCCTTTGAGTCTGATTCTGATTTTTTCCTTGACTGCCATTGGGGTTTCGCCTCCTTAAATGTTGGCGGGCTTTCTTTGAACCTTGCCTTTGTTTCTTTCCACTGTGCCGGGCGTTTCATCCCCTTACAACAGAAAATCCGAATGCGGCTGAGTGAGCCGATCCGGGTTAGACAAAAGCAGTATGGTACACACTCCTCCCGCGTCCGTTCGGAATGCTGTACGTTCACGTTTTCGCCCGGTTTAAAATCGGACATGCTCCACAGAAATTCCCCACCTCGAAGGGTGGCCACCTCCTGCTTCATCGCACATCGCACTTTGCGTGCTCGAATATAATACCACACCAAAGCAAGGAATGCAAGCATTTTTTTGCGTTTTTTGAAAAAATTTTTCGGCGCAAAAAATCGGCTCTGTCGCGCTATACAAGATATAGTTGTTTTGGGCAGTTTGGGCAAATCGACCCCAAAATATGCGGTTTTTGGTCAAAAATATTTTTTGCACGGCTGCTCCTTACATTTTAATATATATAATATAAAGGGCGTGTGCAGCGTTTTGGAGCATTTTTCTTGCGGTTTTTTGAAAATCCTCTGTACAAAAGCGCATTTCTTTTGTATAATGAAGGCATTAAATCGCAGGAGGCTTTCCCATGACCCACAAAGAACGAGCCGCAGCGGCTCTGACGCTGCAGATTCCCGATCACGTTCCAACCTTTGAATTGGATTTTCAATTGGCGGAGGAAATGTTCGGGAAGCCCTTATTCCCCGCGGGGCTGACCCCCGCAGACATCAGCCGTATGTCCCGGCCGCAAAAGGAAAAGACGTTGTACGAAATGGCTCAGTACACCGCCCACGTTTACGGTCAGCTGGACTACTCCATCATTCCGTTGCATCACGCCTGTCTGTTCGAACAGCCGAGCGAGGATCGACTGCCGGAGGAGTTTCTGCTGTTTGTCAAATATCTGCGGGACATCACCGAGGACAAGGTGTTTTTCACCTGCCACGGTGACGGCACCTTCGCCATCCCCGGTGGTGACGGTATGTACGAATTTGCTTACCGCACGGTGGATGATCCCGACGGACTCAAGGCAGAGGCACAACAAAAGGCAGATGCCGCCATCCGCCGCAACAAGCTGCTGGCAGAGGCAGGCATTGAGGTTTTGATCCTGTGCGACGACTACTGCTACAACACGGGGCCGTTTCTCTCGCCTGCCATGTTCCGCGAATTCATCCAGCCGTATCTGTATCAGATCATTCAGGAAGCAAAAGCCAACGGACAATTTGCCATCAAGCACACCGATGGCAATATTATGCCCATTCTTGATCAGCTGGTGGAGTGTCAGCCGCACGCATTGCACTCCATCGACCCCATGGCAGGAGTTGACATCCGCGAGGTCAAGCGGTTGTACGGCGACAAGGTGTGTCTGTGCGGCAACGTGCATTGTGCTGCGATGCAGACCGGCACCGAGCAGGACGTGATCGACAGCGCGGAATACTGCCTGACCCACGCCAAGCCGGGCGGCGGATACATCTTCTGCACCAGCAACGTACCGTTCAAGGGAATGCCGCCCGAGCGGTATCAATTGGCACTCGACGTCTGGAAACGGATGCGGGATTATTAAGAAAAAAAACAGACTTTCGCTCTGCGAAAGTCTGTTTTTTCAGATCAGATCCCATTCGGGTAAATATTCCGCGGTTGCCGAGGACTTGTCCTGCGTAAAACCGTTGGTAAAGCCTGCATCCAACAGCGCCTGCACCGCTTTTTCGTATTCATAGGTGGTAACGCGGCGGGCGAGATTGGGGTATGCGGGCTGCGCGGGCGGCGTGTACTGTCGCAGCAAGGAAATCTGCGTATCCGTCGGCACCGTTTGCCTGAGCAGGTCGATGACCGCCAGCGTTTCCTTGAGTTCTCCCGGCAGCATCAGATGTCGGATGATGACACCCTGCTGCAAAATTCCCTGCTCATCAAGCCGTGCCGCGCCGGTCTGTCGCAGCATTTCGCGTAAGGCGGGGACGATCACGGCGGGATAGTCCGGTGCAGCGGAATATTTTTGCGCCGCCGCACGGGTAGCGTATTTACAGTCGGGCAGATAGATCTGTACCAAGCCCTCCAATGCCTTGAGCGTCTCGACCGTTTCATAGCCCGAGGTGTTCCAGACCACCGGCACCGTCAATTTTGCCAGACGCAACGCCTCGATCACGGTATCCGCAAACGGCGTAGCGGTGACAAGGTTCATATTGTGTGCGCCCTGCTCCTGTAGCTGCACAAACAGTTCGCAAAGCTGCTGCGCCGTCATCGGCTTACCGCAATAAGAACGGCTGATCTGCTCGTTTTGGCAAAAGCAGCAGCGCAGCGTACAACCGCAGAAAAAGACGGTGCCGCTGCCGCGTGTTCCGCTGATGCAGGGCTCTTCGCCAAAATGCAATGCCGCACGGCAAACGGCGGGTAAAGCGGGCATTTTGCAAAAGCCGTTTCCCTCGGTCGGGGTGCGCAATGCGCCGCATTGGCGCGGGCAAAGCATACATTGCGAAATTTGGGGCATACTCATTGCAGATTCCCCGTGACGAACATGATGAGCGCAAGCGCGGCCAGCGGTGCCGTTTCGGTGCGCAGAATGCGCGGGCCCAACGATGCGATCTTGGCACCTGCCTGCTCTGCCTGCTGCACCTCGGACTGATCGAAACCGCCCTCGGGGCCGATCACGACGGCAATTTTTTTGCCTTGTGCCAATTCGTTGACGGGGCGTCCGCCGCCCTCGTAAAATAACAACACGCTGTCAAACTCCTGCAGACGCTGCAGCATCTTTGCAAAGGAGATCATTTCACCGACGGCGGGCAGTATCCCGCGCCCGCTCTGCTTGGCGGCTTCCTCGGCGATGCGCTGCAGACGTTCGCGCTTTTTGGCTGCCGATTTGGCGTCGGGGCGAGAGATGCATCGGGAAGAAAGCACCGGAACGATCTCGGCAACCCCGAGCTCGACGGATTTTTGTACTACGGTCTCCAGCTTATCGCCCTTGGGCATACACTGAAACAGCGTGACCTGCACGCTCGGCTCGGCGGTGTCGGCACGCACACCGTCAATCTGCAGCTGCACCTCGTCGTCGCGCAGCGCAACGATGGAGCAATCGTAGACCTGCCCCTGCAGGTCACTGACCGAAAGGGTCTCCCCCGCTTTCATACGCAGAGAGCGCGCAATGTGCGCTGCATCGGCGCCGCGCAGCACAGGGCAATGCGCCCCGAAGCCGTCACAAAAAAATTTGGGCATAAAACCGCCTCATTTCTCTCAAGATCCTATTCAATATACCACGCCCGCGAAAAAAATGCAATTCTTTCTCATTTTTTTGTTGACATTTTTAGGATGATATAGTATAATCATCGTTGCCCACAATAAAATGGCTCCATAGCTCAGTTGGCTAGAGCATTCGGTTCATACCCGAAGTGTCACCGGTTCGAATCCAGTTGGAGCCACCACCCGGCCCGGTGGTCAAGCGGCTAAGACACCGCCCTTTCACGGCGGTAACACGAGTTCGATTCTCGTCCGGGTCACCAAAAAGATAACATTCGGACAATGTCCGGATGTTATCTTTTTATCCAAGCCGACTAAGGAGGCTTGGTATGGAATCCGCGCAGCGGAATGGAATCTGTTCGCCTTGCGAACTGTATGGCATCACGCAAAGCGTGCATCTGCGTCGGCTTGATTCCATGCGCGGCTTCGTCGCAATTCCATACCGCAACAAGTTGCGGATTCCATCCACGGCTTTGCCGTGATTGGGGTATGAAAGGAGATTGCTATGGTCAAAAATCTGCTTCTGGAATATTCAGAAAAGTTAGCTTGTGAAATTGCCGCACTTTGTAACAAGCATAAGATCGATTCAAATACAACTTATCAGATCAAAAAATCGTCATCCAGTGTTTTTGCCAACATTTCAGAAGCACAATATCCCCAAAGCCTTGCCGATATGCTTTCAAAATTTGAGATCGCACGCAAAGAATGTATGGAAACAGAAAGTTGGCTAAAACTGATCTTCTCATCAGGAGACATTGATGAAGAAACTTTCAAAAAATACCGGAATTTATGCGGAAGAATACGGAGAATGTTAACCTCTTCCTGCATTACGATTGAAAACAAATTAAAACGAAACTAACCCCCTATTGATTGACAGTCAAATTTAAAAGACACTCACCGTCAGGTGGGTGTTTTTTGTTTTGCGATCTTGATCAAAAGGACGAGAATCGAACAGGGCAATGCAAATTCCCAATTAAAAAGTTATTTTATGGTTGCAAAATAAGCAGGTTTGTGGTATTCTTTGCGTGATAACCGCTTTGGTAAAAAAGGAGGACAAAACCATGAAAATCTTCTTTTATTCGGGAACCCATTGGGACAGAGAATGGTATCAGACCTTCCAAGGCTTTCGCAAGCGCTTGGTCGACATGGTCGATGGACTGATTCAGGAGCTGGAGACCAACGAGGAATTCGGTGTGTTCCACTTTGACGGACAGACCATTGTGCTGGAGGACTATCTGGAGATCCGCCCTGAGATGAAGGACCGTCTCAGTGCACTGATCGCCAAAGGCAAGATCGTCATCGGGCCGTGGTACAATATGCCGGACGAATTTTTGGTCTCGGGCGAGAGTCTGATCCGGAACCTGCGCTTGGGCAAAAAGATCTGTGAGGATGTTTACGGTGTCAAGCCGGGCAACAACGCCTATATCTGCGACATCTTCGGCCATTCCTCCCAGACTCCGCAGATCTTCTGCAGTATGGGATACCAAAACACCGTGCTGGGGCGCGGCACCAACGAGCACACCGAGCCCGCTCACTTTGTGTGGGAGGCATTGGACGGCTCGCAGGTATGCACCTACAAGCTGCGCGACGATAACGGCTACGGTGACTTTACGCAGTTTTATTTTAAAAACAAGGCCGACGAGTTGACCGACGAGCAATTGGCTGCGCTGCTCAAGGATTACGTCGAGAGCGAGATGGCGCGCACCGAGCTGCCGCTGATCATGATCATGGACGCGCTGGATCATCACCCCATTCACCCCTACGCCATACGTGTGATGAAGCTGATCAAGCAGCTGTTCCCCGAGGCAGAGCTGCATCATTGCACCATCGACAAGTTCGACGAGTGGCAGCAGGAGCTGCGCGATCAAATGCCGATCCGCCGCGGCGAGATCTGCCGTCACGCCAAAAACAAGCACGGCTATCTGCACACCATTACCAACACGCTTTCCAGCCGTTATCCGCTCAAGAAATACAACGACATTAACCAAAACCGCTTGGAAAAGTGGGCGGGCCCGCTGTATGCGCTGGGACAAACCGAGATGGCACCCGGATTTTTACATCTTGCCACCAAGTACCTGCTTCAGAATCATCCGCACGACAGTATTTGCGGCTGCTCCATCGATCAGGTACATAAGGATATGATCTACCGCTTCGATCAGACCGAGCAGCTGTGCAAGGAGATGGTCAATCCGTTCCTCGAGTCCATGCGCGGAGATCTTTCGACTTGTGCCGTCACCGAGGGCGAGGCGCGCGAGGGTCTGCGTCTGCGCGTCTACAATCCCCTGCCCTACCGCGTCAAGCGCACCGTCACGGCGGTTGCCGATCTGAAAAATATCACGCATTACGCCGAGCCGTTCGGATACGAACAGATCCCTGCCTTCCGTCTGTATGACAGTGCCGATCAAGAGATCGTTTACGGCTACGTCAGACCCAAGGGCAACGAGGTATACGAGATCGCATTTGAAGCCGAGCTGACTCCTTGCGGCATTACGGAATTTTACTGCAAGCCCTCCGAGACTCCCACACGCCACGTGGACCGTTTGCTGACCTCCCCCGTGAGCGCCTGCGGCGATCACGTCAGCATTCGCGTCAACGCCGACGGTACGGTGGATCTGACCGATCTTGCCACCGGCGAGGTCTACAAAAATCTACTGACGGCGGTGGACAACGGCGAGATCGGCGACGGCTGGTTCACCTGTGCCCCCAACGTGGACACGCTGGTGACGCAGCGCATTGCCGATATTGCGGTCATCGAAAACAACGCCGTACGCACCACCTTCCGCATCACGCAAAAACTTGCCATGCCCAAGGGTGTGGAGCGCAAGGGTATGATCCGCCGCAGCGAGGAAACGGTGGAATATCAGATCGTTCACGAGGTCACGCTTGCCAAGACCGACCGCGGCATCACGGTGCATACCGTCATCGACAACAACGCCGACGACCATCGCCTGCTGCTGCGCTTACCCGAGGTCTGCGACGGTGCGACCTACGAGGCAGCCCAAGCCTTTGGTTACGTCACCCGTGACTGCGGCGAGGATCCCTCCACCGCCGAGTGGCGCGAATACGCCTTTGCCCAGCGCAATATGAACGGCATCTGCGCCAAGCGCAACGGCAATCGCGGTCTCGCCTTCGTTTCGGCATACGGTCTGCACGAATGCGGCGTATACCAAAACGGCAATATGGATATCACGCTGATGCGCTGCTTCAGCAAGACGGTGGGCACTCCCGGTGAGCCGGGAGGCCAGCTGCGCGAGCGGTTGGAGTATTCCTATCGCATCCTGCCGTTTACCGCAAAGGATTCCTTTGCCGATCTGCAAAAGGAACAGGATCTGCTGGCAACCGGCACCACCTCCGTCACGGTGGGCGGCGGCAAAGCGCAGCAATACCGACCCATGCTTGAGGTCAGCGGTCAGGATATCGTCTATTCCGCCGCAGGTCTGCTGCCCGACGGTGCAAGCGAGGTGCGCGTCTTCAACGACGGCACCGAGCCTCAGACCGCAACCATAACCCTGCCTGCCCTTGCAAGCAAGGCGCAGCTCATTGAGCTCGACGGCAGAGTCGTCTCTGAACTGACGGTATGCGACGGAAAGGTAGAATTTGAACTGCCTGCCTTCCGCATTGCAACCGTTCGCTTTGAAGCATAACAATATTACCAGAAAGCCCGTGTAAAAAATTATGAACAGCACCACCACGATGTTACTCACCCTCGGCATTGCCATTTTTGGGGGACTGCTGATGTCCCGTCTGGCAAAGCTGATCAATCTCCCCGCCGTGACCGCCTATTTGGTGACCGGCATCCTGCTTGGGCCCTTTGTGTTGGGCGGATTGGATCTGCCCGGCATCGGGTTTCATTCCATGGAACAGATGGAATCTCTTTCGCTCCTGAGCGATACGGCGCTTGGCTTCATCGCCTTTGCCATCGGGAACGAATTCCGTCTGTCGCAGCTCAAAAAGATCGGCAAGCAAGCCACCGTCATCGGCATCTTTCAGGCCGTGGTCGCGACGCTGGTAGTAGACGCCGCGCTGATCGGACTGCATTTCCTGATGCCAAACGTCATCTCCATTCCCGCCGCCATTACGTTGGGCGCCGTGGCAGCCGCCACCGCTCCCGCCGCCACCCTGATGGTGGTGCGCCAATACAAGGCGAAGGGCCCCGTTACCGATGTACTGCTGCCGGTGGTAGCGTTGGACGACGCCGTGGGACTCATCATCTTCCCCCTCTCGTTGGGCATTGCCATGGCACTGCAGACCGGTCACGCCGACGTGGCCTCCATTGTGATCGAGCCGCTGATGGAGATCGTCTTTTCCTTGGGGCTGGGTGCAATTATGAGTCTGCTGCTGACCTATTTTGAACGCTTTTTCCATTCTCGCTCCAAGCGTTTGACGCTGGCGGTCTGCTTTGTGTTCGTGACGGTCGGTATCTCGCTGTGCAGCTTCCCCATCGGCGGTTATCAAGTGCGGTTTTCGTCGCTGCTCAGCTGCATGATGCTGGGCACCGTGTTCTGTAACCTCTGCGACTTTTCGCAGGAGCTGATGGATCGCTGCGAGCGTTGGACGGCACCGTTGTTCGTGGTGTTCTTCGTGTTATCGGGTGCCGAGCTGGATCTGTCCATCTTTACCCACCTGACCATCGTCATCGTGGGTGTGGTGTTCGTGCTGACGCGCAGCGTCGGCAAGATCTCGGGTGCATGGATGAGTGCCAAGTGGACGCATTGCGATCCCATGGTGACCAAATATCTGGGCATCACGCTGCTGCCGCAGGCAGGCGTTGCGCTGGGAATGTCCATGATGGCAATGGAATTGGGCACCACCGACGGCAGCATGGTGCGCAATATCACGCTGTTTGCCGTGCTGATCTATGAATTGGTCGGCCCGCTGCTGACCAAGATGGCGTTGACCGCTGCAGGAGAGATCAGCCAAGAAGGCAAATCCTCCGCCCGCGGTGCCAAGGTGCATTAACAACAAAATCAAAATCGGCAGAGGACGCGTCCTCTGCCGATTCTTTTTTACTCAATTACAGACTCTTATACAACGCAAGATACTCGGCTGCCGAGCGCGACCAGGAATTGTCGCACTGCATACAATGCAGCTGCAGGGCGGCAAAGGCATCGGCATCGGCGTAAGCGTCCAACGCACGGTTGAGGGTGCGCCCCAGCTCGAAGCCGCTCGGCTCAATAAAGGTGAAGCCGTTTTTGTCGCCGTCGGGGGCTTGGGCGTCGCTGACGGTGTCCTTGAGTCCGCCGGTCTGCCGCACGATGGGCACGGTGCCGTAGCGCAAGGCGATCATTTGTGCCAGACCGCAGGGCTCGCTGATGGAAGGCATCAGGAACAGATCGGCGCCGGCATAGATGCGGTGGGCAAGCGCCGGCACGAAGCCTTGGTAAAACGCCAGCTTTTGCGGATATTTTTGTTGCATTTCGGCAAAGAAATTCTGATACTCGCTGTCGCCGGTACCCAGCACCGCCACCTGCACGTCGCGGCTCTGCAAAATCTCGTCCAGACATTGCTTGACCAGATCAAAGCCCTTGTGTCCCACCAGACGCGAGACCATACCGATCAGTGGCACATCGGCACGCTCGGGCAGTCCGAGCTCCTTTTGCAGGGCGGCTTTGTTTTGCTGCTTTGCCTGCGGCTGCTCGGCACTGTAGGGCGCGGCGATGGCCTTATCCTTTTTGGGATCGTACACCTCGGTATCAATGCCGTTGACGATACCCGACAGCTTATAGGCGCGCTCGCGCAAAATGTAATGCAGGCCGTGCGAATATTCGGGGGTCAAAATTTCCTGCGAATAGGTCGGCGAGACGGTATTGACGGCGTCGGCGGTCTCGATACCGCCCTTGAGGATATTGACGCCGCCGTCGTATTCCAACAGACTGCCGTTGTGCGACGGAATGCCGAAAACGTCTCCCAACACGCCGTGGCAGTAGCGACCCTGATACTGAATGTTATGAATGGTCAGCAGGGTCTTAATCTTTTGATACAACGGATCTTCGCCGTAAAAGATGGTTTTATAGACCGGCACCAAGGCGCACTGCCAATCGTTGCAATGCAGCACGTCGGGTGCAAAGTCAATGTAGCGCAGCAGCTCCAACGCGGCGCGGGCAAAGAAGGCAAAGCGCTCGGCGTCGTCAAAATGCCCGTACAGCTCGGCACGCTTAAAGTAATACTGATTGTCCAGCAGGTAATACGTCACTCTGCCGACCTTGGCTTCGTAAATGCCGCAATACTGCCGACGCCAGGACAACGGCACGACGTACGAGCCGACGAATTTCATATCCTTGCGCAGCTCCTCGCTGATGCTTTCATACAACGGCAGCACCACGCGGCAGTCGGTACGGCGGCGCAGTAACGCCTTGGGCAACGCACCCGAAACGTCGGCAAGTCCGCCCGACATGGCAAAGGGCCAAGCCTCACTTGTGATATATAAAACTTTCATAAGGTCTCCTTTTCCCGTGCGCCGATCAGACCAACGCGTCCTTTTCCAGATAGATGGGATAGCTTTGTGAGCCGGTCAGGGTAATGCCCTCCGACACGGTCACGTTTTTGTCGGTCATCACGTAGGACAGCTGCACGTTTTTGGCAACCTTGGTATTTGCCATAATAACGCAGTTTTTCAACTGTGCGCCGCGTTCGATGATGACGTTTCTGCCCAAGATGCAACCGCTGATCTCACCGTTGATGATGCAGCCGTCGGAAACCAAGGAGTTGACCACCTTGGCCTGCTCTCCGTAGCGGGCGGGAGCAGTATCGGTGACGGCGGTATTGATGCGGTGATGTCCGTCAAACAACTGACGGCGCACCTCGGGATCCAACAGCTTCATCTGCGTTTCAAAATACGAGCGCATGGAATCCACGCAATAGACGGGATCGGGCAGCTCGTAGGCGTACAGACGCAGACTGTCGGTGCTCTTTTGCAGCAGGTCGCGTGCCACCGAAATCAGATTGCGGCTGACGGCATCCTTGAGCAGACTCAGCAGCAGCTCGCGGCGAATGACGGCAATATTGACCGAGAATTTCGCCTGCTCGCCCGGCGGCAGCATTTTGATCTCCTGAATTCTGCCGTCGGCAGCCAGCTTGGAAAATGTCATTGCCCCGCCGCCGTGGGAGGCGTTGGGGGTGGCGCCGTTGGTATAAGCAATGGTAATATCGGCGCCGGTTTCGATATGGCGCTCCATCATAGCCTCCAGATCACAGTTGACCACAAAGGAGGAATCCGACAAGATCACGTATTCCTCACGCGATTGACGCAGCAGGCCGCTGACGCCCGAAAGCGCATCCACGCGTCCGGAGTAAACACCGCTGCCGCTGGTGGCAAAGGGCGGGAAGACAAAGATACCGCCGCGTTTTCTGGCCAGATCCCACGGCTTACCGCTGCCCAGATGATCCATAAGAGAATGGTAATTGCGCTTGGTGATGATGCCCACCTTGGTGACCCCGCAGGATTGCAGGTTGGACAGCACGAAGTCAATGAGTCGGTATTTGCCGGCAAACGGCACCGAGCCCATGCAGCGTAACGATGCTACGGAGGGAATCAGCGAATCGCTGATGTTGGAAAAGACGATTCCCATCGTATCTGCTCTCATTGTGCTGCACCTCCTTCTGCGGTCAGATCCCGATCGATCATTTCTTTGGGCTTGACGGTCACGCCGCTGCCCACGTTGAGCCCCTGTCCGATGACGGCAACGCCCCAATCATCGGGGTTTTCCACCGACTGCGGCGGGGCGCCGACCGTGGCGTTTGCTTCGATCACGGCATTCTCGGCAATGATGGCGTATGACACCTTGGCGCCCTTTTTGACCTTGGCGCCCGGCATAAGAATGGAGTATTCCACCTCGGCGCCCTCTTGAATCTCAACACCGGCAAACAAAACCGAGAAATCGACGTCACCGTTGACTTGACAGCCCTCGGAAATGAGGGAGTTGGTAACAATTGCGGTATCTGCCACAAAGTGCGGCGGCATGGCGGGGTTTTTGGAATAGATCTTCCAATCCTCGTCCGACAGATCCAGCCGCGAGACGGGAGAAAGCAGATCCATATTGGCATCCCACAGAGATTCGATGGTGCCGACGTCCTTCCAATACCCCTCAAACGGATAGGCGTACATAGCGCGGCCGTCTGCCAGCATGGCGGGAATGACGTTTTTTCCGAAATCGTTGGCACTCTTTTCGTCCTTTTCATCGGCGATCAAATACTCGCGCAGCTGCTTCCACGAAAAGACGTAGATGCCCATAGATGCCTTGGTGCTCTTGGGCTTTTTGGGCTTCTCCTCAAACTCGTAGATGCGCCCGTCGGGCAATGCGTTCATGATACCGAAGCGCGACGCCTCCTGCAGCGACACCTCCAGCACCGCGATGGTGCAATCGGCGCCCTTTTCCTTGTGATAGTCCAGCATCTTGGCGTAGTCCATCTTGTAGATATGGTCGCCCGACAGTACCAGCACGTATTCGGGATCGTACTTTTCAATAAAGGACAGATTCTGATAGATGGCGTTGGCGGTACCCTTGTACCAATCGGCGCCCTTACTGTGCTGATAGGGCGGCAGGATATGTACGCCGCCGTCGCTGCGGTCGAGATCCCACGGCTGACCCGATCCGATATAATCATTCAGCTCAAGGGGCTGATACTGCGTGAGAACCCCCACCGTGTCAATGCCGGAATTGACACAGTTGGAGAGCGGAAAATCGATGATGCGATATTTTCCGCCGTAGGGAACGGCAGGCTTTGCCATCTTGTGGGTCAAAACCCCCAACCGACTTCCCTGCCCGCCTGCCAACAGCATGGCAACGCATTCACATTTTTGAGACATCCGGTTCACCTTCTATAAATTGTTTTTTATTGATATCAACCGAGAGCAAGCTTACGCTTCCTCTCCGGCATATTCCAAATAAAGGGTACTCAGCGGCGGCAGATCCAGCATAATGGACTGCTCGCAGCCCTGCCACGCCACCGGCTCGCTTTTGATCCTGCGGCGCACGCGCGGGGTATTTCCGCCAAACTCGGCAGCATCGGAATTGAGCACCACGCGCCACAGTCCCGCATTCGGCACTCCGATGCGGTATCCGTTTTGCGCTATGGGAACGAAGCAGCTGACACAAAGCAGCTGATTGCCGTGGCGATCGGTACGAACGAACGACACCACCGAATGATCGTGGTCGTCGTTGGCGATCCAACGAAAGCCCTCCCAACTGTCGTCGATCTCGGACAACTCGGCGTAATCCAGATAGATCCTGCCCAGCGCCTTGACGTAGGAGCAAAGCTTCTGATGCTTTTCATACTCCAGCAGCATCCAATCCAGCGCCTGCGCGTCGTTCCATTCAATGAACTGTCCGAACTCCTGCCCCATAAACAGCAGCTTTTTGCCGGGGTGAGCGAACATATAACCGTAAAATGCCCGCAGCGTGGCAAACTTATCCTCGTAATAGCCGGGAATCTTTTCGATCATGGAGCGCTTGCCGTGCACCACCTCGTCGTGGCTGATGGGCAGAATGAAATTCTCCGAAAACGCGTACATGAGCGAGAAGGTCAGATCGTTTTGATGATATCTGCGGAACAGCGGATCCAATCCCAAATAATGCAGACTGTCGTTCATCCAGCCCATGTTCCATTTGAAGTTAAAGCCAAGACCGCCGTCCGAAACGGGTCGCGTGACCATCGGCCATGCGGTGGATTCCTCCGCCGCCATGATAACGTCGGGATGACGCTCAAACACCGCCGTGTTGAGCTCTTGGAAAAAGGAGACGGCCTCCAGATTTTCCCGCCCGCCGTGGATATTGGGGATCCACTCGCCGTCGCGGCGATCGTAATCGAGATACAGCATGGACGCCACGGCATCCACCCGCAGACCGTCGATATGGTAGGTGTCCAGCCAATGCAACGCCGAGGAGATCAGGAAGGAGCGCACCTCGTAGCGCGAATAGTCAAACACCTTGGTGCCCCATTCCCGATGCTCACCCTTGCGCGGGTCGGGATATTCGTAGCAGCACTCGCCGTCAAACCAGGACAGCGCGTATTCGTCGCGCGGGAAATGCGCGGGCACCCAGTCCAGAATCACCCCGATGCCTGCCTGATGCAGGATGTCCACGAACTGCATAAAATCCGCAGGGGTACCAAACCGTGAGGTGGGAGCAAAATAGCCCGTGACCTGATATCCCCAGCTGCCGTCAAACGGATGCTCGCTGATGGGCAGCAGCTCCACGTGGGTAAAGTTCATCTGCTTGGCGTACGCCGCAAGCTCCTTAGCCGCCGTGACGTAATCGTAAAAATTACCGTCCTCATGCTGCCGCCAGGAGCCCAGATGCACCTCGTAGATGTTGACGGGGGAATGGTACACGTCGCGGGTCTTGCGACGCTTCATCCAGCCGCCGTCCGACCACTTGTAGTCGGGAAATTCGTAAAATTTGGAGGAATTGGAGGGGCGCGTCTCAAAATGCTGCGCGTACGGATCACACTTGAGAATGCGCTGTCCGTACTGCGTGAGAATGGAGAACTTGTAAGCATCAAATTGCTTGACGCCCTGCACCGTTGCCTCCCAAACGCCGCCGGTCAGCGGCTTGCAGACGTCGGCAAAATCGTTCCAACCGTTGAAATCGCCCACCACGCTGACCTCGCGCGCGTGGGGTGCCCAAACGCGAAACACCACCGAGCCGTCGGGCTGCCGATGCGCCCCGAGAAAACGCTGCGATTCAAAATTGCGCCCGCTATTAAACAGATACAGCGGCACGTCCACCGTATTTTGCGTGGGTTTGGGTTTCTTTTGTCTTGCCATCGCTTTGCGCCTCCCGAAACGTTAAGGTTCCTTTGAACCGAATATACTCTTTCCTATATAATATAACAGAAATTCCTGCTTACTGCAAGGGAAAAGCAGAAAAATTTGGGGATTTTTTGGGCAAAAATCAGCAAAATCACCGAAAATCTACTCTGTTCTTTGGTTAAGTTGCCCAAAAACGACACCGTTTGCGCAAGGGGGCGAAAAAATTTCAAAAAACCGAAAAAAGGGGGTTGCAAAAAATCGGCGGATGATGTATAATAACACTTACCGAAAATATCGCGGGGTAGAGCAGCCTGGTAGCTCGTCGGGCTCATAACCCGGAGGTCGTGAGGTTCAAATCCCACCCCCGCAACCAAAAAAATTCCTCGGATTTGTTCCGAGGATATTTTTTTACCTCTTCACTTTTCACTCTTCACTCTTCACTTTTCTCCCTCCGTCGAGGAATTTTTTTGGAGGTAATAAGTAATAGTGAATAGTGAAGAAGTGTTTTGCAAGGCTTTGCCTTGCACTTTTTACTTTTAGGAAGTATAATAAGTTTAAGGGGTGATAGCGATGAAAGAAAGTCCTTTGATGATAAAATCAAAAGCGTTTGCGCTTGATGTGATAAAGGTATGCAAGGAGTTAAGAGTGGCAA
>JAFQKX010000045.1 GCA_017414705.1 Clostridia bacterium
CGATATCATATCGAAGATATATCACCCGTTCTGACAGGAACGGATATCATTGTAAAAAACCTCTTTTGTCCGGTAGACAAAAGAGGTTTTTTACATGGCAGGGGCAGAAGGATTCGAACCCTCGGCACGCGGTTTTGGAGACCGCTGCTCTACCAACTGAGCTATACCCCTGTATACTGGTGGGCCATCAGGGATTCGAACCCCGGACCGACCGGTTATGAGCCGGTGGCTCTAACCAATTGAGCTAATGGCCCATATGCGTGCTCATACACGCGTCCTTTATTATACTGATTTCATTCCGATTTGTCAATACTTTTTTGCACAGTATTTCAGAAAAAACTCAGGCATTCGGACAATGCCTGAGTTTTACTTCTGCCTTTATTCGATATCAAGCTCGGGCGGTACGTCGATCTCATCCGAAACGTATTTTCCGTTCTTTTTGCGCTGGCGCACGCACTCACTGAGAAGGTATTCGATCTGTCCGTTGACCGAGCGAAAATCATCCTCTGCCCACGCTGCGATGGCGTTATACAACTTGTTGGATAATCGCAGCGGGATCTGCTTTTTACCGTTCTCGTTCATATCGTTCATATCAATACAAGCTTCCCGAATTAACAACGGGCTGTGCATCGCGGTTGCCGCACAGTACTACCAACAGATTAGAAACCATGGCAGCCTTGCGTTCCTCGTCCAATTCCAGCAGATTGGTCTGATTCAAACGCTCCAATGCCATTTCGACCATGCCCACAGCACCGTCTACGATCATTTTGCGTGCATCGATGATGGCGGAAGCCTGCTGACGCTGCAGCATGACTGCGGCAATCTCGGGTGCGTATGCCAGATAGGTGATGCGCGCCTCCAGGATCTCAAGGCCTGCATCGCGTACCTTTTCCTGGATCTCGTCGCGGATGCGTCCCGCCACGATCTCGCTCGAGCCGCGCAGGCTACCCTCGTCGGCAATACCGTCGCCTGTGGTGTCTACGTTTGGCGCGATATCGTACGGATAAATACGAACGATGTTACGCAACGCGCTGTCACATTGCAGCGACAGATATTCCTTGTAGTTATCCACGTTGAACACTGCTTTGGCGGTATCCACCACGCGCCACATGACCGCAATGCCGATCTCAACGGGATTGCCCAAGCAATCGTTGATCTTTTGACGGTTGTTGTTGAGCGTCATGATTTTGAGCGACAGCTTTTTGTTGACCATCTCCACCGAGGCACCGTTGGCGCTGAGGTTGACGATTTCTGCATTGACGTCACCGCTCTGATTGAGCTTGGTTTTGGCAGCGGGGTTGACGGCAGAGCAGAAGGGGTTGACGTAATAAAATCCCTCGCCCTTAATGGTGCCGATGTACTTGCCGAACAGCGTCAGTACCAAAGCCTCCTGCGGCTTGAGCACCTTGAGACCCAGCCAGGGGAGCCAACCGACGCACATCCAAAGGATGCTGATGAGCATACCAATAACGCCGATGGTCTCGTAGGAAGGCGCTCCGCTTTCCAGTAAAAACGCGCTGCCGATGCACAGACCGACGGCAAGCAAATAGGCAAAAATCGACAGCAAAAGCGCTGCCATACCATGCTTTTTGTTGGTTAAGATCTTTTCTTGCATAAAAAACACTCCTTTGACAATTGTGAAAGCGCTAATGTGATATTAAAATGATATCACATTGAATCAATTTTGTCAAGAGTTTTTCAAAAAAAATCGAGCCGCGTTTGCGGCTCGATCAAGGTTTTTATTTCCATTTCATGGTATCACTGATGGCGTCGATCAGCAGATCTGCCATCTTTACGTGGTCGGCAGCGGAGGGATGACCGCCTGCACCTGCGAGGTCATAGGTTTGATTGGTGAGGAGATCTACGAACTTCATGTTCTTATCGCCCATGCCTTCCACCAAGGTCTTTATAGTGGTGTGCAGCGCGGTGTGCATATTTCCGTAAGTGACGAAAATTTTGGCATCGGGATTGGCCTTGCGAACCGTCTTGAGGAATTTTTTGTATTCATCAACGAACGGTGCGGTGTCGTTGTGATACTTCCAATCATTGGTGCCCATGTTGATGACGATGGCATCCGGCTTTTCATGATCCACGTCTGCCCACTTGGTCATTTTATCAAACTGCTTGCCTTCGAACAGAGAGTTCTGCTGCTTGTAGGCGGCGTATTCGTACACCTCGGGCATGGTTTCGGTACCGTTTCCGGAGTCACCCAAAATACCGATACCGCTGCGGGCGATAATCTGTGCCTCAGCGTCAAAGTGACTGGCGATCAAATACGGATAGGCGATCGAGGCGTCCTCCTCCAACGTGGAGAAGGGAGCGGCAGCGCTTGTTGCTAAGGTACCAAAGCCGCAGGTGATGGAGTCGCCGATGAACTCAATGACGCGCTCCTGCTTTTCGGTGGGCTGAATGTTCTTGCCGTCTACGCGCAGGTTGCCGAGGATCAGGGAAGAATGCTTGGCTTCCGACAGCTTGAGCACACGGATGGTATGCTTGCCTTCGGTCAGATTCTCTGCCAGAATGTATTCCTTCATGTTGGTGCCGACCTCTAACAGGGAGGTGTGCTTCTCGGCACCGTCCACAAAAACGCCAACCAAAACGTTACCGCCGGTTGCCATCATGTTCAGATAAGCGGCGGTGCCTTCAAAGGTGAACTCAAAGCCCGAGCAGGTCCAGGACAGAGTCAGACCCTTTCCGGATGTGTTAGGCAGATACCGTCCCAACAGGCGGGTGTATTTGACGTACTCGTTGGTTTGGGAAACACCGGCCTCTTCCTTAGAAGACGCTTGTTCGGAAGAGATTTGTGCGGAGGAGGTCATGGAGGATGCTTCTTTCTGCGAGGATGTGGAGGAAGCGGTTTCTTTGTTGCAGCCTGCTGCACAGGCTGTTAGCAGAGCAACCGTCAGCACAAGGCTGAATGTGCGCAAGAAAGCGTTTTTCATATTCATCTAAACTCCTTTTAGATATTTTTGCCTTTTTTTATTATAATTCTTTTCGACTTTCGTGTCAAGAAAAGGTTTGACAGTACAGGATATCTTATTTCCAACCTAAAATCTGCTCCATCTGCGCGATCAGCTCATCTGCCATCATGGCGTGCGCCTTGGCAGAGGGATGCTCGCAAGCCATGGTTCCGTTGGATGCCGAAATGGTGAAGCTGAACAGGAAAAAGTGGACGTTTTTGTCGCCGGTTTGTTGTTGGAAGGTTGCGATTGCATTTTGAATATTTTGTGCACGGCCGGCTCCCATGGTGCCTTGGGTGCAGATAATGGCGGCTTTGGGATTGATCTTGCGAATACTCTTGAGCAGCTTCACGTAATCGCGTTCAAAATTCGCGGCGCTGCCCACGCGCTCATCGGATTCGTTGGTGCCCAAATTAATGACCACCGCATCGGCGGGGGTGTAATATTTAGAATCCAACCATTTTTCTTTTTCATCGTTGTCTTTGGATTTTTGCTGCACGCCTGCGGTGTACTGATACAGATCGCACATGGGTAGCGTAGTGCCGTCGGCATCAAACGATGCGCCGATGCCGCTGTAGCTGACAAAGCGCTCGTCGGCATTGAAATGCTCCGAGGTCAGATGGCAGTAGGTCAGCGAGCCGTCCTCTTCCAAGGTGTTGAGCTCGTGGACAGTTGCCTTTTCAGGGGATGCACCGCTGCCGTGTCCGCAGGTAATGGAATCTCCCAAGTATTCGATGATGCGCTCTTTGGCATGCGTTGGGGCAATATTTTTCCCCATAATCCCAAGCTGGTTGATGACCAGCGTATTGTACCGCGCCTCGGAAAGCTTCAGCACCTTGACGGTGTGCTTGCCCTCGGGCAGATTTTCAATTAAGGGATAGGTTTTGAGACCGTTGGTATCCACGCCGAAGCAATTGGAATGCGTCTTTTCTCCGTCTACAAACACACCGATCAGGGTTGAACCGGAAGCGCCTGCCACGGTCATCATTTTCAAATAAGCGGCAGTGCCCTCAAAGGTGAACTCAAATCCGGAATTGGTCCAGGAAAGGAACAATCCTTTGCCACCTGTCGTGGGGATGAATCGCCCCAGGATGCGGGTCTTGTTAAGATAATCAACGGTGGTTTCGCCGTATTTTGGCTCCTCTTGGATGGAGGAGACGGTCTGACTGCTGCTTGCCACGGAGCTTTGTGAGGCGGTGTCCTTGGTTTCGTCACACCCGCAGGTAACCGTCGCTACCAATGCAAGCGCCAATGCGATACAAAGAATACGAAAAATCATTTTTGTCGGTTTCATAATAATTCTCCTTACTTTGTCAGATCAGCCAAGTAACGCCCAACGTTGCGGCAGAAACGATGATAGCGGCGCCGATGACACCCAATGTGATGGCGGGGAATGCCTTTTTGAGCCGCATATTCAGCATTGCGGCAACCAAGGCACCGGTCCAGGCTCCCGTGCCAGGCAGGGGAATGGCAACCAAAATCACCAAGCCCCAAAAGGCGTACTTGAGAACCACGTCTGATTTCTTTTCGGCGCGTTGCTCCAGTTTGGTCACCAGATTGTCCAGCCGATGGCTCTTTTTGCGCATCCACTCAAAAATCTTGCGGATGAAAATAATAATGAATGGAACGGGGATCAGGTTGCCGATGATGGCGGCAATCAGTGCGACCCAGAAATTGAGTCCCGCACCGGTGGCAATGGGAATAGCTCCGCGTAATTCAATGACCGGCACCATCGAAATACCGACCGTCAAAATGATTTGCCCCAAAAAGGTGTTCCACAAAAAAGCAAGCATACAGTTTCCTCTGTCAGTTTATAAAATCAATTATAAATTATTATATTGTGTCGGGACAGTAAAGTCAAGAATAATCAATAAAAAGCCCCGCCGTTCTTTGCAACGGCGGGGCACAAATGCGGGGTGTTAGATCTCGGGGATCTCGATCTCGATCTCGCGACCCAGGTCGGACGAACGGGCAATACCGTCGATGATGGCCTGGTTGTAGAGGATCTGAGAGGAGGGAACGGGAGCGGGAGTTCCGTTCTTGCAGGCATCCAGGAAGGAGCGCAGCTTGAGGGTGAACAGAGCACCTTCGGTCTTGACCAGCGGGATCTTGGTCTCGGTCTGCTCACCGCAAACCTCATGATACAAGGTCATTTCGCCGCCGACCGAGCCATTCCAGCACTCGGTGGAAGGAATACGCAGGCCGCCCTTCTTACCCAAAATGACGGTGTCACCCGGGGTGTCAATGTTCATAGCCCATGCAATACGGAAGTCCAGAATGATATCGCCTTCCAGACGGATGAAGGCAGCAGCGAAGTCGTCCACCTGGAACTTTTCGGCATATTCGGACTTGCCGCGGGCGGCGTAGTCGCAGTAGTCGGGACGGGTGCCGAAGAAGGCAGACTTATAGCCGGAGACGGTCA
>JAFQKX010000046.1 GCA_017414705.1 Clostridia bacterium
TCAATGGTAAAAAAATAACCGCCTCATAAGAGACGGTAAAAATTTTTGGTATGGCGGTGGGGAGCGATCCCCACTTTACAATCGCCCGCGTGTGAATACGGCTTACGCCATCTTTCCGGCCAACAGGTACAAGTTCACACACAATGACGGTTGACAGGATGGCGCCCCCTGCGCGAATCGAACGCACAACTAACCCTTAGGAGGGGTTTATTATATCCATTTAACTAAGGGGGCATAGGATGCTTTAATAAAATACATCAAATCGGGGGATTTGTCAAGTCGGCAATGGATTTTGATACACACTTGTGCATACAAATTTATGAGGTGATGGTATGCGGCAGGAGCTTTGGTTGCGCATTGGGACGGGCTTGTTGGGGGTGGCGTTGGCGGCAGCGGGCTGTGTTTGCGCCGTTTGTTTTGTTCGCGGCGGCGCGCTGACCGTGATGACACCGCAGGTGCAGGTGGCGCAAACGTCCTATCATTTAGACTGTACCTTGGACCGGGATGCTGCGCAAAAGGGCAGCGGCGTGTGGTTGATTTATCACGAGCACAGCCTGCCCGATGCGGTGTTTGACCGTATCGTTACCGACAGTGCAGGAATTTGGGACAGTCAAACGGTCGATTCCAACGGCGCACGCTTGTATCAAAAAAATGATGCGGGCTTGGATACCTGGTGCATTGAGTTGTCAAACGGTAAGCGGGAATGTACCGTCACGCTCGTTGACGATGCACTCGGCGGGGTGTACGAGATCCGCCGATATCGCACGGCAGGGGAGGATACCGTTGCCGTTGATGCTGCTATTGCGGCGTTTTCGCTGACCAAGCCGTGAGTTTTAAAACAAAAAGGCAGGATTTTGTCGAAAAATTTACAATTAAATTACAAAACACCTTGTCTTGCGGGTATAATATATTGTATAATCACAGTATATTACTGTATTTTATCGTCAAAGGAGCGATCCGAGCATGCCAAAGGTTCGTTGCAGTAACTGCGGAATGGAGCGAGAGCTTGCCGAGGGTACTGTTTACGCATATTGCCATTGTTGCGGCGGCAAGATCCAAGTTGAGCAGACTGCCCCCGAGCAGCAAACGGCGGCGCCGACTGCCACCCCCGAGCAACCCGCCCCCTCACAAGAGACGGTCACTGCGCCCGCTGCCCCGCAGGCGACGGCGTATGCCGCTGCGCCCACACCCAAGCCCGCACCTGCCCCTGCACCGGTGCAGTATCAGGTGCCTATGGCGGTACCGACCTTCGTACCGCGACCCGCTCCCGTAGATCCAATGCAGCAATACGCGCAGGAGCAGAGCAAGCGCGCCGAAAAAAAGCAGATCTTTCGCCGCTCCACCGTGTTGAGCAGTGCGTTTCTGATCTCGCAGGTGGTCGGGACCCTGTTGGCTGTTCTGTATTATACCGCGCAGGAATTATTCCCCGCCGCAGCGCTTTTTCAAGCCGACAACGGCACCATCGGAGAAAATTTGTTTTACGTCTTTTGGTCGACCGTTTCCATGACGGCTGTGGCGCTCGTTACCTTCAAGCTGATCAAGGTCAAGCCCTACGAGGTCATTGATTTCTCTATGCCCAAAGCCCTGCCGCTGACGGCGGGCGTGCTGGCTTGCTTGGGGCTGGCTTTTATCGGCAACGTAACCGCCAACGTCATTGCGGGATTCTTTGAAGCGTTGGGCTTCAGTATTGAGCTTCCGGAAAGCCCCTTGCCGCAAAGCGCCATCGGAATTTTGTTGTATTTTCTTGCTTCCGCTGCCATCCCCGCCATCAATGAAGAATTGCTTTGCCGCGGTCTGCTGCTGGGCGGACTTCGCAAATACGGAGACGGCATTGCCGTCGTGATCTCCGCTGCAGTATTTGGTCTGTTCCACGGCAATTTCGTGCAAATTCCGTTTGCCTTTATTTTGGGCCTTGGACTCGGCTACGTTACCATTGCTTGCCGTTCGATCTGGCCTGCCGTTATCGTGCATTTTCTCAATAACGCCATGTCCTGCGCCTTGAGCCTTTGGACGGAGCATCTCAGTGAGGAGCAGTCCATCGTGATCTCCTTGCTGTATTACGGCCTTTTGATTATGTTGGGTATTATCGGAATTCTGCTGTTTGTCTTTAACCGCAAGCGGTTTTCTAAGGTCACCAATGAATACAGCGGTCTGTTGACCGTCAATCAGCGCGTGGGCAGAGTGTTGGCATCGCCCACTCTCATCGTGTTTACGGTCATGATGATCGGCGGCGCCTTCGCTACTCTGACTGCCATATGATGCGCGACGAGGAGTTTATGCGGTTGGCATTGCAGCTTGCCAAACAAGCCGCAGACGAGGGCGAGGTACCCGTCGGTGCCGTCGTGGTCAAGAACGGCGAGATCATCGGCCGCGGGTATAATCGCCGCGAAACGCTGTGCAGCGTGCTGCATCACGCTGAATGCGCCGCCATCGAAGAAGCGGCAAAGCATCTGGGTAGCTGGCGGCTCAACGATTGTACCTTGTACGTCACGTTAGAGCCATGCCCTATGTGTGCGGGCGCTATCATCAATGCACGCCTGCCGCGCGTGGTGTTCGGTACGCGGGATGAGGAGAAAGGCGCTTGCGCCTCCCGCATCAATCTGTTCGAGCTTGGGTTCGGATTTATCCCCGCTATGCGCGAGGGTGTATTAAAACAAGAATGTGCCGCTTTGCTGCAGGAGTTTTTTACTGCCGTGCGCGGACAAAAGAAAGAGTGATTTTATGGTAAATTTTCAAACCTTTGAATCGGTCAGTAAGCAAAGCTATCCCTTTCCGTATCTGACCTATCTGCCCGAGAATTACGATCCCGCCAAGCAGTATCCGTTGGTTGTTTTTCTGCACGGTGCAGGGGAGCGCGGAAACGATCGTGCTTCGCTTGCCCGTCACGGATGGTTTAAACAAGCCGAGCAGGGCGAGCAATTTCCTTTCATTATGGTTTCCCCGCAGTGTCCCGAGGGGAAATATTGGGGCAGTTACATTGAAAGCCTGAACGTCTTTCTCGATACCATTCTGGAAACCTACCCCGTTGACCGCAAACGCGTCTACCTGACGGGATTGAGCATGGGCGGTACCGGTACTTGGCTTTGGTCCTTGTCAAACCCCGAGCGCTTTGCCGCTGTTGCTCCCATCTGCGGCACCGGTGTCTATTGGTTTGCCGAGCGATTGGTGGACAAACCTCTTTGGGTATTCCACGGTGACAAGGATGAAATCGTTCCGTTTTTCGAGAGCGAGCATATGGTGGAATCCCTGCGCAAGCGCGGCGGCGATCCCAAATTCACCGTCCTGCCCGGTGTGGGACATAATGCTTGGGAATATGCCTATAATCAGGAATTGGTCGATTGGTTCCTGCAGTATTCCCTATAATAAGGTAAAGAATCTCCCGCAGCAGCTCGGCTCGGGAGATGCTTTTTATCCAAAAACGCAAAAATCATTTTTTAGCAAATGAAAGAAAAAACGAGAAAAACAGAGAAAAAACGAGATTGAAAAAAGCCAATTAAAAAATCGCAAAAAAGTTGTTGACAATACAAACGGTTTGTGGTATCATCATTCTCGCACCCCTTTGGGGTACGTTAGGAATGAATTCGTTAAAATATATTTGGAGGTAACAAACATGTCCACTTTCATGCCCAAAGCAGGCGACATTGATCGCAAGTGGTACGTGCTGGACGCAGCAGGCAAGCCCCTGGGCAAGACCGCTGCCGCCGCCGCAGCTCTTCTGCGCGGAAAGCACAAGACCATCTTCGCTCCGCATGCAGATTGCGGCGATCACGTCATCATCATCAACGCCGACAAGGCAGTTTTCACCGGCAAGAAGCTCGAGCAGAAATACTATCGCCGTCACACCGGCTATATCGGCCACCTCAAAGAGGTTCCGTACAGCACACTGATGAACGAGAAACCCGAGCTCGCCATGGAGCTGGCTGTCAAGGGAATGGTTCCCGCCAACACCATCGGTCGCAACTCTCTCACCAGACTGCGCATCTACAAGGGTGCTGAGCACAATCACGCTGCTCAGAAGCCCGAAGTGTATGAATTCTAACGGAAGGAGCGAATGATAATGTACGACAGCAATCCTTATTTCTACGGCACCGGCCGCAGAAAGAGTTCCGTTGCCCGCGTTCGTATCTACAACGGCACCGGTAAGATCACCATCAACGACAGAGACATCGACGATTACTTCGGTCTTGAGACCCTCAAGCTCATCGTCCGTCAGCCCCTCGCTCTGACCGAAACTGCCGAGAAATTCGACATCGTGTGCAGAGTCGCCGGCGGCGGCGTGACCGGTCAGGCCGGCGCCATCCGTCATGGCATTGCCCGTGCTCTTCTGCAGTACGAAGCAGAGCTTCGTCCCGCCCTCAAGAAGGCAGGCTTCCTGACCCGCGACCCCAGAATGAAGGAGCGCAAGAAGTACGGCTTGAAAGCAGCCCGTCGCGCACCCCAGTTCTCAAAGAGATAACTTCTCGATCATCATCCCATACGGGCTTGCTGCCTGTATGGGATTTTTTAAAGCAGCAAGAGGAGAGAGCATAATGAAACAGGTGTTTAACCCTTATTTGCCATCTTATGAATACGTGCCTGACGGTGAGCCGCACGTTTTTGGGGATCGTGTTTATATTTACGGCAGCCACGATCGCTTCAACGCAGCCAACTACTGCCTGAACGATTACGTCTGCTATTCTGCCGACCTGAACGATTTGACCGATTGGCGGTATGAAGGCGTCATCTTCCGCAAGGAGCAGGACCCCAGAAACCAAAATATTCCCGCCGACACTCCTCAACCGGGGCGCGGCCGCGCCGCGTTGGAGCAGATCCACGAAGGGGAATTGAACGCCCCCGGTCTGACTCCGTTCTATTCCCCCGACGTGGCACAAGGCCCCGACGGCAGATACTATCTGTATTACGGCTTGGGAGAAAAATGGGAGATCGGTGTCGCAGTTTGTGACGAGCCTGCAGGCAAGTATGAATTTTACGGCTTTGTCCGTCACACCGACGGAACGCCGCTCGGTGCGCGCGAGGGGGATCTGTTTCA
>JAFQKX010000047.1 GCA_017414705.1 Clostridia bacterium
ACCGTTGTCAAAGGTCTTGGAATGAATGATGGAGTTGACTGCCAACAGAATGTCGGCGGTCTCGTCGATAATTGCGGGCGTGTTACCTGCACCGACGCCCAATGCGGGCTTGCCGCTGGAGTAAGCCGCCTTAACCATGCCAGGGCCGCCGGTGGCAAGGATGATGTCGGATTCCTTCATCAGCAGGTTGGTCATATCCAGACTGGGCACGTCGATCCAAGCAATGATGCCCTCGGGCGCGCCTGCTGCAACGGCAGCTTCCAGCACCAGCTTGGCTGCTGCAATGGTGGAATTCTTGGCTCTGGGATGCGGAGAGATAATGATACCGTTGCGGGTCTTGAGTGCCAGCAGGGTCTTGAAGATGGCAGTAGAGGTAGGGTTGGTGGTGGGGATGACCGCACCGATGACACCGATGGGCTCAGCAATCTTACGGATGCCGTAAGCCTTATCCTCTTCGATGACGCCGCAGGTCTTGGTATCCTTGTAGGCGTTATAGATATACTCAGCAGCATAGTGGTTTTTGATGACCTTGTCCTCTACCACACCCATGCCGGTCTCGGCAACGGCGAGCTTGGCCAAGGAAATGCGCTGCTTGTTGGCTGCCGATGCGGCTGCCAAAAAGATGCGGTCCACCTGCTCCTGCGTATAAGTGGCGAATTTTTGCTGTGCTTCTTTGACGCGGTCAATGGCGGCTTCCAATTTTTCGACGCCATCGACAATTTCGTACTGATGATTCACGATGATCTCCTCCTGATTCGAATTCAGTATCGTCAGATTGACAAATTGATGCCCTGCCGTGCTCCATGGTTTTTGGAAATTCCGGCAGGGACTCCCTTATGGGAACAAACATTCCCATATAACATTTGTTATTATTTTAACAACATCGTTTTCATTTTGGAATAACGAAAAAAGTATATCGGGTATATCAAAAAAGATATATCTGATTTGATCCATCTTTTTTCTCTTTTTTTGAACGGAAAACTTTGTTTGTATCAATCAGAAATACGCTTCAATTCGATCGAAAAATCATCTTGCCGATTCAAAAAATAATCTTCTCGCATCAAAAGCAGACGCCCCTGCAACACGGTTGTAGGGGCGGGATTATTGTTTAAATTAATTCAATTCCAATTCTAGCAGCAATCCATAATGATCGGAAGGATATTTGCCGTCAAAGGTATCGTCGATGCAATGATAAGAGAGGGGCGACACGCTCTGCTTGGAGATAAAGCAGTAGTCAATGGGAGCCCCCACGGCATCCGCACGGTAATTGTGGAAGGTCGTGCGTTCATCCCGTGCCGTGACCTGATTGACGTCAATGAATTTTTCGGTGATGATGGGATAGGCGACGTTGGGCAGATCCAACAGCATCTTTTCCTTGCGGGTCATATTGAAATCGCCGACCAGAATTGCCCGCTCTGCGCAGGCAGCCTCCACGCGGGAAAGCAGCAGTTCGGCGCTTTTGCGCTGGCAATCCTCGCCAAAGCCGAAATGGCTATTGAACAAATGAAATTCCTTTCCATCCTCCAAACGGCGCAGCTTGACCCAAAGGCAGATACGGTAGCAATATTTGCACCAACCGCGGGAATGCTCGTCGGGTGTGTCGGAATACCAGAACCAGCCGCGATCAAGGCATTCGAATTGATGCTTTTTCCAAAGAATGGCAAGCCCTTCAATATCCACCGTATCATCGCGATACATCTGAAAGATCTCGTAGTTGTGCTGATAGTCCTGCGGAATGTGCTCCATCCAAAGCGGAACGACCTCCTGAAATCCAATGACGTCCGGGTCATAGCGTTCGACCACGCTTTTCAGCCGCGGCGCACGCTCGTGGATGCTGTGGCCGTTGGCATCGCTTTGGCTGCGAATATTAAATGACATAACCTTCATAACCATTCCCCTTTTCAATTGCACGGCAAGTGACGTTCTGCTTCAAAATATGCAAGTACCGCAAGCAGGATCACAATTAGTCTTCGGAAGCGAGCTCCTCGTACTCGATCAGGCTGACGGTCTCGCCGTCATCCATGGTGAAACGAATTCCCGTGGTATCATCCACGGCGTAATAAAGGTTGAGCTGCGTCTCGGTTCCCTCGCCGTAGGCATCCTTGACCTCCTCGCGGGTAACGCCGATACCGATATCCAGATAGGTAGTGATCCCGACGCCACTGATCTCGATGAGATAAACGATGTCCTGATCGCCGTTCGCATAGGTATAAATTGAATAGGAATCGTAGATATAGATGGTATCTTCCCCGTCATAGTGGCAGCTTGGAGCGGTCTGAATATCCTGTGCGGTACCCAATGCCGCCAAAATACCGTCGGTCATTTCCATTCCAATGGAGAGGAGCTGTCCGCTGATGACGACGCTGCCGGGCGTACCCTTGACGTCATCCTGCTGGGTCGTGCCGCCGACCGACTGTACCGACGAGGCGTCGGTTTTGGTTTCTTCGGGCGTGCAGGCGGCAAACGCCAACAACAGTAAGCCGCACAAAATCAAACTGATTATCTTTTTCAACATAATAAAATCTCCCTTTTGCTGCTTATTTTTGACAAACGACCGTGATGTCGGCATTGGCGGGGGCATCGGCAACGTAAAGCGAGAAGCCGCCGCTTTTGACCGTTTCTTCACCGTCGATGAGCTTGGACTCATAAATGGGGAAGGCTTCATAAACTGCATCCCCGACCTGCACCAAAATATCACCGTGATACGAATCCGGCAGTGTGCCGTAGATCTGCAGCATTCCGCCTGTGGTACGGGTACCGACGACGGTTGCCGCGCAACTCTTCAGACTTTTGATCTCACGCTTGGGCGCCGGCATAACGGGGGCAGAAAGTAAGAGATTGGGCAGATTGCGCTCGACCAACTCAATCACGACGGCATCGCTTTGATTCTTTTCCACCAAATTGAGACGGTACGGGAAAATGCGGGAAAACTCGGCTTTGGCAAATTCGTCTGCCAACATGGGAAGCAGGGCGTTGCAAAAGGAGTCTCGGTAGACCGTCAGGCTGCCTGTTTTGCCCGCGCAGGCGGTCTTGATGGTGATATCCTCCTCGGTACGAAAGCGCGAGATGTATTCATAGGTCGGCGTATGGGCAAAAACGATCTGCTCGTCCAGCCGTGTGCCGGTTGGATACAGCATACGGTCCAGATCCCCTGCGTGAGTGTTTTTGCGTTGATGGGACAACGAGAGGTAATCGGTATGCGACAGCCCGAAGGCATCCATAACGGCATCAAAGCCGATGGCGGCGCCCAAATTATTCCAATGGGAATCAAGCTGATGATAGGTCTGCCGTGATTCCTTTTGCAGCAGAGCCAGCACGTTGCAGTAATAAGCACGGTCGGCCAAGGCCGCATTGAGGCGCTGCAGATTGGTAGCCGACGTTCCTCTTCGGTAATAATACGGCATCTGCTGCGCGTAAAGCGTGTTTTTATTGGGTGCGATAAAAAACTGCAGCTTGGCACCCGTAGAGGTGACGTACTCGTTGATGAGGTCTGCTGTTTTGGCAATTCTGCCGATATCGCCGTCGGTCAGACGCTGTCTGCCGGTATAGTCGTCCAGCGTCTTGGAAAAGAAGAGCCAACCGTCTCGCCCGATTATGATAGTTTCCTCGGCTGAGGTTTGAAACACCTTATCCTTAACGGTGCTGAGTGCCGTGACCAACTGCGGGCGGAAGGCAAAATGCTCCGACAGATAGGTATCGGTGTCGGCAAAAAATCGGTCGTTCCGGCTGCCGTCCTCCTGCCGCAGGGATGGCACAGCGGATAATTCTCGTTTTTCCGACGAGGACTGCTCGGCAAACGGCATCCCCAGCAGCGGCAATGAAAGGATGAGAAAAAACGCGATGCAATAAATAACGTATAAGGTCTTTTTCATACGCGCCTCCTCAAAAACGGAAATAGATGAACGGACTATAGGTATTGGATGCCAGCACCGTCATACAGATCAGCAAAAGCACCAGACAAAGCGGGTAACTGACCGCCTGCAGGGTCTTTGCCAAGGCAGGGCGGGCAGCAGCCTTCGCTTGGATGGTCTTGAGCAGCGGCGTGCTGCAGACAATTGCCATCACCGTTGTGAACAGCAGATACGGCGTGCAATAGGACAAGGCATCGGAGAAGCCTGCAGTGAAGGCCGAAGGCGTAAACATTCTGGCCAAGAAGGCACCGGCGACCGACAAACTGTCGGCACGGAAGATGACAAAGCCGATGACGACGGCAAGCAGGGTATAAATATGGGTCAGCCATTTCCAACGCAGGCGCAGGATCTTGGCACGTTCGAGCACCATGAGCACCCCGTGATACAGTCCCCACACCACAAAGGTGAGGTTGGCGCCGTGCCACAGACCGGTAGCCAGAAAGACGATAAACAGATTCAGATAAGTACGGGCAACCCCCTTGCGGTTGCCGCCCAGCGGGATATAGAGGTATTCCCGAAACCAGGTAGACAGAGAAATATGCCATTTGCGCCAGAAATCCTGAATTCCCAACGCGGTATAGGGATAATTAAAGTTTTCCTTGAACTCAAAGCCGAACATTCTGCCAAGTCCGATCGCCATATCGCTGTAGCCGCTGAAATCGAAATAGATCTGCACGCAATACAGAATGGCGGCAAGCCACGCGCAAAGACCCGAGATCTCCTGCGGCTGCAGGGCAAAGACCTGATCCACAACGGCAGCCACCACGTCGGCGATCAGCAGCTTTTTGGAAACGCCGATCACAAAGCGACGAATGCCGGAGGAAATGCCCTCGGGCGTGAGGTGACGGCTTTTGATCTGCTCGTTGACGTCGTGATATTTGACGATGGGGCCGGCGATGAGCTGCGGAAAAAAGGAAACGTAAAACAGTGTGGAAAAGAAGCTTTTGTTGACCATTTCAGGCTCTCGGTAGACGTCGATGACGTACGAGAGCGCCTGAAAGGTGAAGAACGAAATGCCCAGCGGCAGCGGAATATTGACCGCAGGCAGCACGACGCCGGGAACGAGATTGAGCAGCTCGATGAAAAAACCGACGTACTTATAGGCAAACAGCATCCCGATATTAGCAATCACCGCCAAAGCGGCAAACCATTTGTTGCGCTGCGGATATTTTGCAATGAGCAGTCCCAAAATCCAGTTGACCAGCACCGATGCGATCATCAGCAGGACGTACCAGCCCTCTCCCCATGCGTAAAACAGCAGACTTGCTGCCGTCAGCAGAGCGTTTTTCACCTTAATATTGGGAATGACCAGATGCAGTACGAACATCACGGGCAAAAACAGAAATAAAAAGGATGCAGAACTGAAAACCATGAAATACTCCTTAGCCAAAGCTTTGTCGCAAAAAGTTTTTGGTGGGCGAGGCACAAAACGCAGCCAATACGTCAGCATTGGCTACCGATTTGATGTTAGGAAGCGGCTTTTTCCCACGGACGATCCCAGGAGGTGTATTTTTTGCTTAAGGTGGCTTCGCTCATTTTAGCACCGTCAGCATACACGGGATCGACGTAATACCAGCCATCGCTGAATTTGACGTACAACCAACGGTGCTGGTTGGGCGGATTTCTGCCCACACCCGACACGTAGTAGACCTCGTAGCCGGCACGCTGAAAGAGCAGATAGCCCAGAGAAGCAAAGTGCCAGCAGGCACCCTTGCCGTTATTGATGGCGTAGACCGCCATTTCCTGATAATTGGCGCCCTGCGCGGTGTATTTATAGCGAACCGTCTTACGAACCGCTTTGTAAATAGCGGCAGGCGATGTGCCGTAGGTATCCAGCAAATGATCCAGATAAGCATTGAGATTTGCGGTGGTACAGGGAGCTTTAACGCCGACACCGTCGGCGCCGAAATGATAGATGCCCTTGTCGGCGTTGGTCAGCATACTGCCGTCGGAATTAAAGTAATAGGTCTTTTTACCAACGGTCTGCCAGCCGGTCTGATAGCGGCCGTCCTTGAAGTAATAGGTGACGCCGTCGACCTTTTTGATGCCGTTGGCACCGCTGCCGTTGGCTTCAAAATAATATTTTTTGCCGTTGGCTTTCTGCCAACCGGTGCACATCACACCATCACCGTCAAAAAAGTAACGCTTGGAATCATAGGTCTGCAGACCCGTCTTGGCACGCCCTGTCTCAAACAGATATTTCTTGCCGTCCACCGTCAAAAGACCCGAGGCGGCTTTGGCATCGCTTTTGAAATAATACCGCTTGCCGTCGATCTCCTGCCAGCCCGTAACCGCCTTTCCGTTGGCAGCGAAATAATACTTCTGTTTACCAAAGGTCTTCCAGCCGTACTGCTGTTTGCCTGCTTTAAAGCAATATTTGGCGTTGCCCACGGCGGTCAGGCCGTCGGCAAGCAGTCCCTCAGAGGTGAAATACAGCTTGTCCCCGTCCGGCGTTTGCCAGCCCGATGCGGCTTTGCCGTCGGCGAGAAAATAATATTTCTGCTTTTCGTGAGTCTGCCAACCGCTCTGTGCGATTCCATGCACGAAATAGTAATGGATGCCGTCGACGGCGGTCAAGCCCTCTGCTATGCGTGCATCCTGACCGAAATAATAGGTTTTGCCGTCAATTTCCTGCCAGCCCATAGCAGCATCGCCCTGCGCAAGGAAATAATAATCCTCCTCCTGCACGGTTTGCCAGCCCATTCGCATAACGTGATCCTGACCGAACAAATATTTTTTGTAAGCAATGGTCTGCATCCCGCTCTGCAGAACGCCGCTTTCATCGGCGTAATAGGTTTTCTGATGATCGCGGATCCAACCCGTCTGCACGGCATGGGTATCGTCCAACCAATAGGAGACTCCCGCCACCGTGATCTTGCCCTGTTGCAAAACACCGTCGGCATCGGCGTAATAGCGTTTGCCCGCATCGGTGATCCAGCCTGTCTGCAGGATGCCGTCCTTGGAAAAATAATAATCCTTACGGCCGACGGTATAAAATCCGACCGCCTTGTCCCGCCCGCCGATAAGATAGCAGGTTCCCTGCTCGTCGGTCTGCCAACGGTTATTTCCCCACTCTGTTTTCCAGGTAAAAAACGCCGTGATCCCCGCCAGTAAAACGGCAGCGGAAAGCACCCCGCAAACCGTCCAAAAAAGAATTTTTTCGGAAATCTGACGTCGTTGCTCGCTCATATGATATGTATCCCCCAATTGACGCTCGGCGTCAAGATCAATTACTTGTTTTCGGGTAGCTTGGACTCGTCCCAACGATATTTGAGCGCCTTCAGCCGTTTGGCGCTGAGCTTGGAAGCGTTGGGATAGACCGGGTCCATATAGTACCATTTTCCGTCGTTATGCTTGACGTATAGCCAACGGTGCTGATTGGGCGGATTTCTGCCGGTGCCTGCAACAAAATAGACCTCGTACCCCGCACGACGCAGCAGGCAATATCCCAAGGACGCAAAGTTCCAACAAGCACCCTTGCCCTTGTTGATGGCGTCGCACGCCATCTGTTCGTAGGTTTCACCCTCCGGATTGTATTTATAACGCATCGTCTTGCGAACCGCTTTATAGATCTGTGCGGGACTTGTGCCGTATTCCTCCAGCAGCTCGTCCAAAAACGCATTCAGGTTTGCGGGGGTGCAGATGGCCTTGACGGCGACACCGTCAGAGCCCAGCCAATACATTCCCTGCTGTGCGTTACGCAGCATTTTTCCGTCCTGACCGAAGAAATAATCCTTTTTCTTGACCTTGACCCAGCCGGTACGATAGGTGCCGTCCTCAAAATAGTAGGTTTCGCCGTCGATGTCGACAAATCCGTCCTTCGGAGCCACGGCGTTGTGATCGAAATAGTGAAGCTTGTCCTCGATGGTTACCCAACCGACCGCTGCAGCGCCGTTTTCGGGGACAAAATAGTAGGTCTTGTCCGCTACACTCTGCCAGCCGGTAAGCATACAGAAATTTTGATCGAAGCAATAGCGTCTGCCCTCGATCATGACCGGACCGCTTTGCAAAACGCCGTTTGCATCGGCATAGCGAAAAACCGTTCCGTCTTGAAACAGGCCGATCTGCAGACTGTAGTCATCGCCGTAGCAATAGTAAGCATCACCGTGTTGAATGATGCCACGGCGCAAAGCGCCCTTTTCATCCGATATGTACTGCTTGTCCCCGAAGGTGATCAGCCCGTTAAGGAGATATCCACGTTCGTCGGCGCAAAAGGCTTGTCCGTTGACCGTAAAGACGCCGACCTGTAATGCACCGGTCTGTTCCTCGGCATAGGCGGTGCCTTCCTCCAGCTGCAGCCAGCCGTACTGCAAGGAACCGTCTGCATCAAAGTGATACCACGCGCCGTCGATCTGCTGCGTACCGACCGCCCTTTGTCTGCCGTCGAGCAAATAATAGGTTTCGTCAGATCTTTTGACCCAACGGTCGACCGAAAACAGACTCCACCAGATCCAAACGGCCATGGCCAGCATTCCCAGAATAAAGAGCGTCATAGCAGCGATCTGTCGGTACTTACGCCACAGATCCGAAATGCGTTGTTTGATCACGTTTAACCCTCCACAAAATCTGCGGGTTTGCTGATGCAGAGCCCGAAATCGTACTTCATTTTATAATTGGAGCCCAGCTCATCGACCGCTTCCCAATCATTGAAATGCCACCACTCGGATGCAAGCGGAGTCATACCGACCTGCGTGCAATAGTGCTTGAGGGTGATGGCACCCTCGGTCATAAGCTTGTTGTTTGCCACGCCAATCCAGGAATCGCGGGCGTTGCTGACGGGACGCGCCAAGGAAACCGCCTGCGTGCTGAGCTCATGCATTCTGCATTGCATCTCGTATTCGCGGTAATCGGTGACGCTGATATACTGATATTTTCCGCAATTTTTGATCTCGAACGAATCGATCTGTGCCAGACTGACGTCGATGGCACAACCCTTTTGGTGGGTGGACAGACCGGTTGCGATAAACCATCCCAACGACCAAGAGCCCTTGGTGAGTCCCTTTTGTACCACGGGGTCACTGTTACTCATGGTCTTGAGGCGGTCGGCAACCAGCATCTGGACGTCGTAAGGGCGGAAGGTCTCGTAAATGACCAGCGTATTGCCGTCGCTGAGCGCCGCCTGCTGCGCCTGATAGATCTTGACTGCCATGGGGAACAAGACCGGTGCCACGTACTGCTCGGTGCCGTAGCGCGCGTTATAATGGTAATAATCCATCAGTTTTTCACCCGTGACGTCGGGCAAGACCTTGCCCGAGGACATAAAGATAGAGGCTTCGCTGTTGACGATATCATAAACGATGGAGGGAATGATGTCCGGCAGGTTGATAAAGCAGATGCGGTTATCGATATACCCCTCGATGCCGCTTTGACCCTTGATCTTCCAAGTATTGCCGCCGTCTGCCAGAATGCAGAAGGCTCCGCCTGCGGGGAGACTACCCAGCGAGCCGCCCGACAGGTCGGCATTGAGATAGACCTTGGTCTTGACCGGCACAAAGCCCATGGCGCCCACCAACGGCAGTTCAAAGGCAATGGTGTTGCCGCCGTTTTGAAAACGGTTGAATTGATCGGTATCCTCCATAGCCTCCATCAATTCTTCTGCGTTGGGGCCGCTTTGGGTCTGTACCGATTGTGTATTCTGTGTGGGATCCGACTGCGTGGCAGAGGTTGGCGGGGTTTTGCCCACGTTCGCGCCCGAAAGGATGGTTATGACCAAAGTACACATTACGGCAATCAAAATACACAGCAACACACTCAAGGCTACAATGACTTTCTTCATAACGATCCCTCCTGTTTCTTACATATAACAACTAAATTCGACGCAAAGTTTCAAAATGCGCATAAATTCAGTTTATTATATCATATCCATTCTGCCAACACAAGTAAGAATTATACAAACATTTATTTTATTTTATGGAAGAATGACACAGTTCAGTCCAAAAAAAGCAGCAGGGTCTCCCCTGCTGTTTGATATGGGCAAGCAACGTTATTTTTTTGATCTTCGACGCAGGATACTGCGGTAGATGAGCAGACCCGTCAGACTGACGGCACCCGTGACGGCGTACAAAATGACGGCGCCCCAATACTGCTCGGTGCCCAACAGATGCCCGCCGAAGGTGGAGGTCAGCACCGACGGAATACGGGCGACCAACGAAATGCACAGAAACGAGCTCATTTTGATGTCGGTCAGTCCTGCAAAATAGGTCAGCAGATCCTTGGGGGTGCCGGGCAGAAAAAACAACAGAAAGATCAGCGTGTTGCGTTTGCGTTCGGTATTGAGAAATCGCAGCTCATTGATCTTTTCACGCGAGATAAAGACCTCGACCAGCCGCACACCAAACCGGCGGGTGAGCAAAAAGATCAACACCGAGGCAACCGCCACACCCAGATAGCAGATGACGGTACCCCAAACGGGGCCGAAGGCGTAGCCTGCGCCGGTCTCCAGCAGTTCGCCGGGGATGAGCGCCACAAAGACCTGCAGGATCTGCAGTCCCAGCAGCACCACCCACCCCCACGCGCCAAAGGAGCGGATATAATCGCGAAAGCCTTCTTGCGAAAAGGAAGACAGCCAGCTGCAGACAAACCAAGTTGCCAACAGCGTCAGTGCCGTGACGACCGCCAACGAAATACCCGAAAGCCATCGGCGTCGTTTCTCATACGCTTGCAGATCGTTCTTGGTTGATTTCTTCACAACCGCTCCTCCTTTCATAGGGGTCTTTTTTTATTATACACACTTGCCCCGAAACAGACAAGAGATGTTTCTCAAAAAAACACGAAATTACGACATTCTTTTTCCTTCTTCATGTTGAAAAAACCGTTTCTTTTTTCGACAAAACTTGACAACCGTTTTTGGCAATGGTATACTGAAAATAACACTTTGAGGAGGTTTTTATTATGGGTATTGCAATCATCGCGGTCTTGGGTGTCATTTTGGCATTCATCGCAACTATTCTGGCATTCGTTTTCATCATTCCCGAGAAGAAAAGAGCACGTATGAATAAATTTGGAAAATTCCTGCATGATCTTCTCAACTTCAAGTTCCTGATCATTGAAAAAATCATCCAATTCTGCTATGTTTTGGCGACTTCATTCACGTTAGTAGGCGGCTTTTTGATGCTGTTCTGGTTTGAGGAAAGATATTCCTTCAGTTACTATTATACCGACGTGCGCAAGGAATGGATGGGCTATTACGGTCTGTTGGTCATGATCCTTGGCCCCATCGTTGTGCGTATCGTTTACGAGCTGGTGATGATGGCGATCCTTGCGGTCAAGAACATCATTCAGATCAACAACAAGATCAAAAATCAGAACGGTGACGAGGTCAAGGACACCTTCTCCACCGATCACCTCAAGGAGTTTGCGCCTGCTGCGGCTCAGCCGGTTGTCGCACCCGCTCCTGCAGCTCCCGCTGCTCCCACAGCCAGCTTCTGCACCAAGTGCGGCGTTCCCCTGGGTGCCGACGGCGTGTGCCACAACCCCAACTGCAACCAATAGGCAATCAAAAACCGACCTTGTCCCTGCGACAAGGTCGGTTTTGTTATAATTTCAACTTGACATTTTTCTCGCTCTAAGGTATGCTTGAACGAGAAGAAAGAGGTGACCGAAATGCAGGAATACAAGCTTTATAATGACCGGATCCCCACCGCGTGGGACGAAGGTCTTGCCATCGGTAACGGGCGTATGGGCGCCGTGCTGATGTGCGGGGTTTCGGCAGAAACGCTGTATCTCAACGAGGAAAGCATTTGGTCCTCCAAGGAGGATGGCGGTGCCGACGGCGCATTGTACGAAAAGCTGCAGGCCGTGCGAGAATTGTTTTTGCAAGGAAAACCTGCAGAGGCAGATCGTCTTGCCAATCAAAGCATGCGCAGCGGCTTTTCCCGCATTTGCTCGTATGAATCGGCAGGACTGCTTAAGATCGTTTTGCACGAAAACGATCACTGCAAGAACTATCGGCACGAATTGGACTTGATGCGAGGCATCGCAACGGTGGAATATGATCGCTTCGGCTCTCATTACACGCGCGAGGCGTTTGCCTCATATCCCGACGATGTTATGGGATATCGCGTGACCTCTTCCGATACACCGCTGAATACCTGGATCTCGTTTGACCGCGCACATACCGATCTTGTGCAGTCGGAAAACGGCACTCTTTGCGCCGTGGCGCATACGGTGCGCGGTGGGCACAAATTCTGTGTTAAGGCCACCGTGGTCACCGACGGCACGGTACGCTGCAAGGACGGCGATCTGTTTATCAGCGATACCAAAAGCTTTTGCGTCTATCTGACCATTGCAACGCAGTTTAAGCACGGTGACAGATTTGTTGCTGCCGCAAAATTTCCGCAGGTGCTCGATTTTGACGCCATCAAGGCGCGTCACCGAGAGGACGTGCTGTCGCTGATGAGTCGCGCCGAGCTGCAGCTTCCGCAGGTCGCGGAGTTGGAAGACTGCCCCATTCATTACCGCCGTGCTGCCATTCAAAATCACAAATTCCCCGATCACTCCCTCACGGCGCTTTTGTGGCAATACGGCAGATATTTGACGGTGGCATCCAGCCGTCCCGGCTGCCTACCGTCCAATCTGCAGGGACTTTGGTCGGAGCATCTGACCGAGCCGTGGAGCTGTGACTATCATTTCAACATCAACGTACAGATGAACTATTGGCCGTCCGAGGTCACCAATCTGTCGGAATGCCATCTGCCGTTGTTTGATTACATGAACAACTACCTGCTGGAGTCGGGTAAGAAGACTGCCAAAACAGTATACCATTCCCGCGGCTGCGTGGTGCATCATCTCAGCGATATTTACGGCTTCACCTCGCCTGCCGACGGGCTTTGGGGAATCTGGCCGCACGGTGCGAGCTGGCTTGCCTTCCACCTTTGGGAGCATTATCTGTTCACCGAGGATAAAGAATTTTTACAAAACACGGCATATGAATTCATCAAGCAGGCTGCTCTCTTCTTTTTGGATAATCTGGCGCAGAGCAAGGACGGAAAATTGGTCTACGCTCCCAGCACCAGCCCCGAAAACCGCTATTATGTCCCGACCGAAAACGGACAAAAATACAACTGCTTCCTTGCTATGAGCTCCACCATGGACACCGGCATCATCAGCGGACTGTTTCGCATTTTGTTGCAGGCATCCGATCTTTTGGGGATTCACAATACCGAATTGGATGCCGTGCGCGAGGCCAAAGAAAAGCTGCCTCCGCTGCGGGTTGGAAAATACGGTCAGCTGATGGAATGGATCGAGGACTATGAAGAGACCGAGGTGGGTCACCGACACATCTCCAATGCCTTTGCCATCTTCCCCGACAACACCATCACCCGCGCCACGCCCGAGCTGTACCGTGCCATCTCCACCACCATCGACCGCAGACTGTCTGCCGCATCGCAGCAGGGCATGGGACTGGATAACGTGGGCTGGAGCTACGCCTGGACCATTGCAATGTTTGCCCGTCTGCGCCGCGCCAACGAGGCACAGGCCAAGATCACGGAATTCCTGCTCAAGTCGGTCAAACAAAATCTGTTTAATCTGTGCTACGCGTGGGACAGCAAAATCTTTCAGATCGACGGAAACTTCGGCATGACGGCAGGCATTACCGAGCTGCTGCTGCAAAGCCATGAGGGTATGATCTCTCTGCTGCCCGCGCTGCCCGATGCTTGGGATCACGGATCTTTTCGCGGGCTGCGAGCACGCGGCGGGTATACGGTGGACGTGCGCTGGGAAGATCACGAGGTGCGCGAGCTGAACATTGTTCCCGACACCGCAGGTCGGACCGTTACGCTGGAATTCCCCGCATCGCAGAAAGCAACTGCTTTTTTTGATGAGGACGGCAAGATTTACTGTATACAAGACGGCAAACTGACCGTTACGCTCGAGCAACCCTTGCACTTGAAGGCAGAATAAATAAAAAAGATCGGATCTGTCAGGTCCGATCTTTTTTGTTATGCAAGTTTAATGGAAATGTCGCCTGTGTCGGTGGTGATCTCACAGACACCGCCGTTGGTGGTTTTGGGGACGTCAATGCGACCGGTTGCAGTTCGGGGCATAAACACCTTGGGGGAATTCAGCGTTCCCTGAACGTCGCCGGTATCGGTTGTGACCCGAATGGTCTGTGCATCCGAAAAATCAAACCGTACGTCACCGGTATCGGTCTGCGCCGTCAAGGTCTCGGCCTGCGTGTTTTTAAACACAACGTCGCCGGTGTTTGTTTCTACACTCACGTCCCGACAAGTCACATCCATTAAATAGATCTTTCCCGTGGTGCAGCAAAACTCTATCGCACCCTCGCTGTTGATGGAGCTGATGCGAATATCGCCGGTATCGGTTTGTGCGGTCAACCCCCGCACACAAAAGGCACTGTTGACCGTAATATTCCCC
>JAFQKX010000048.1 GCA_017414705.1 Clostridia bacterium
ACTTGCTTTAGGATTATTGTTGTTAATCGGATGCTCAAAAGAAACGGCATCGTCATCTCTTTCGAAAAAATATCCGTTTGAAATTAAAAAAGCTTCTGCACTGCTGCCGTTGCAAGAATTTAAAATGAAGACCTTCTATTCTAAAAGAATGCACGTCATAAAGTATGAGGATATTGTGAAAGACTGGTGGGCAACCCACGATATTCCGGATCAGCACTTTTATTTTGAATCAAATGACCATATTTTGGCGTTTTTTCTCTCGGAGAGATCCGATGTTTTAGCAACTGCAGCTTCTTTTTCTACCTATCGTGATGAGGTCCGCCGTCTTCCTCAATTCGCCATTCCTTGCTGGGACGGAAAGCCTATGGCGTGCATCTCAAGATATTTGCTTTGGAAACAAGACGTTTGGGCAGATCAACCTTACAATGACAATTTCCCTTGTATCGTTTTTCGTGACGAAGATTTTATTGTAGAGATCCTGAAATTAACACAAGAACAGAAACAGGCCGCAGAGAACCTCTCTTTATGGGAATTATATCAAGAAATACAACGACCTCGTTTACTGCTGGAAGAAAATACTGTAAATTCAAGTACTGATGAAGATGACACCGAAACTCCTTTTTCAGAATATCCAATTACTTTGATGGACGCTCAAACATCAGCCTTGGTTACGGATTGTACTTCCTCCGGAGAAGATCAACCCCCGAAAAGAAAGGTCTATTTTCGGTACCACGATTGGTTTATTTCAGTCACAGGAGCAGCAGATACGCTCAACAATGAACAGATTCATCGTTTTAGTTTGGCTTATTATGCACAAGATCCCGAACAACCAATTTCAGTTTCCTCTGCAACTTCGTCCATATCCTGAGCACTAACACAAAAGGACGACCTTGAACACAAGGGACGGTTCTGTGATTGCGCAGAACACAAGAGAACCGTCCCCTTGTGTACGAGCGTATGTAGTCAGTAATGGAAAAACATCGCCTGTCTGGACATTTTCTGAAAGTGCAGCGTATTTGCATTCAACTTATGTCAGTGCCTTAATGGAAGGAGGAGCAGCGAAATGAGTTTTCTCGAACAAAAAAACTGAAACAACTGCGCCCTGTGGCATTTCTTCTGCGCCATCGGGTCTGGAGCAGCATTCTTGCCGTTGTGTTGGTGATCGCTATCGCATGGACGGTTTTGGCACAGTTTGCATCGTGGAGCTTGGTACGGTTATGCACCAATGTTTTTACAGACAGTCATTCTATATGGTTCGTGACCGATAAGCAGAGGGTAAACGCAGTAGATTGTATTGTTTTGGAGCGGGAGAATACTTCTCTTGAAATAAAAAACGAGTCATTGAAAAAAGTATTGATTCGTAATGCTGACTTTTCGGATTCTAACGATATCACTTGCTTTCACTGTTTCGGTTTTATGACCTTCTATCTGTATCAAGGAGATGAGGTTGTACGGACTCTTTTTGTAACGGTCTCTGCACACGAGCCTGCAAAGCTGTTTGTTGGAAAACAAACAGATCCCAACAGTGAAGAAAATTGTTTGGGATATGTCAAATTTACAAAAAGAGAACATCAACGCATCCTTAAGGCTTTTAGCGAACTTCAAAAACACGAGCAGTCTGCTATGAAAGAGGTGATTCAATGAGCACCGAAGCAATGCAAACCCAACGAAAAAAGTTGAAACAACTGCGCCCTGTGGCATTTCTTCTGCGCCATCGGATTTGGAGCAGCATTCTGGCCGTTGTGTTGGTGATGGCTATCGTATGGACGGTTTTGGCGCAGTTTGCATCGTGGAGCTTGATGCAGTTGATCAATAATATCGGGGCGGAAAACCCGAGGATTTGGGTCATTACCGATAAGCAACAAGTCAATGCCGTGGATACCATCACGATGGAAAAGGACGGTTTTGCAATTGAAGTCATCGACCCCACCCTCAAAAAAGATCTGATCCGCCACGCAGATTACAGTGAAACTTTTTATTTTGATTCCTGTCATGAATGTTACCCGCCGGAAAAATTCTATCTGTATCACAACGGTCAGGTCATTCGCACCTTGTTCGTTCCTGTCGCTCTTGATCAGCCTTCCACATTGTATTTGGGCAAACAAGAAAGTTTGCGTGACGAGGGCACCTTGCTTGGTTACGTGACCTTATCCCGAAAAGCTCATCAGCCTCTTTTGGATCTGATCGAACAGCATGAAAAAGAGCTTCTGGAGCAGACTGTCAGAGACGTTGACGCCATCCTGCGTGTTCGGGGTGCGGGCGTGTACGGTGAGGTGCAGGGGGTCTTGAAGGGTACTTGCGATTACGAGCAGATTCGATTGACCAACCATACCTTTGAGGATCACGAAGAATACATCATTTTGGTCAATCAACGCCACAACACGTTGTACGAGCTGCCGCAATTGCCCAAAGAATCACGGATGCAAGAGGTCTTTGTCCTCAGCATTGACAAGCAGGCAGAGATCGAGCAATTGATCGATGCAGTAAAAGGAGCGGCAGACATATGAATTGTCGGACGATTGAAAAAATAAAAAGCTTTTTCAAAAAACCGATGCTTTTACGGCATAAAATATTGTTGGTTTGTTTGGCTTTGTTTCTGCTGACGCGTTTTTTTGCAATCAATTTTGAGTTTTTGGCAAACGAGGTTTTAAGCAAGACGGAAGGCGGCTGCTCGGAAAGTTGGTTGGTAACCGATAAGTGGAAGGTGCATCATCCGCAACGTATCGTTCTGGAACTTGACGGAGTGCAGACGGAGGTTACGGATTTTTGGCTTGGTCTGGATTTAACGCGTGATGCTGTAATTGCCGATGGATGTGGTCACAGCGTTCCCTGCTATCCCAAAACAGTGTTTTATTTCTACTGGGGTGACGAGGTCGTTCGTACGCTGGCTTTTTCACAAACATTTCAAACAGAGGCTAAATTATTTAAGGGGAAACCAACGGATATTCAGAATGGTCCCTGCATGGGAGCGGTAAAGTTATCTCCGCGGACTGTGAAACGAATCAACGCAATGATCGAACAGCACGAAAAAGAGCTTTTGAAGCAGACGGTCAGAGACGTTGACGCGATCCTGCGTGTTCGGGGTGCAGGCGTGTACGGTGAGGTGCAGGAGGTCTTGAAGGGTACTTGCGATTACGAGCAGATCCGATTGACCAACCATACCTTTGAGGATCACGAGGAATACGTCGTCTTGGTCAATCAACGCCACAACACGTTGTACGAGCTGCCGCAATTGCCCGAAGAATCACGGATGCAAGAGTTCTTTGTGCTCAGTATTGACAAGCAGGCGGAGCTTGAGCGATTGATCGCGCAGGTTGAATCATTGAGTTAACGACTCCGTCGGGGAGAGATTCCTCGCGCTCCCCGACCCTTGTCCCACGGGCAAAGCCCGTGGGATTTTTTGATGCAAAAAACAGCGGAAAATCCACGGAAAAACGGCAAAAAACGGTGTTTTTTACTTGGAAGGATTTTCCTGCGCGGGGAAAACAGAAAATTTTGCTGAAAATCATTGACTTTTTGCGGTTTTTGCAATATATTATACAGTGCGCAAACATTTTATTTGCTGCATCTATTTTTTATGTCCAAAAGCGAGATCAAGTCCTGTGCCGCAGCCGCATTGCGCCGGCTGTGAAAAACCCTTTGCGGAGGGCACCCGACAGCGATCTTGCGGGCAGGTGCGCACGGGCGTGGGAGAAGTGAGGCTCCTTTTGAGACCCAGACCTGCCGATTCCGCAAAGGGGGATGCATTCATTATGACAGAAAAGAATATTATTGATCTGAAAAACATCGTAGTGGAGTACGACGGTGAGCAGGTGCTCAAGGGAATCGACCTTTCCATCAAGGACGGCGAATTCGTAACCTTGCTCGGTCCGTCGGGCTGCGGCAAGACCACGACGCTTCGTATCGTCGGCGGTTTTGTGGAGCCGGACTCCGGAGATGTTTTTTTTGACGGCAAACGCATCAACGGACTGCAGCCGTACAAGCGGCAGGTCAGCACCATTTTTCAGCGTTACGCCCTGTTTCCGCATCTGAACGTATACGAGAATATCGCATTCGGTCTGCGGGTCAATAAGGTGCCGGAAAAGGAGCTGCAGCAGCGGGTACGCGACGCGGTAGAGCTGGTGGGTCTGCGCGGATTTGAAAAGCGCAAGATCGACACGCTTTCGGGCGGTCAGCAGCAGCGTGTTGCCATTGCCCGCAGCATTGTGACCCGTCCCAAGGTACTGCTGTTGGACGAACCGTTGGCGGCGTTGGATCTCAAGCTGCGCAAGGATATGCAGGTGGAGCTTAAAAGCATTCAGCAAAGTCTGGGCATTACCTTCCTGTTCGTTACGCACGATCAGGAGGAAGCACTTTCCATGTCCGACACGGTAGTAGTTATGGACAAGGGTGTCATTCAGCAGATCGGCACGCCGCAGGATATTTATAACGAGCCGGTCAACGCCTTCGTTGCCGACTTTATCGGCGAAAGTAACATCGTAGACGGTGTCATGCTTAAGGATAATTTGGTGCGCTTTGCGGGGCAGAGCATTGCCTGCGTGGACAAGGGATTCGGCAAAAACGAGCCGGTCGACGTGGTCATCCGTCCCGAGGACATCGACGTGGTACGCCCCGACGAATCGCCGCTGCACGGCTTGGTGGATTCGGTCACCTTTAAGGGTGTACATTACGAGGCCATCGTGGACGTGGACGGCTTTAAATGGATGATCCAGACCACCGATGTGGTGCGCGCGGGTGAGGAGATCGGCATTCTGCTCAACCCCGACGACATCCACGTTATGAAAAAGAGTGAATATTCGGGCAAGTTCGGCGACTATTCCACCTTCAGTGAAGAGATGGATCTGCTCTCCGATCCCAATTACCAAGAAGACGCGGAGGAATCCGTGGCAGCGGAGGCAGAGGAATGAAAAAACGATTCTCCTCTCATTTGGTGGGATGCCCGTATTACGTTTGGGCTGCTATTTTTATCGTGGTGCCGGTGCTGATGGTTTTGTACTATTCGCTGACCGACGCCAATGGTGCTTTTACGCTGGATAATCTGAAAAACCTGGTGGGTTTTTCGGATACCTTGGTGCTTTCCATTTGGTTAGGCGCCATTGCCACCGTCATCTGTCTAATCATTTCGTATCCGATGGCGTATATTCTGTCCCGCTCGGGTGCCAACACGCAGCGCACGCTGTTGCTGCTGGTCATGCTGCCCATGTGGATCAATCTTCTGCTGCGCACCTATTCATGGATGACCATTTTGGAGGACACGGGACTCATCAACACCCTGCTGGGCAAGCTGGGAATCGGCCCCATTCACATGATCAACACCTCGGGTGCCGTGGTGTTGGGCATGGTATATAACTTTATGCCGTACATGATCATGCCGTTATACTCCATTATGACCAAGATCGACAAGACCACCATTGAAGCCGCACAGGATCTGGGCGCTTCGGGTCTGCAGGTATTGGGCAAGGTGATTTTTCCGCTGAGCGTCCCGGGCATTGCTTCGGGTATTACCATGGTATTCGTGCCCAGCGTCAGTACCTTCTATATTTCCCAAAAATTAGGCGGCACCGGCTACACGCTGATCGGTGACGTCATTGACAATCAGTTTACCAACAACGCACGCAACATGGGCGCCACGCTATCGCTGGTGCTGATGGTGCTGATCTTACTGTGCATGGCGGTTATGAATCAGTTCACCGCCGAGGATGATGAGGGGGCGATCTTGGTATGAAAGCGGCTTCCAAGCTTTACGTATTCCTCATTATGCTGTTTTTGTATCTGCCCATTTTGGTATTGATCGTTTTTTCGTTCAATGCCTCGAATTCTACCAGCGTTTTTACCGGATTTTCGCTGCAGTGGTACCGCGAGCTGTTCCAAGACAAGGAGACGCTGCAAACGCTTTATAACACGTTGTTGGTTGCCGTTTTATCGGCAGTCATTGCAACCGTTCTGGGTACCGCTGCTGCATTGGGCATCGTCAGGCTGTCCAAATGGGGGCAAAAGCTGGTGATGAACGTTACCAATCTACCGCTGATGAACCCCGATATCGTGACCGGCGTTTCCATGATGCTGCTGTTCGTATTTATCATGACGCTGTTCGGCGGGAGCGACGTATTGGGCTTTTGGACCATTTTGATCGCGCATATCACCTTTAACCTGCCGTACGTTATTTTGTCAGTCATGCCCAAACTCAAGCAGATGGATCCGCATTTGGTAGAGGCGGCACAGGATCTGGGCTGCCCGCAGTCCAAGGCGTTTTTCAAGGTCATTCTGCCCTCCATCATGCCGGGCATCATCACCGGATTTATTATGGCGTTTACCCTTTCGATCGACGATTTCGTCATCAGTTATTTTGTCAGCGGCCCCTCCTTCCAGACGCTGCCGCTGCGCATTTACTCTATGACCAAGCGCAGAGTGGAGCCCAGCATCAACGCATTGTCCACACTGATCTTCGTGGCAGTCTTGGTGCTGCTGATCATCATTAATCTGCGTCAAAGCGCGCCACACAAGCCGAAGAAAGGAGCCACGCGATGAAACGACTCCTTTGCATCCTGCTGTGTGCGGGACTTCTTGCTATGCTGCCTATGACAGCGGCGGCAGACGGTGCCGAGGCGACACCGTACGAAAGCAACTACACCAAAGAATTTGAAGGCACGACGCTCAACGTATACAACTGGGGCGAATATATCGACGAGAGTATCTTTGAGGATTTCGAAGATCTGACCGGCATCCGCGTCAATTATTCGACCTACGAGACCAACGAGTCGATGTACACCAAATTGGTAGCAGGCGGTGCCAGCTACGACATCATCATTCCGTCGGATTATATGGTGGCTCGTCTGATCAATGAGGATCGGTTGGAAAAGCTGGATTGGTCTCGCATTCCCAACAAGCAATTCACCGATCCCACCTTGGATACCACCACCTACGATCCCACCAACGAATACAGCATCCCCTTTACCTGGGGTTTCGTGGGTGTGGTGTATAACAGCAAATACGTCACTGATCCGGTGACGGGATTTGCCGATCTTTGGAACGGAAATTACGCCGGCAAGATCCTGACCATGAACAATTCCCGCGACGTATTTGCCATTGCACTGTCGCGCCTTGGGATGGATTACAACACCGAAGATCCTGCGCATTGGCAGGCGGCGTTGGATTTGTTGCGTCAGCAAAAGCCGTTGCTGCAGGGCTACGTGACCGACGAGATCTATAACAAGATGGAAAGCGGCGAGGCTTGGATTGCTCCCTGCTACGTGGGCGATTATCTGGCTATGGTGGAGAACAATCCCGACCTGCGCTTTGTGTATCCCGCTGAGGGCTCCAACACCTTTATTGATGCCGTTTGTATCCCGAAGAGCTCCAAAAACAAGGCGGCTGCCGAGGTGTTTATCAACTTTTTATGCGAGCCGGAGATCGCGCTGCGCAACATCAACGAGATCTGGTATTTTACCCCCAACACGGTGACCGCCGAAATGGAGGATTACTTTCTGACCTGCGAGGTGGCAGACGAATCTCTGCTGCAGTTGTTGGAAGATAAGACCCCGCAGACCAAGGGACAGATCTTTCACGCACTCTCCCCCGCGACCCAAAAGAATCTGGAGGAACTTTGGCTGACCCTCAAGCGTTCCTCGGTGGGTTGGTACGTTTACGCCGTTTTGGGCGGAGCGTTGGTGTTGGCTTTGCTGCTTTCGGTCATCCGCCGCATCAAAAAGAAAAAGGCCGAGGCGCTGTATGAAAGCGATTACGGCAGATCGGCATAAATTTTGCATTGATTTTTCCTAAAAGGGCTGATTTTTTGTCTGAGCAGACGACGCTGCGCGGCACCGTGGAAGCGGTGACCTTTCGCAATGAACAAAACGGATATACCGTACTGTCTCTCAATACCGACGAGGAATTGGTAACAGTCGTAGGCTGTCTCCCGCAGATCGCGGCGGGGGACGGTCTTTTATTGTCGGGCGAATGGACTACGCATAAGGTATACGGCAAGCAGTTTCGCGCCGACACCGCAGAACGGTTGCAGCCCGAGACGGCGCAGGAGATCTACCGCTATTTATCCTCGCGCACCATCCGCGGAATCGGCCCCGTCACGGCACGGCAGATCGTGGATCGGTTTGGCTCGGACAGCCTTTCGATCATTGAAAACGAGCCGTTTCGCTTGGCGCAGATCCGCGGCATCTCTCTTGCTAAGGCGCAAAAGATCAGCGAGGAGTACCGCGCGCAGGCAGGACTGCGCAATTGCATCATCGGACTTTCCAAGTACGGTATGACGCCGGAGCAATGCATCCGAATCTACAAGCAATACGGTCCTGCGTCCATTGATCTGATCAAAGAAAATCCCTATCGTATCTGCTCCCCCGAGATCGGCATGAGCTTTGACAGCGCAGAACAGCTGGCACGCGCCATCGGGCTTGCCTGCAACAACGTATTTCGTCTGCAGGGCGGAATCCGCTACGTATTGCGGCACAACTTAGGCAACGGACACACCTGTCTTCCCCGCCACAAATTATTGGAGGCAACAACTCGCTTGTTAGACTGTGCACCGGATGATCTGGACGTTTGCTGCCAGCAAATGACCGATGGCGGTGAGCTATCCTTTTTCCTGCGCGACGGTGTGGAATTTATCGCATTACCCAATTATTACGAAAGCGAGCGATACATTGCAGGACGCTTGGAGCTGCTGATGCGCTTTCCCTTCCCCACTTACCGCAACATCAATTCCGAGCTGCGCAAGATCGAGCAGCAGCAAAATATCGTTTATGAAGAAAAGCAGCGGCAGGCCATCGAGGCCGCCGTCAACCGCGGTGCGCTGATTCTGACCGGCGGTCCCGGCACGGGTAAGACCACCACGCTGCGCGCCATTATCGCCATTTTGGAAAAGAACGGACTGAAGCCTGCGCTTGCTGCTCCCACGGGGCGCGCCGCCAAACGCATGGAGGAACTGACGGGGCAGGAAGCCAAGACCATTCACAGACTGCTTGAGGTGGAATGGGATTCCAACGACCGACCCTATTTTTGCAAAAACGAGACCAACACGCTGGATGCCGACGCCGTGGTGATCGACGAGCTTTCCATGGTGGACGTGCCGCTTCTGGAAGCATTGCTGCGCGCCATGAAGCTGGGCTGCCGTCTCATTTTGGTCGGCGATACCGATCAGCTGCCGTCGGTCGGCCCCGGCAATATTATCGGCGATCTCATCGAGTGCGGAAAGATCCCCGTGGTGCGACTGACCGAGATCTTCCGTCAGTCTATGCAAAGCCTCATCGTCACCAACGCACACCGCATTGTCAGCGGGCAAATGCCGGAGCTGACCAACCGTGATTCCGACTTTTTCTTTTTGTCGGAAACGGTCCCGATGCGTGCCGCCAAGCTCATCTGCGATCTATGCAGTCAGCGATTGCCGGATGCTTACGGCTTTTCTCCCGTGCAGGATATTCAGGTGCTTTGTCCCTCCAAAAAGCTGGAGACCGGCAGCGCAAACCTGAATAACCAACTGCAGGGTGTTCTCAATCCGCCTGCCGAGGAAAAGGCAGAGCTGCTGCTTTCGGGATATCTGCTGCGTATGGGCGACAAGGTCATGCAGACCAAAAATAACTACAATATTCCCTTTACCCGCGCCGACGGCTCAATGGGCAGCGGGGTATACAACGGTGACATCGGCCGTTTGTTGCTGATCGACCGTCGAAATGCTGAGCTGAAGGTTCAATTTGAAGATCGCACCGCCACCTATACCTTTGACGAGGCGCCCGATCTGGAGCTGGCTTACGCCGTAACGGTACACAAAAGTCAGGGCAGCGAATACCCCTGCGTGATTCTGCCGGTCATCGGCGTGCCGACGCCGTTGTGCTTCCGTAATCTGTTATATACCGGCGTCACGCGTGCCAAAAAGCTGCTCATTCTCATCGGTACGGAAAACGCAGTGCAGCGCATGACCGAAAATGATCGAAGGACGCTTCGGTACACGGCTTTACAAACCTTCTTTTCCCCATCGGAGCAACAAATATGAGCGGTATCTTTGTCAACAAATGCGCTGTCTGCGGGCAGCTGCTGCGCGAGGGTGAACATTTATGCTATAATTGCCGCCGTGTCCTGATTCCCATCAATGGCAAGATCTGTGCCAAATGTGGACGCGAAAAATTTTTCTGCGTCTGCGGCAAGGCACCCATTCGCTTCGTTTCCCGCACGGCAGCTCCGTTTTATTACGACGGCGCCGCGCGTCAGGCGGTGGTGCGGCTCAAGTTTGGAGGTGGCTACGGTGCTTTGGAGTTCTTTGCCGACAAGATGCAACAATCATTTGAAGCTCATCTTTCGGACCAAGAATTTGACGCCATCTGCTGCGTGCCGTCGAGCGCACGTTCCTTACAGCAGCGCGGCTTCAATCAAAGCGCGCAGTTGGCCAAGCGGTTGAGTCGGCGCCTCAATCTCCCGTTCATGCCGCGGCTGTTACGGCGGGTATTACCCGCAAGCACGCAGCACACTCTCCCCGCACTGCATCTGCGCAGCGGCAACGTGTTCGGTATTTTCGAGGCCGACGTGCGACGCGTGCGCGGTCTTCGCATTCTGTTGGTGGATGACGTCATGACCACCGGCTCCACGGCGGGAGAATGTGCCAAGATGCTGCGCCTGCGCGGAGCATCACAGGTCTGCGTTCTGACCGCCGCATTGGGAAAATAAACAACGACGCAAAGCAGTCCCCGAAAGGAAGACTGCTTTTTCTGTTGATCCGTTCTCAGCGCAGGAAGATTTTACTGTTTTTTAAGAAGATTTTAACTATTCTTTCGGGCTGATCTGTGGTATTCTATCATTAGTGAGGAGCGATATATTTAAGGGAGTTGTGACATATGCAACAAAAATTTCAAAAAAGAGACTTGTATTCTCTCTTGGCCGACGCGTCTGTCTGCCTTTCTACTGACCGAGGAAACATCACGCTATGCCACACACCGCAGGTGTTTGAAAATAATCAATATTCTTATGAAACCGATTTTTGCCGCGTAGTCGTCTCTGTGTATGACAAAGGGTCGCAAACGGTCTATCGCAACATTACCATTACCTGCAAGGAGGATTTGGTGCTTTATCGCATCGATCTGCTAATGCAATTGCCCAAGCGACCAAACGAATTCATCGAATACAAAACACTCATCAATGCTCCTGCCGCCGCATTGATCCGTTATCAAGGAACCGGGTTGTTCACCGGTGCGGAAAACCCTTTCTTTCGCGCAACGCTGCAAAAAGAAACGGTTTGTATTTCTTATGAGCCCTCCTTGATTCTGAAAAAAGGAGAAACCTATCAGGGAGATCCTCAATTTTTGGGCAGTTATTCCAGCACGGGAAAGATGGTCAAGGAAAAGCCCCCTGTCACGGTTGATTCTATTTCCCGCGGTATCAAGCGCCCGCGTTTTTTCAATCCTTGCGGTGCAGTCGCGTTGGATCTTGGGGAGATCAATGCCATGCGTAATTACGTCAAGGAATATTATGACGTGATTCAAAAGCAATTCGATAACATTTTGTATTTTTTCTTCTATCCCAAAAAGCAGCTACCGCAAACCGAACAAGAGGTGCAGGACTATCTTGACAGCATTGACCGTTTTTGCCAATTAGACGGGACGGTAGTTGCTTTTAACCCACACGTCAATACGGTTTTGCCTACGGCTGAACAGCCTTTTTGGGAAATGGCACCCGAAGGCTCTGCCGCACAACGCATCCTGCGATATGCACAAGACAAAGGTCTACGCTGCGGATATTATATGGGGACCGCCTTTAATGGCTACGGCGGAAACGCTGCTTTGTTGCCCTTTATGCCGCAAGAGAAAGCATGGAAAAAAGTAGACAGTCTCGGCAACGTTGCCAAGGAAAATTGCTTGGGCTGTGATGAATATCTTGACTGGTGGTACACGGTGCAAGCCAACACCATTGAGCGCTACGATCTGGGTTATTGGTCTTGGGATCCCGGCCCCGGAAACGGAAATGATTGCTATGCCACCAACCACGGGCACCTGCCCGGCAAAGGCGAATACAAGGGCTGGCGCAATTCTATGCGGTTATTGGAACGCCTCAAAACCCGTTTCCCGCAGTTATTCCTCATGTCCTTTTACGGACGCAAGGAATACGGCATTTGGGGATTTCGTTGGTTCTCGCAGCACGAGGTCTTTTGGGAGGAAACTCTTTCTGCCGACGCCTCTTTGCACAGTGATCCGCACGATGACCGTCAAATCGCCCACGGCATTCGTCTGCAAAATCAGTGGTGCATGGATTTCCGTTTTCAACCCTCGCACCTTGGACACGGTTTGGTCACCAAAATGAGCGACATGTATTGTGATCCTGCATTGGATCAGGTATATGATCACGGCGGATGGAAAACGGCTTTGCTGTCTTCCATTGCCTGCTGCGGCAGCGTCACGCATTGCTCACTGCCCGATCGTTTGGAAAACATCCCGGGATTTGCGGAATTTCACCGTAAATGGATCAAATGGGCAACAGAAAATTATCATTACTGTAATTTCACCCGTCCCATTGAAGACACCGTATCCAATGAGGTAATCGACGGATTTGCTCGCATTGACCGCGATCGCGGACAAATCTTTTTGTTCAATTCCTCTCCCAAGGTCATACGCAAAAAACTACCGCTCACCCAACAGCTTGGACTGGATACCGACCGCGCTTTTTATTTTGACATTCTGCATTATGATGGATTGGACATCGAACAAACGCCCTTACAATACGGCGGCACATTTCATATGGGAGATGTGTTGGACATCACATTGCCCGCTTATGCTTGTGTTGTGTTGTCCCTCTCTGATACCAAGGGACAAGCAATTGACACACTGCCGTGCATGCAGCATACCATCCATGATTTCCGGGATGAGTCGGGAAAAGAATTCGAATGCTGTGCACACAAATCCTACGAGCGTGTCATACTGCAAGCACAAGCAGTATTTCACAAGGAACTCAAGCAACAATTAGATGTAATGCACCCTGAAAACGAGGACCAACTACGCAAAAAAATAGACGAGTGGCGCAAAGATGATTCTCCTTTTACCTTCTTTTCTGCATTGCCTTGTCGCCTGCCCGTTTACTTCGCGTTTGACGGTGTAAATCTGCCTCGGTCGGTCCGCTTCTGGGTCAATGATACCGAAATTTCCGTAGAGGCACTTCGACTGCGGGAGATTCCGGTCTCCTATTATGCATTCATTGAGGATTTTGTTCTTTGGGACACCTCCAACCAACTGCGCGTTGAGATTGAAAATTTGGCAGAAAACAGTTTTCTGGGACTATACGTGGAGTATGCGGACACCTGCCAAGGAATGACCGCAAAACAACGCGTTTTTGAGGAAAACAACCGCGAATCTCCCTTGCATTTTGATGATACGCTGCGGATTGATTCCTTTACTTTAACCCCCGATTTCATTGCCGATATCGACTCGCTCTTTACCGTTAATATCAAAACCTCAGTTGCACCACAAAAAATTGAGTCCGTTTATTTCCTTCATCCCACCATCGCTCAAATGCCGGCACTGTGTTATGATGCAAAAAGTGATGTTTGGACCGCCACCTTCAATACCGGTGAGCGGTGTCGCAATATTTTCTGTAACTCCACCTTGACGGCCTGGATTCATACCAAGGACGGCGGCGTAGGCCCGCGAGCAACCTGCAAAATTGATATGCACTATCAGCAATAATCTCATATTTTCGGATTTTCGGGGAGTGATAACATATGCAAGAAAAATCAAAACAGCATTACAGTTTTTTAGATATCGTTTCCTTGTGCGAGGAGCGGCAACGCAATGCGTTGTTGCCCGAAGCGGGAGAAGTTTGCCGACAAATCTCATCCACCGACAGACGCTCTGCCTACGATGCCCAAACAGACACTTATCTGCATTGGGATGCCAACGACGGCGACGGATACGGCAACTGCGGTGTGATCACGGATGAACGCGGAGAGGCGCAGATCGCTTTAGATCTTACGGGAAGCGGTTACATTTCATCGATTTGGTTTGCGCGCCTCGACGAAGGCAACGCCGATCTGATCATTGACGGAGTACGCTACGAAAACGGCGGTGATCGCGCCAAGGATCTCTTTACCGCCAGCGGGAATTTCAAGGGTCTGGACGGGTTGATCTATCAGACACCCGGCCCTGCTTGGTTGTTTAAGCTGCCCATTTCCTTTCAAAAAAGCTGTCGAATCTTATTGCGCAAGAATTGGGGCATTTATTATAACATCTCCTACGTTTTGTTCCCCGACGGCGTCACGGTAGAGCCGTTTCCGCAGCAGTTCTCGGCAGAACAAAAAGCTGCGTTACAGGCGCTCAGCGATCGTTTTCTGAAGCAACACGCCTACCTGCCGTCCATCGAAGCATTTACCGATATTACCGTCCCCGCAGGAAAAACAGTAACGGCGTTACAAGCAACCGGTTGCGGTGCCTTGGATGGCCTTTGTATGCGCGTAAATGGTTTTGAGACGATGGACGCTGCGCAAAAAGAGACCATTGCCGAGGGGATCACGGTCGCCATGTACTGGGACGGAGAAGAAAAACCCGCTGTTTGGGCACCCTTGGGTGCCTTGTTCGGCAGTCCGCTTGCGGATCCCTTCAGCACCTTCTCGCTTGGATTGACCCAAGACGGTGTTTTTTACATGCGCTTTCTCCTACCGTATGCCAACGGTGCCAAGGTGGTGCTGTGCAACGAAACAGAGCAAGATGCTTCCTTTGGTATCGCGATGCAACAAGCTGCACTGCAAATGCCGATTGAGTATTATGGCAGATTCCACGCCAAGTGGAGCCGTAACTGCCATCCCGTTTTGCGCCCTGACCGATTCCCCGATCACACTCTGCTCAAGACCTGCGGGCGCGGTCGGTTTATGGGGATAACCTTCCACGCCTATGAAAAGGAAGAATTCGGTTGGTGGGGCGAAGGTGACGAAAAGATCTTCGTGGACGGGGAAAAATTTCCCTCCTGGTACGGAACCGGCAGCGAGGATTATTTTGGCTTCAGCCATGGAAGAGCCATTATGTTCGAACGTCCGTATCACGCGCAGCTGCGTCAGGACGGTGGATTTTACGGTGCGGGGCACAAGATCGACCTGCGCCTGCATCAGACCGACTCCATCCCCTTCCAAAACGAGATCGAGATCTGCATTGAAAAATATCTGGAGGACGAAAAGGTCTCCTACGATACCGTGGCGTACTGGTATTTATCGCCCGACGGCATCGATGATTACGAGCCCGTGGCTCTACGAGAAAGAGTCAAGGTGTGGCGGGAATACGTCTGCCGCCCCGTGGAGCAGATCCTGCTGCGGCAGCAGACCGCAACCCTGCGTGAAAACGAAGAGTTGCGCATCATTGCCAAGGTCATCCCCGCCGAATATACCGACAACCGCGCTTTGGTTTGGCATTGCTCCGACCCTGCCGTAGCGGCGGTAGATGCACGCGGGCAGGTCTTGGCCTTGAAGGCAGGGAATGCTACCATAACCGCCTCGATCGGCTGCGTGAAAGCCGCCTGCCGTGTGACGGTGCTGCCTCAAGCAGGATCCCCGTCCCCATCGCTCTCCAAACAGCAGCAAGAATGGTTGCAAGAGCATACCGTGGCGCATTATGACTTTGCGAATGCGAACGAGCCCTGCAAGGATCGCAGCGGAAACGGTATGGATCTGTCCTTTTACACGCTCGTGGACGGACAGTACCGCGAATCACCCGAATTGTGCAAAACAGTTCCCGCACTACAAGGCAAGCGTGCGTTGGCGCTGGACGGCGTAACGTTTTTGCTGCAAAAGCAAGTCAACGCAGCCACGCCGATCGATGCACTGCAAAGCTTCACCGTGACCTATCGTGAGCATATGCCGTCGCGCTGCGCCGATGCTATCCGCGAAAACGGACGCAACTATAAAACCGTATTGGATAAAGGCGGCGCCACCTGCGCAAGCGGTTGGTTCTTGGGCAGCGATACCGATACACAGGTTGCCTGCAACGAGTTTTTCTGCGCCCGCAGCAGCAACGGAGAATTATTGTTTAACTGCGTCAATGCACCGCATTTCCGTGCGTTGTCATGGCAGCAGATCACCTACACGGTGGATGCAACAAACGGACGCATTGCAGTATATCTGAACGGGCATCCGATCCGAGAAGCCACCGTTGAGCAGCTTGCGTTGGCAAACGACCATCCGTTGACGGTGGGTGCCGCTGTGAGTAAAACGACCAACGGCTGGGAGATCGTCGACAACAGCGGTTTTGTTGGGGAACTGACCGACATCCGTATTTTGGACACGGCGCTGACCCCCGAACAGGTCCTCCTGCTGACCGCCGAATCAGCAAAATAAACAAAAGAAGTAACCCCCTTGGATTTCATTGCTTCATCCAAGGGGGATTTTTTGCACAAATTCACGCATTTTTGTGATCTTGTACTTGATAAGAGATGCAAAATAAAGTATAATAAATTGAATTATTAGGTGGAGTTTGTCTATTCCACCGGACTGGCGGTGAATTCATGTACGCAAGTATCGGAATCGATTTGGGAAGCGACCGTACCCGTATCTATTCGGGCGACAGTGTTGTGCTGGATCTTCCTTCCTGCGTTGCCATCAAGAATCATTCCTCCGAGGCATTTGCCTTTGGTGAGGAAGCTCAGAAAATGATGGGAAAAACCTCGGAATATACTCAGGTGATTGCGCCCATTGAACGCGGCGTGATCGCAAGCTATAATGAAGCCGATGCCATGCTCAAAAATTATTTGGGCAGGGTGTGCGGTAACAAGATGATCAAGCCACGCGTACTAGTTGCTATGCCGGCAGGCTTGACTGCGGTGCAGATGCGCTCGGTCATGAACGCGGTACGCGATGCCGGTGGGCGCTCGGTATGTCTGGTTGAAGCCCCCATTGCGGTGGCGGTAGCATTGGATATTGATTTCAGCACCCCGCACGGCACGGTGATCATTGACATCGGTGCAGGTACCACCGATATTGCGGTGTTGTCCATGGGCTCGCTTGCGGCGTGTGAGTCGGCACGCTGCGCGGGGATGGATTTTGACGAAGCCATTATCCGTTACGTGCGCCGCATTCACAACATCAACATCGGTCCGCGCACGGCGCGTCAGATCAAGGAACGCATCGGCTGCGTTTCGCCGCGTCCCGTGGAGATCGCCATGAAGGCAAAGGGCGTGCATATTTACACCGGTCGCCCCGAGGTGTTCGAGATCACCGCCAACGAGATCTGCGAGGCGGTCAGCGACGTGATGGACACCATGGTGCGCACGGTGCAGCAGGTATTGGAAAAGACTCCGCCCGAGCTGGTTGCCGACATGGCAAAGGATGGCGTTTTTCTGACCGGCGGCGGCTCTTTGATGCACGGTATGGTACAGGCACTGCAGGAGCGGCTTGGGGTACGTATTCGTCCGGTCAGCGATCCGCTGCAGATGGTGGCTCGCGGTGCTGGCAAGGCCATGCGTCAGTTCTCTGCGCTGCGTCGCGAAAATGATTACCGTTTGCGTCAGCTCAAGGAGCTTATCGTGAAATAAGCCAAATTACATTTCTTTTTCAGACAGGAGGGTCGGATATGGAAACGGTTGATCTTGCCATTGTAGGCGGCGGTGCTTCGGGACTGCTTGCTTGTATTTGTGCGTTGCGTACCGAGCCTTCTTTGTCGGTGACGGTATTGGAGGCGGCTGACCGCGTGGGCAAAAAGCTGTTGACCACCGGAAACGGACGCTGCAATCTGACCTCCAACGTAATTACGCCGCAGCGCTATCACGGTGACCGCGATTTTGCGGCGCGTGTGCTGCAAAATTTCAGCAAGACCCGCACGCTGGATCTGTTTGACGATCTGTCGTTGCGTGTGGTTGCCATTGAGGACAAGGTGTTTCCGTACAGTCTGCAGGCTTCGGGCGTGTTGGACTGCTTGCGGTTTGCCTGCGAGGAGCTGGGCGCAGAGATACGCACCAACAGCGCAGTCACGATTTTGACCCCGACCAAGGAAAATTTCCTGTTGACGCTTGCCAACGGCAGCGCACTGCGCGCCAAGCGTGTGATCTGGGCAGTTGGGTCTCCTGCGGGAGTCAAATTCTCACCCGTGTCTTTATATGACCCCATCGTGCGTTTGGGACATCCGATGGCGCCGATCTATCCCACCCTGGTGCAGGTACGCACCGAATTGGATCTGATCCGTCCGCTCAAGGGCATCAAGGTAGAGGCTGCCGTCAGCGCCATGCGCCGCGACAAGCTGCTGCGTCGCGAGGAGGGCGAGGTCTTATTTGCCGATTACGGCATTTCGGGACCGCCTGTCCTGCAGATCTCGCGGTTGGTATCTACCGGTGAATGTGATCGCATTGTGTTGGATCTGACCCCCGATCTGAGCATCAGTGAGGTCGAGGTGGAGCTGATGCGTCGTTTGACGCGTTGTGCCGATCGTCCCGATGCGGAATTTTTGACCGGATTTTTGAACAAACGCGTGGGACAAACCTTATTCAAATTGGCGGGCGGTGAACGCTCGGCGCAGGGAATGCGTCGATTGGCGGCCCTCATCAAGAGCTTTTCTCTGGTGCCCCGCGGTGTGACCGGATGGCAGAATGCACAGGCGGCTGCCGGTGGCATTGAGCCTATGAATTTCGACCCTGCCACCATGCAATCGCGCAAGGTTGCAGGACTTTACGTTTGCGGCGAGGTGCTCAACGTGGACGGCGACTGCGGCGGATTTAATCTGCAGTTTGCTTGGAGCACGGGAGCCTTGGCAGGCAGCAGTGCGGCAAGGAGTCTGCAATGATCCGACTGACCGATATCAAGCTGCCGCTGAACACCGATCTGACCGACGCAATGGCCGTCTTGGCTGCTCTCCCCTCTTTCCCCATTCATTTGGTGCGGGAGGCGACGCTGAGCGGACGGTCGGTGGACGCACGAAAAAAGGATCAGATCTGTTTGACCTGCTCGTTTCTGTTGCAGGTGACCGATCCCGAAAAATTTTTCAAAAAATGCAAACAATATCATGTGCAGCCCTACACGCCGTTTGTATATCATCTGCCGCGGCTGCGCGCACAGGACGCCGCCAAGCGTTTTTTGGTGGTGGGTGCGGGGCCTGCGGGACTTTTCGCGGCGTTAACGCTGGCAAAGGCGGGTGCAGACGTTACGCTCATTGAGCGCGGCAGACCCGTAGAACAGCGTATGGAAGACGTACAACGATTTTTTCAAAGCGGCGTGCTTTGCACCGAATCCAACATTCAATTTGGAGAAGGCGGTGCGGGAACGTTTTCCGACGGCAAACTGACCACCGGCATCAAGTCGCCGTTGGTGGGTGTGGTATTGGACGCTTTGGTGCAGAGCGGTGCTCCTGCAGAAATCAAGGTGCTGGCCAAGCCGCACATCGGCACCGACCTGCTGCCGAATATCGTTAAAAACATTCGAAACAACATTCTGTCCTTAGGCGGAAAGGTGCGGTTTGGGACCAAGCTGCAACGCTTGCTGATCAAGGACGGTGCCGTCCGCGGCGCGGTACTCAAGACCCCGCAAGGAATCACCGAGGAGCCGTTTGATGCTTGTATTCTGGCCATCGGCCACAGCGCGCGGGACACGCTGGAGGAATTATTTGCCTGCGGTGTTCCCATGATGCAAAAGCCGTTTGCGGCGGGGGTACGCATTGAGCATCCGCAAGCTCTGATCGACCGCGGCCGTTACGGCCGTTTTGCGGGGCATCCCGCTTTGGGTGCAGCGGATTACAAGCTGGTGGCACACACGCCCGATCACCGCAGCGCATACACCTTTTGTATGTGCCCGGGCGGTGAGGTGGTAGCGGCTGCCAGCGAAGAAAATATGGTCGTCACCAACGGTATGAGCCGTTACGCGCGCGATGGGCAAAACGCCAACGCTGCTTTGCTGGTGGGGGTTGGTGCCGAGGATTTCGGCAGCGATCATCCGTTGGCGGGTATGGCTTGGCAGCGCAAGATCGAACGCGCGGCATTCGTTGCCGGCGGCGGTGAATACCGTGCACCGGTGCAGCGGGTGGAGGATCTGCTTTGTCATCGCGCCACCACACGCTTGGGCGAGGTACGACCGACCTATTCCCGCGGTGTGACCCCCTCCTCGTTAGACGCTTATCTTCCCGATGCGGTGACCGATGCCATTCGTGCCGCAATTGCGGATCTGGATCGCAAGCTGCCGGGCTTTGCACATCCCGACGCGCTGCTGACGGGTGCTGAGACACGCTCCAGCTCTCCCGTGCGCATTTTGCGAGACGATGGCTTGGAAAGCAGTCTGCGCGGACTGTTTCCTTGCGGTGAGGGTGCAGGCTACGCCGGCGGTATCATCTCGGCGGCGGTAGACGGCATTCGCTGCGCACACGCCGTGCTGGAGGTATCATGAACAACGCAGAACGCATTTTATTGGGTACGGGCTTGTTGGGCTGTGCAGCTGTGATTGCATATAACTGCCTGAGCGTTCCGAAATTGGATGCTGCCTTGAGCAACGCGACCCAGAACACAAGCTCCTCGGTGCAAAGCAGTCCGGCCGACAGTCGACCGACCGCTTCGCAATTGGAGCAGGAATTATTTGTACAACGCGTCAATATCAATACCGCAACCGTCCAAGAGCTGGAGGCCTTGGATGAGATCGGCCCGACGCTTGCCAAGCGCATCGTGGAGCATCGCAAGCAAAACGGGCCGTTCGTTTCGGTGGACGCCTTGACCCAAGTGAAGGGAATCGGGCAAGAGACCGTTGATCTGCTTCGAGAGCAATTGACGGTAGAATAATCAAAAGCAAAGAAAGGAAGTGTACGGAATGAAGCATTGGTCACGTAAGCTGCGTGCCGCCGGTTGCCTTTTGGCATGCCTGCTGCTGTGCGGGTGTTCTTCCGTGCGCTTTTTAACGCCTATGGAAACGCTGCAGGCACCCCGCTCCGACGGGCATTATGAGGGTGTTCGCGATGCGTTGGAGGCGGCGGTGGGCAACAATATCGTCATGAAATATCCCAAGGGAGACGACGGCGTTGCTTCTTATATGACAGCGGATCTGGACGGCGACGGCGCAGACGAGGTGTTGGCGTTTTACCGTCAGAACACCGAGGGCGCCACCACCCGCATTCATTTGCTGCGACAAAACAAAGACGGCAAATGGGTGTCGGTACAGGACATCGGTTCAAGCGGTGTGGAATTGGATACGGTACAGTTTGCCGATCTGGACAACGACGGGATCCCCGAGGTCGTGACCGGTTGGAGCCTTTACGATTCGCGCAACAGCACCATGGCACTGTACAAAATGTCGGACGGTCAGCTAAATCAGCGCGCCGAGGAATTATACACCGACTACGTATTGTTTGACATCAACGCCGATCAGGTGACCGAGATCGTGCTGCTGATGCTTTCTGCCGACAAAACGGCCTACTGTTCCGCACTCAATTTCAGCGAGACCGACGGCGTCACGCTGGCGGGTCGCGTACAAATGGACGGCAACGTTGGTTCTTATTTGTCGATTTTGACCTCGACGGCAGATCCCGAGCATCCTGCGTTATTTATCGACGCCACCAAGGGAACCGACGCCACGCTGACCGAAGTCATTTATTGGAACGACGGCTTGATCAACGCATTTTTCGATCCCGCGACCGGCGAAACGGCCCAGACCTACCGTCCGTTCTTTGCGGTTTGTCGGGAAGAAGTGATGCAGGAGCAGCCGCAGCTGCCCGTCAACAGTGATCCTCTGCAGGAAAGCACCCAAGAGTCCAAGCAGGACGAGGAGAATGCTGAGGACACGAACGAGCAGGAGCCGCAAACACGCATTCTCATTCCGTTTGCCAAAGCCGCTCCCCTGCGCAGTAACGAGAACGCTGCCAAATGGTATCTGGACTGGCACACCTTTGCATTGGGAGAAACCCAAAGCGTCGGCGTCTTTTACGAAAATGAGGCGTATCACTATCGGTTCTGTCTGCCGCCGCAATGGGTGGGCAAGGTTACCTACACCGTTTCGGACGACTCCTCAACCGTTATGTTTTTTGCCGTGGATACACAAGCATCGGGGGAAGAACTGCTTCGGTTGCGTATTTTCGGAAAAACGCAGGTGGAGGATGCACAATCCATCGGCTACGAACTGCTGACCTCCGATAACACCTATATTTATACCGCGCGCCTGCGCAAGGATACTGCGTTGGCGGTGCCGCTGACACAGATTTCCGAGCTTTTTTCGTTGAAAGGAAGATAAATTTGAGTACGCTTCGTGTTTTGGTTGCGGAGGATGAGGAGACCATCCGCGATTTTATCGTCATCAATCTGCGCCGCCACGGATATGATCCGGTGGAGGCCTGCGACGGCGTGGAGGCAATGCGCATTTTTGAAGAACAGCAGGGCGATTTTCAGTTGGCGCTGTTGGACGTTATGATGCCCAATATGGACGGCTTTGAACTGTGCCGTAAGCTGCGCAAGGAAAGCGAGAATCTGGGTATTATTATGCTGACCGCCCGCTCGCAGGAGACCGACAAGGTCAACGGGCTGAGTTTGGGTGCCGACGACTATATTACCAAGCCGTTCAGTCCCGGAGAATTGATGGCGCGTTTGGAATCGCTGTCCCGCCGTGTGCAGCAGAGTATTGCGCTGACCAAGGGAAATCCCGTGGCAGAGGTCATCACCAGCGGCGATTTCACGCTCAATCTGCGTCGGCGTACCCTGCAAAAGGATAACGTGGATATTGAACTGACCCAGATGGAATATCAGATCATGGAATATTTTCTCACCCATCCCAATCAGGATCTTTCGCGCTCGGAAATCCTCAAGCGCGTTTGGGGTGAAAATTACTTCGGCGAGGAAAAGATCGTGGACGTCAACATCCGCCGTCTGCGCATGAAGGTGGAGGACAATCCCTCCGAGCCCGTCCATATTTTGACCATATGGGGTTACGGCTATAAATGGATCAAGTGATCCTGCTTTTTGAGATACTTGTCTGAATTTCGACCGAAAGGAGTGCCGGCACATGAAGCTGCGCAAGAGCAGTCTGACCAAAAAATGGATGCTCAACGTCATGAGCGTTGTTTTCATTACGCTGGCCGTGGTGGAGGCTTCGATCATCGTATTCGCCAAGGAATACTACCACAATTCGGTCTATCAGGTCATGAATGCCCAGTTGGAAACGCTGGAGGATTATTTTAACTCGTATAAGAACAGCAGCGACGACGAATTTGAAGCGGTGGCGCGCTCCTTTGCCGAGACCTACGACGACAAGGAACGCTTTGAGGTGCAGATCTTTGACCGTGAAGGCACCGTCATCGTTTCCACCAGCGGCTTTGTGCCGTCGGAAAATGAAAACGTTTCGGATTATCAGACGGCGATCGGAAATGCTGACGGCGGATATACCGCCAGCTACACCGGTGAATTGACCAGCAGTGAGCCGATTATGGCCGTCACGGTGGCGTTGGGTGACACCTGCCGCGCGGTACGTATGCTGACCTCGTTATCGGTTGCCAACGAGCAGCTGATGATCATCAACCTGATCACGGCGGGGGTGTGCTTGCTGCTGTTTTCGGTCATTGCAGCCATCGGCGCCTTCTTCCTGCGCGGAATTTTGCGTCCCATTCGCAAGATCTCTGCGGTGGCACGCACCATCGCGCAGGGTAACTTTGACGCGTATATCGAGACCAACGACCGCGGCGAGATTGGGGATCTGTGCAACTCCATCAACTATATGGCCACCGAGCTGGGCACCACCGAGCGAATGAAAAACGATTTTATTTCTTCCATCTCCCACGAGCTGCGCACGCCGTTGACCGCTATTCGCGGTTGGGGCGAGACGGTGGCCGAGCTGCCCGACGATCCCAAAACCGTACAAAAGGGTGCTGCGGTCATTCTTAGTGAAAGCGAGCGCTTGAGCGGTCTGGTGGAAAATCTGTTGGACTTCTCGCGCATGCAAAACGGTGCGCTGACCGTCAATCCCGTTTCCTGCGATCTCAACGCCCTGGTGCGCGAAGCCATGCTGGCGTTTGATAAAGCAGTGGAAAAGGCCGGACTTTCCATGAATTTCAAGGAGCGCAAGCTGCCCTCCGTTCCCTGCGACCGCAACCGACTCAAGCAGGTGTTGGCAAACATTTTGGATAATGCCATCAAAAACACGCCGCGCGGCGGTCGCATCGTAGTGAGCACTAAAATGCAGGGTGCCTTTGCCGAGATCATCGTTTCAGATACCGGCAAAGGAATCCCACTCAAGGATCTGGGACGGGTCAAACAGAAATTTTACAAGGCAGAGACCAATCAGACGGTACGCGGATCGGGCATCGGTCTGGCGGTAGCGGATGAGATCGTGCAAAAGCACGGCGGATCGCTTGCCATTAACAGCGTAGAACACATCGGTACGACGGTCACCATTTCGTTGCCCGTCAAGCCCGGAAAGGAAGCAGAGCATGAGTCAAAATGAACGTGCGCAGGAGGTCTGTGAGCAACAGATCTGCCGCGACAGCAAGCAATGTAAAAAGACCTCCATCGGCGGTCAGGCCTTGATTGAAGGCATTATGATGCGCGGTCCGCGCCGCACCATGATGGCGGTGCGTCACCTCGACGGGCATATTGTGACCGAAGAGATCCATCAAAAACCTGCCGACAGTCGCCCCAAAATTTTGAGACTCCCCATCATCCGCGGCGTGATCGGATATATTGATTCCATGATATTCGGCTACAAGGCCTTGATGCGCTCGGCCGATCTGAGCGGCTTTGCCGAAACGGAAGAGGAATCCAAGAAAAAAGAGCCTGTGTCACAGGAGCTGCCACAAGCCGACGAGCTGCCCGCCGAGCCAAAAGCGCAGGAAGAAACAAAAGAAGAAGCAAAGAAGGAAAATAATGCTTTACTCTCGGTAATTATGGTTATCGGCACGGTATTAGGCGTGGCTTTGGCGTTATTCTTGTTCCTTTGGCTGCCCGCATGGATCTTCGATCTGGTCAAGGGCTTGGTGAGTGCCGATATCACCCGCTTTAAGGGATTGTTTGAGAACGTGCTCAAGATCTTGATCTTGGTGGGATATATGGCTGCGGTTTCTTTGATGAAGGATATTCGCCGCACCTTTATGTATCACGGTGCCGAGCACAAGACCATTGCCTGCTATGAGGCGGGGCTTGAACTGACGGTGGAAAACTGTCGCACACAACGCAGATTTCACCCGCGCTGCGGTACCTCGTTCCTGATCCTGATGCTGCTGGTCAGCATTCTGACCTCTACCCTGCTGATTCTGTGCTTCCCCTCGTTGGCACATCACAGACTGCTTTGGGTGGCCATTAAATTATTGCTCATTCCGCTGGTTTGCGGTTTGGGTTATGAGCTCATCAAATTCTGCGGGCGGCACGATAATCTGTTCACCCGCATCATTTCAGCTCCCGGTATGTGGCTGCAAAGACTGACCACCAAGGAGCCGACGGATGATATGCTGGAGATTGCAATCTGCGCCATGACCGCCGTCATCCCCGAAAACAAGGAGGAAGACCAATGGTAATTGCCGATCTGCAGCGCGAGCTGTGCGGTTGGATCTCCAAAACCGACGTGCAGGAGCTGATCGCGTACGAGCTGGGCATCCGCAGAAGCGAGCTGGCGACTCACGCGCAGCAGGAGCTGACCGATCTGCAGCAAAAACGCATTTGCGATCATTTCACGCGCCGTCTCAACGGAGAGCCGCTGCAATATATTTTGGGAGAATGGGATTTTTACGGGCGCACCTTTCGCGTCACGCCCGGCGTTCTGATCCCGCGCGCCGACACCGAAACGCTGATCGATGCTGCAAAGCAGCTGCTGCAACCGGGAGACGAGATTCTGGATCTGTGTACCGGTTCGGGCTGCATTCCCATCACGCTGACGCTGGAGGTTCCCGAAACCAAGGCCATTGCGTTGGAGCTGTATCCGGCAGCGGTGGAATTGGCGTCACAGAATGCGACGGCGCTTTCGGCTCCCGTCACGGTGCGGTGTGCCAACGTCCTCAGCGAGCCGAATGCCGATCTGATAGGACGCTTCCCCGTCATCACGGCCAACCCGCCCTATATCCGCAGCTGCGATATGGCGACGCTGCCGGTTGAGGTACAGTTCGAGCCCAAGGAGGCTTTGGACGGCGGTGTGGACGGGTTGATCTTTTATCGCTTCATCGCAAACGTATGGAAGCCTTGTCTCCAAAAGGGCGGAAAATTAGTGCTTGAGATCGGCTACGATCAGGCCATTGCCGTCACCGAGATCCTATGGCAAGAGGGTTTTCGCGACATCAAAACGGTGCAGGATGCAGGCGGAAACGACAGGGTCATTATTGGGACATTAGATAATTGAATTCCCCCTTTTTCGACAATATAATTAGACAAGAAAGACAATGATTTTTGTAAAAAACAAAGGAGTGTAACATCCCATGGCAGACAAGAAAAAAGCTTTGGAAACCGCGCTGACCCAAATTGAAAAGCAGTTTGGAAAAGGCGCCGTTATGAAATTGGGAGAGAACGCCTCGATGAACGTGGAAGCCATCTCCACCGGCTCGTTATCCTTGGATCTGGCGTTGGGAATCGGCGGCATTCCCAAGGGACGCGTGGTTGAGATCTACGGCCCCGAATCCTCAGGTAAGACCACCATTGCCCTGCACGTCATTGCGCAGGCGCAAAAGGCAGGTGGCGAGGCTGCATTCATCGACGTAGAGCACGCACTGGATCCCGTTTATGCCGCAAATCTGGGCATTGACATTGATTCCCTGCTTGTGGCTCAGCCCGATACCGGCGAGCAGGCATTGGAGATTGCCGAAGCATTGGTACGCAGCGGCGCCATTGACGTGGTGGTCGTGGACTCGGTTGCAGCGTTGGTTCCCCGTGCTGAAATTGAAGGTGAGATGGGTGACAGCCACGTGGGTCTGCAGGCACGTTTGATGTCGCAGGCACTCAGAAAGCTGACCGGTGCCATCTCCAAATCCAACTGCGCCGTGATCTTTATCAACCAGCTGCGTGAAAAGGTCGGCGTGATGTACGGCAATCCCGAGGTCACCACCGGCGGCCGCGCACTCAAATATTATTCCACCGTGCGTATTGACATCCGTCGCGTGGAAACGCTGAAGGTCGGCACCGAAATGGTCGGCTCTCACACCAAGGCGAAGGTGGTCAAAAACAAGATCGCTCCGCCCTTCAAGACTGCAGAGTTTGATATTATGTACGGCAAGGGAATTTCCAAGACGGGTGAGATCGTGGATCTGGCAGTACAGTTCGATATCATTCAAAAGAGCGGTGCTTGGTTCTCCTACGGTGAGATGCGCATCGGTCAGGGTCGTGAGAACGCCAAGCAATTTTTGGAGGATCATCCCGAGATCTGTGACGAGGTGGAAGCCAAGGTACGCGAGGCCTTCAAGGCTGCTACCGCAACGCCGCAGAGAAAATCTGCTGCTCCCGCTGCAGAGCCGATCGCTCCCGCGGTGCAGGAAAAGGCTGCGGCCAACGTTAACATTGATATTTCAGTAGACTGATCGAATGAAAATTCTATCGATTCGACCGCGGCGAGGTCACCTGGCCGCGGTTTATTGTGACAACCGAGAAGAGCCGTGGCTGCTGGATAAGGATGTGGTCGAGGAACGCCTGCATCAAGGTATGACGGTTACCGAAGCGTTATTGACGGAATTATCTGACGATTCAGCACGCCGACGTGCTATGAGCCGTGCGTTGTATTTATTGGGCTTTCGCGATCACAGCAAACGCGAACTGCGTCAAAAGCTGCTGCGCTTGTTCCCGGCTGAGGCGGTGACTGCCGCCATTGATCGTTGCGGTGAGCTGGGACTGTTGGATGACCTGCGGTTTGCCCACGCATTGGCATCCGACTGCATTCACCTCAAGGGCTTCGGTACGGCCCGTGTGCGGCAAGAGCTTGCCAAAAAAGGCATCGACCGAGACACGGTACAGACGGTGCTGGAGGAATTACAGCCCGACCCCGCAGATCAGCTGGATGAGATCCTTGCGCGCCGTTTTTCTCCCCTTCCCGAGGATGATAAGGGCAAACGGCGGATGATGAATTATCTGCTCAGCCGCGGGTATCACTATCACGACATTAAAGATGCTCTGCAACGAGCCGGCATACAAGAGGAAGAACAGGATTATGAGTATTAAGATCGGAATGGTATCCTTAGGATGCCCCAAAAATCAGGTGGATGCTGAACAGATGTTGTATCTGCTGCAGGAAAACGGCTTTGAAATCACGCCGGACGAAGCGCAGGCAGATGTCATTATCGTCAACACCTGCGGCTTTATTGATCGCGCAAAAAAAGAAAGCATTGACACCATTTTGGACGTTGCCACATTAAAGACCGAAGGAAATCTGGAGGCCTTGATCGTAACCGGATGTTTGGCAGAACGGTATATGCAGGACATTCTGCATGAGCTGCCCGAGGTGGATGCGGTGGTTGGCATCGGTGCATCGAAGGATATCTGCCGAATTGTCAACGAGGTGCTGCAAAACGGCACAAAGCAGTCCTACCCTGCCGACAAAACCTCCTTACTGCTGGACGGCAAGCGCATTTTGGCAAACGATCCGTATTATGCTTATCTGCGTATTGCAGACGGTTGTGACAACTGCTGCACCTACTGTGCCATTCCCGCCATCCGCGGACGGTATCGCTCGCGCAGCATGGAATCCATCGTGCAAGAGGCGCAGACGCTGGCACAAAACGGTGTCAAAGAGTTGATCGTGGTTGCACAGGACGTCACCCGTTACGGCATTGATCTGTACGGTGAGCTGAAATTACCCGCTCTGCTCAAGGAGCTTTGCAAAATCGACGGTATCGTTTGGATCCGTCTGTTGTACACCTACCCCGACAAGATCACTGACGAGCTGCTGGAGGTCATTGGGCAGGAGCAAAAAATCGTCAAATATCTGGATATGCCTCTGCAGCACTGTAACGGCGAGATCCTGAAGCGTATGAACCGCAGCGGAGATCGCAAGAGCCTAACTGCACTCATTCAAAAGATCCGCCGTATGATCCCCGATATGGTACTGCGTACCACCTTCATTGCGGGATTTCCCGGTGAGAGCGAGCAGCAATTCGAGGAGCTGTGCGAATTTGTGCAGGAGATTCGATTTGAACGCATGGGTGCCTTTGCCTATTCTGCCGAAGAGGGCACGATTGCCGCAACCATGCCCGAGCAGGTGGAGCAATCCGAGCGCACACGGCGCATGGAGCTGCTGATGGAACGCCAGAGCGTCATCAATGAGCAATATAACACCTCACGCGTGGGTCAAACGCTGCAGGTGTTGTGCGAGGGCTACGATCCTTACATCAAGCACTACTACGGACGCAGCGCTGCCGATGCTCCCGACATCGACTGTAAGGTGTTTTTCCACTCGGCAAAAAAAGTTGCAGCAGGAAGCTTTGTTTTTGTTGCAATTTCCGACCAAATGGAGTATGATTTATTAGGCGACCGCGTCGACGGTTGACGTTTTGAAAAAAGTACATTAGATTTTAGGAGAGAATCATGAACTTACCCAATAAGCTTACCGTATTGCGTATGATCCTGGCACCGTTGTTTTTGGCGTTGATGCTGATCGATTTCCCCTTCCATTATTTTGCCGCGTTGGCGGTCTTCATCTTTGCTTCGGTCACCGATCTGCTGGACGGCAAGATCGCCCGCAAGCAGGGCATCGTCACAAACTTCGGAAAATTTTTGGATCCCATTGCCGATAAAGTGCTGACTACTGCGGCATTTTTAGGCATGATGGCGGCCGGTATGAACCAATACAAAGGCGTGGTATGGATCGTCATGATCATTCTCATCCGTGAATTTGCCGTCGCTTCCCTGCGTATGATCTGTGCCGCTGAGGGCGAGGTCATTGCCGCCGATTATTTCGGCAAGCTCAAGACCGTGATGCAGATGGTGGCCATCATTATGGTATTGGCATTTGAAGCCTTCAAGCCGGTACTTGCCATGCTGCTGCACACCGAAATCACCTCCGTTCTGTTTTTGGGTATGGATATCCTTGCAAACGTCGTTTTATGGGTGTCGGCTGTACTGACGCTGTTGTCCGGCATCAATTATTTGGTCAAAAACAGAAAAATGATTGACTATCGCAAGTAAAGCGAATATAATAGTAGTGTTGTTAATGTTGCTGGGAACGACCCAAGTACGCACCGTCCTCTTGAAGCAGAGAGAAAGGGCCATCGGCTGAAAGCCTTTTTGTCAATGGCGATGCGGAATGCAGTCGGGAGCACTCGGGAGGAAATGCCCGACGGAAGGGTGCCGTTATCTTCATCCGCAAAAGTGAGAAACCGGAGTGGAACCGCGACTTTTCGCCTCCGATGCCTTTTGGCATCGGAGTTTTTTATTTTGAAAGGAGATTTCTCATGTTTTTTCAAAAAGCAAGAGAAGACGTTGCTGCCGTTCGTGAACGCGACCCCGCAGCGCGGTCTTTTTGGGAGGTCTATCTGCTATATCCCGGCGTACGTGCCATTCGTATGCATCGCCGTGCCAACTGGCTGTATCGCCATCGCTGTTACTTTTTGGCACGCTGGATCTCGCAGCGTGCGGTACGCAAGACCGGCATTGAGATCCACCCTGCCGCAACGCTGGGCAAGGGATTGGTCATCGACCACGGCGCCGGCGTTGTGATCGGTGAGACCGCAGAGATCGGTGATAACGTCACCATTTATCAAGGGGTCACGCTGGGCGGTACCGGCAAGGATACCGGCAAGCGTCATCCCACCATCGGAAACAACGTGGTCATCGGCTCGGGTGCCAAGGTGTTGGGGCCCTTTAAGGTGGGCAACAACTGCCGCATTGCAGCAGGTGCCGTGGTGCTGGATGAGATTCCCGACGATTGTACCGCCGTGGGTGTTCCCGCACGCGTGGTACGCCGCAAAGGACGCAAGGTAGATGCGCTGGATCACGTACACATTCCGGACCCTATTTCCCAAAAATTCTGCGAGCTGGAGGGCAAGATCCAACGGCTTGAGCAGCAACTCAATGAAGCAAATCAACAACAAGGAGAAAATCAATGAAGATCTTTAACACTTTGACCCGCGAAAAGCAGGATTTCATCACCCTGCATGAAAATGAGGCACGCATTTACGTTTGCGGCCCCACCGTCTATAACTTTATCCACATCGGCAACGCTCGTCCGCTGTGCGTGTTTGATACGCTGCGCCGTTATCTGGAATGGCGCGGTATGAAGGTGGTCTTCGTACAGAATTTCACCGACATTGACGATAAGATCATCCGCCGTGCCAACGAAGAGGGCATCGACTTTTTAGCGGTCAGCGAAAAATATATCGGCGAATTCAAGACCGATGCAGCAGGGCTGAACGTGCGCGAGGCATCGTATCATCCCCGCGCCACCGAGACCATTGACGAGATCATCGGCATCGTTTCCGATCTGATCGAAAACGGCTATGCTTATGAATCCAACGGTGACGTGTATTTCCGCGCGGGCAAATTCAACGAGTACGGCAAGTTGTCTCACCTGCCGCTGGATGAGTTGGAGGCAGGCGCACGCATTGACGTCAGCGAGGTCAAGGAAAACGCCGTAGACTTTGCTCTGTGGAAGGCAGCAAAGCCCGGCGAGCCGTTTTGGGAATCGCCGTGGGGCAAGGGACGCCCCGGTTGGCACATTGAATGCTCTGCCATGGCACGAAAATTCTTGGGCGAGACCATCGACCTGCATTGCGGCGGTCAGGATCTGATCTTCCCGCACCACGAAAACGAGATCGCACAGTCCGAATGCGCCAACGGCTGCGAGTTTGCCCGCTATTGGATGCACAACGGCTATATCAACGTGGACAACCGCAAGATGAGCAAATCGCTGGGCAATTTCTTTACCGTGCGCGACGTCGCTGCGCAGTACGGCTACGAGCCCATCCGCTTTTTAATGATCTCTTCCCACTACCGCTCCCCCATCAATTACAGCGTAGAGATCATTGAGCAGAACATCCGTGCATTGGATCGTTTGTACAATTGCCGCGATGCCCTGAAATTTGCCCTACAGAACGCGCAGGACATTGCAGCAGACACGGACACCCTTTCTGCGTTTGAAGCCAAAAAGACGAAATTTATCGAAGAAATGGAGGATGATCTCAACACCGCCAACGCCATTTCGGCGGTATTTGAGTTGGTCGCAGAGATCAACGCTGCCTGCATCGGTAAGCAGACGGTATCCAAGGAGCTTTGCCAAGCGGCGCTTGATCTGTTAGAGGAGCTGTGCGGCGTGCTGGGTCTGCTGTACGAGCGCAAGGACGAACAAGGCGACGACGATGAAACCGCCCGCATTGAGGCACTCATCGAGGAGCGTCAAGCCGCCCGAAAGGCACGCGACTTTGCCCGCGCCGACGCCATTCGCGACGAGTTAAAAGCCGAAGGCATCATCCTGGAGGACACCCCGCAGGGCGTCAAATGGAAACGCGCATAAAAATAAAAAGCTCGGTTAAACCGAGCTTTTTTAGTTGTGGATCTTAAAAATATATGGTATACTTTATTTCAAAGGAGGTTTACATATGGATTTAAAAAATACATATAAACAACTTACAAGTGTTGATATAGATGAACAACGACGACTTTGGGATGAGCGCGGCAAAGGATATTATGGAGAATTTTTGGTCTTTTGCGAATTGTATAAATCTATCAATGGGTTTGGGAAGATCTTAATGAACTTAAACATTCCAACTCAAAACTCCAAGTATACAGAAATTGATTTATTATTAATTCACGAAACAGGACTATATGTTTTTGAAATTAAGCATTATAAAGGAACTATTTACGGAAGAGACACAGACCCCATCTGGACCCAATATTTTCCTACATTTCCAAATCAAACTTTTAAAAACCCCATTCAACAAAACGAATACCATATTCAAGCTTTAAAACAGATTTTTCCTAATTTGCCCATTCATTCTGTTGTGGTATTTACAAATTTGGATTGTAATTTAAAAGTCGCTATTTCAAATCAAGAAATAGATGTTTGTACCCTCAGAACGATTCTGCCTGCTTTGAATAGAAGATTTCAAATGCCATATCCGACTGTATCTTTGGAAGGAATCAATGATATCTTTAATTATTTATCGGCTTTTTCAAAAATGCAGAAACCAGTAACAATTAATGCTCAAGAGGCCTCCTTCTTTTCTTGGATTGAACCTGCTATTATCGAACTTGAAAATAAAAAAAACGAAGTAGAACAAATCAAAAACTCATGGACTATAAACAATGAAAATCTTAAAAAAACAAAAAAGAAACATATTGCTCTTTCAATCTCTGTTGTTACTCTATGCGTTATAGTTTCCTTTTTTACAATTTTTGATTTTAACCAAAATTATAATGATAAAATATCATCTCTTGAACAAAAACACGCCAGCGAAATTTCTGCTCTTGAAGAAAAACAAAAGAATGAAATTGCCTATCTCGAGCAAAAACACGAGGAAGATCTTTTTTCTTTTAAACAAAAATTTTTGCATGTTGATGAAATTGGAAACGAATATATTGATGCATTAAATGAATATGTCAAAGTTTCAAATGTTAAGTTTTCCACGCTGTCAAAAGATGCTGTTTCATTTACTGCAAGAATTGCAATGAACAATGATACTTACGGCATATTGCTCACGCAGAGTTCAAAATACATCGTAATGACAACTTCAGGAAAAGTGTACGAATATGATGTATTTGGCGAGCATTTGAAATATAGCGTCATTGCCAACCGAATAGGAAAAGGAATTCGTTCCTATGGTGATCTTGCAAAAGCCCAATTTTTCGGAATCTCTAATGTCAAACACATCTCTTATATTAAAATTACGGGAATTGAACTTTTTAAATTAGATACAAATCGTACCACAGTTAAAACAGATCTTGAAATTGAATTGTACTCCAAATAAAAGAATCGGCATGTAAATATTACATGCCGATTCTTTTATTTTACACAGATACGGTGGATGGAGAGGGATCGTCCGGTTTTGGGGTCGATTTCGATGACGGCGCCCTGCACCGTGCACGGGGTCTGTGCGGTGGTGAAACGCACCGGTAACTTGTCCTTCATCATAGCAATTGCCAACGATGGCTCCACGCCCAAGCAAGACAAGGTGGGACCACTCATACCGGCATCGGTCAGGTA
>JAFQKX010000049.1 GCA_017414705.1 Clostridia bacterium
GTACCGACTCTACGTTCATTCTTTTCCATACTAACATCCCTTTCTGATAGACGTTTTTCGATAGAAAAACGCGCATTTCGAAAACACCACAATATTATACCGCATATATAGACGATTTTCAAGAATACATACGAATTTTTTTCGATTTTCTTTGATATATACAAAAATTCTTTGTTATAAAAAAACACTTTTTTTCATTGCATATAAAAATGCGCGCACATCTTCGGGATGTGCGCGCATTATCGCAGCCGGTTTACGGGCGCTTGCAGGGTAACCGTCGGGCGATCTCATATAAGCCGTAGGCGGCAAAGAAAACGATCAAAATAAAATAGGTCAGGCAGTATTGGCTTTTCGCCTCGAACAGCAGGTGGTAGACTGCAGCCCCTGCCAGCACGGTGAGCAGCGGCGCCGTGCCGAGCGGTGCGCGACGGAGCAGGAACACCATGGCAACGCTGAAGAACAGAAAGACTGCCGTTTGATAGAAGTTGAACCAATCGTACAGACGGACGTTGGCCTTGCCGTTGTAGAGGTTATCAAGCCACGAGCCCTCGGCGGGGTGGCCGTTGTAGTGCCCTTTTACCTGACTGACCCACAGGCTTTGGTAGGACGGCTCGTTCCATTGCGAGAGCACCTTTTTACGAAAGAAGTCAAGGGTATAGCGCGGATCATCTGCAAGCTCCTTGAGTCGCGTGTCCAGTTGCGCTCTTGCCTGCTCGCTTATCGCCTCCTGATCGCCGTTGAGCTCGACAAATACGTACCGCCCACGGTCGTTATACCAGCCGGGAGCCATCGGGGATTCGTTGAGCCCTGCCTCGAGGTAGAGAAGCTGACTGACACCGTCGCCGAGCGAAGCTCCGCTACGGTGCTCGTAGCTGCGGATGACTGCTTGTTGGCACAACAGAGGAGCGACCGCGACCAGCGCGGCGGTGAGCAGACAGTGCAGCTTTCGTCGGCGGATACCGTCGATAAGCAGGTAGAGGGCGATGGCAACCACCCAAAGAAGGTTGTTGTATTTTGCCAGCACCGACAAGCACAGCAGCAGTATGATCGGTATCAGCAGCCAAAAACGACGGGGCTTGTCCGTGCCGGTGAAGAGCAGCAAAAACCAGCAAGCCCATACCGCCGCGGCAAAGCCCGGCAGATTGCCGTACACAAAGGTGGTGAACAGGATCGGTTGCAGGCAGGCGGCGAGCAGCAGTGTCAAAATGAGGGTCAACGCGGGACGGCGGAACAGCCGATGACACAGCATTTGCAGCCCTGCGTACAGTGCGGCGAGCGCTATGACATTGAGCACCTCAAGCGGCATCGCGGTGTCGCTGCCAAACAACCGCATAACACCCTCGCAGAGAAATACATACCCCAACTGGAACGGATAGAGGTTGAAATAGCTCATATCACCGTAGAAATCATTGCCGCTATTGTAAAACAGCGACCAATCCCCTGCAATAACACACTGCGCGGTGCGGAAGATCTCGCCTGAGTCGGCAGCAGGTACGCTCTGCACGGTATAGATCCAGCTCAGGCCGAGCACCATTACATACACCGTCAGTCCGGCGATCAGCCATCCAAGCGGGATGGCGATCGGGCGGCGGATATACCGCCGCAACAGCCACGCCGCGCCGAAACCGAGCGTGAGCAACAGAAGGATGCCGAGCGGTGCGTTGTTTTGATACAGCACGGTCTCACCGGCAAAATTTTCCGGATCGAACACGCTGACCTGACAGAGCGAAAAAAGGGCGATATAACCGAAAAACAGCAGACAAAAGGCCATCACCGCACGCGTATACCATACGGGCAGCTTCCGTGATAACAGCGGAGAGTGCTGCTTCGGTTTGACGATGGTTTGTGTTGACATATTAGATCTCCCAATGAAGTTATAGAAATTGTTCTCGTTTGGTTTTCGAGGAGAAATCCCGCAATGTCAGTCTATCATTGAAAATCGGTGTTGTCAACATACGATTTCCGCCCATACAAAGACGGACCACCCGTGGCATACGCAGGTGAAATTTTGCGGGTATGAAAGCAAAAGGGGATGGCGCAAGCGCCATCCCTTACATACTGAATTCGAATTATGCGCGTAGGGGCGGCCGCGCGGCAATTCAGTTGGGTTCTGTTTCAAGCAACATTTGCCCAAGCAAACCGATTGCCGCAAACGACGCCCCGATACTCATTTTATTTCTTGTTCAATATGGTGAAATAATGCACAATGGAAAAACTCATCAATCGTTATTCCCAGCCCGTCGCAAAGCTTTTGAATGGTTGCAACGGTCGTACTGTTATTTCTTCCGCTGACAATGTTGTTTACGGTTGACTGTGTAACACCGCTGATGGTACATAGCTTGTTGACGGATATATTGCGTTCTTCACACAATGTGATAATTCTCTGCTGAACTGCTTCGCCGATCGTCATGGGTATCACCTCTATAAAAATGATACCCATAGGGGCTTGCAAAGATTACCCCTTTTGGGTTAAAATAACCCAAAAGGGGTGGATTTATGAAAACGTGTTTCTTTATCGGGCATCGGGACGCACCCGACTCGGTGGCGACGGCTTTGGCGGCGGCGGTTGAGCACCATATTGTCGAATACGGCGTAACGGAATTTATCGTAGGGCATTACGGCAATTTTGACCGTCTTGCCGCGGCCGCGGTCATCGCCGCCAGGGCGTTTTATCCGCAAATTACATTAACCTTGCTATTGCCGTATCATCCCGCCGTGCGCCCAATTGAAACGCCGCACGGCTTTGACGGCACGTGCTATCCGACAAATATAGAAAACGTGCCGCCACGATTTGCCATTCCTCGCGCCAACCGTTATGCAGTCGAACAGGCGGAGTACTTGATTGCGTATGTGATTAACGCCCCGAGCAACGCGCGCAAGGTGATGAATTACGCAAAAAAACGCGGTGTAACGGTGGAAAATCTGGCTTGCGTTGACTGAAGCGTTTTTGAGAACGGGACGATGTGGGCATCGCCCCGTGGAATTTGCACAAATATTGAATTAGGATTTAGGGGCGCGTCACGATGCGCCCGTCTATCACAGCGCTAAATACAACAGCGCGATCGCAAGCTCGGGGCGACAGCCGCTGCGAAACAGCAACAGCGCCAGCCCCAACA
>JAFQKX010000050.1 GCA_017414705.1 Clostridia bacterium
AGCAAGCTTGTTCTCGCAACCACTACCTATAACGCCGACGTCTTCCCCTTTATGCGCGAGTTTATCGATCACCTCACCGAGCGCAATTTCAGCAACCGCACGGTAGGACTCGTCGAAAACGGAAGCTGGGCGCCTCTCGCCGCCAAGATAATGAGAGAGATGCTTTCAAAGAGTAAAAACCTCACCTTTGCCGAAACGACGGTCAGAATTTTGTCGGCACTCAACGAGGAGAGCACGGAGCAGCTCAACGCCCTTGCCGACGAGCTTTGCCGGGAATATATCGCAATGCAGAACGATACCGCAAATAAAAACGATATGACGGCGCTTTTCAACATCGGATACGGACTTTACGTCATAACCTCGAACGACGGAAGAAAGGACAACGGACTGATCGTCAATACCGTCACTCAGGTAACTAATACCCCCAACAGGGTAGCCGTAGCGATCAACAAGGAAAATTATTCGCACCACATTATCAAACAGACGGGCAAGATGAACATCAACTGCCTGACCGTGGATGCTCCCTTTGCCGTCTTTGAGAAGTTCGGTTTCGTAAGCGGACGCAACGTTGATAAATTTGCCGAGTGCGAGCCGCTTCGTTCGGACAACGGTCTGGTGTTCCTGCCGCGCCATATCAACTCCTTTATGTCGCTCAAGGTGGAGCAGTACGTGGATCTGGATACCCACGGGATGTTCATCTGCGCGGTCACCGAAGCGCGCGTGCTGTCCGACCGCGAGACGATGACCTACACCTATTATCAAAACAATGTCAAGCCCAAGCCCCAGACCGACGGCAAAAAAGGCTACGTCTGCAAGGTGTGCGGTTATATTTACGAAGGCGATACGCTGCCCGATGATTTCGTTTGCCCCCTGTGCAAGCACGGTGCAGCTGATTTTGAAGAAATTCAATAAACGATACGGAGGTTTTTATTATGATGGATCAAAAGGTACACGAGCTGCTGAATCAGCAGATCAACAAGGAATTTTATTCGGCTTATCTGTATTTGGATTTTTCCAATTATTTCAAGGCAAAGGGTCTTGACGGCTTTGCCAACTGGTATATGATCCAGGCGCAGGAGGAACGCGATCACGCCATGCTGTTCTACACCTACCTGCAAAATGAAAATATGCCGGTCACCCTGCAGGCTATCGATCAGCCCGACAAGGTGTTTGCAGAGCATATGGATGTGCTCAAGGCAGGACTCGAGCACGAGCAATACGTCACCTCGCTCATCAACGATATCTATGGTGCTGCGTATGACGTGCGCGATTTCCGTACCATGCAGTTTTTGGATTGGTTTGTCAAGGAGCAGGGAGAAGAGGAGACCAACGCCAACGACCTGATCTCCAAAATGGAGCTGTTCGGCGCCGATCCCAAGAGCCTGTATATGCTCAACCAAGAGCTTGCAGGCAGAATCTATTCAGCACCGTCTTTGGTACTGTAAGACTTTTTATAAAATAAAACGGAGGTAATCAATATGAAAAAGTATATTTGTGACGTCTGCGGTTGGGAATACGACGAGCAGGTCGGTGATCCCGATAACGGCATTGCTGCCGGCACCAAATTTGAGGATCTTCCCGAAGATTTCGTCTGCCCGTTGTGCGGTGTCGGCAAGGATCAGTTCAGCGAAGAATAATCTTAAATCAACGATTCCTGCAAAAGATGCCGTGGTATCTCTTGCAGGAATTATGCTTTTAGGAGAAGCGTTATGAAAATGGTATTACTGACCGCACTCGGGGTGGGCGGTGCCACCGTGCTCGGTGCCCTGATCGGTTTTGTGTTCAAAAAAATATCCCACCGCTTCTCGGACATCGTATTGTCCTTTGCGGCGGGGGTCATGCTGGCGGCAGCAGTGCTCGGCCTTATTCTGCCCTCGCTTGATTACGGCGGAACATACGGACTGCTGATCACGATTGCGGGTATTTTCACCGGTGCCCTGTGCCTGAACGTCATCGATAAGGCGGTCCCGCACCTGCATAAATTAGTGGGTGCCGATCTTGAGGAGCACCAAACTACCAACCTCAGTAAGGTGCTTTTGTTCGTTACCGCCATCGCCATCCATAATCTGCCCGAGGGTATTGCCGCAGGCGTCGGCTTCGGTGCGGGTGACACTACGCAAGCACTCATTATTGCGGGCGGCATCGCGCTTCAGAACGTGCCCGAGGGTATGGTTATTATCGGCCCTATGCTGGCAGCCGGCGTCACCCCGCGCAAGACCTTCATTTGCGCTATGCTGACCGGACTGGTCGAGGTGGTCGGTACATTGATCGGTTATTTTGCCGTCAGTATTGCAGCTGCGATCCTGCCCTTTGCGCTCGCCTTTGCAGGCGGTACTATGCTGTACGTCATCAGCGATGAAATGATTCCCGAGACGCACGCTCACGGCAGTCAGCGCGGCGCCACCTATGCGTTATTGGTCGGCTTTTGCGTTATGCTTGTCACCGACGTGCTGTTGGGATAAATCGATCAAAAAAGAACTCCTGCTTTTCGAAAGACAGGAGTTCTTTTTTTATAGCTCTTCAAACAGATTTGCCAACTTTTTGGCAGCGGCAGCCATATCTGCAACCGCTTCGGAAATACGATCAGTAGAAAATTTCTTGGAGTACTGGTCGACCTCCAACGTGAAATAACCGTTGTAACCGATCTCCTTCAGGGCGCGCACAATAGCGTGAAAGTCGATCTGCATAGAAAACGGAATCTGATGAGAATCGTGCCATTGGTCGTTATCATGAATGTGCAGTGCCTGCAGGCGGGGGCCTAAGGCGTGGATCATTTCTACCGCGCTGGTGTTGCAGCCGCGCATTTCGGCGTGTCCCAGATCCAAACAGGCCACCAAATGATCGCTGCCGACAATGTCAATATGCTCGCAAAAGCTTTGGGGTGTTGCGCAGGCGGCAAAGCAGGCCTGATCCTTTTCCTTGTCCCAATTCCACATATTTTCGGTTGCAATCTTGACCCCGCAGCCCTTGGCAAAGGGCAGTAACTCCCAATACATTTCAGCATTTTCCTGCGCGTTCTTATTGTTATCGGGATGAATGACGCAGATCTGACCGCCGGCCTCCGCCGTGCATTCAATGGCTTTTTTGAGCTGAGAGCGGATCTCGGGGCATCTGACCGGAAACGGCGCGTGGGATTGATTGCAGACGATGCCGTGATCCAATCCGATCTGCTTTAAACGGCGGGCAAACGCCAAATAATTTGGGCCTGCCAACGGATGATCGTTGTCCAAAACCTTGCCGCTGTGCCAATCGTAGTTACACATGGCGAACATGGAAAAATCCCAGGCATCAAAGCCTGCCTTGGCATATAATTCAATGGCTTTTTCTTCTCCGACCAGCTTTGCGACCGAACCGATCTCGGTAGATATCCTCATTTGAACCCCTGCTTTCTTTCGCTTCAAAGTATTCAAGCTGCAGTTATTTTATCATACCATTTTCAAAAAGTAAAGTTGATTTTTCAGGTGTTTCACAACAAAAAAGAATAAAAGTGAAGAATTGACGATTTTTAGTGAAGAAACTCCTTGAGTTTTTTTGGCTTATTTAGTAAACTTATTGTGGAAAAGAATAATACTGCAAGGAGTATGATGGGTTATGTTAAAAGGGATTCCGTCCGTGATTTCGCCGCAGCTGCTTCAGGCACTTGCACAAATAGGACACGGTGACGAGCTGGTGATTGCCGACGGCAATTTTCCGTGCCACAGCGTGGGTGCCAATTCTATCGTAGTGCGTGCTGACGGTCACGGCGTGCCGCAGCTGTTGGATGCCATTTTGTCGCTGATCCCGCTGGATTCCTACGTTGAGTGTCCCGTTGCCCTCATGCAAGTAGTAGAAGGAGACTCCTGCGGCACGCCGCAGATCTGGCAAACGTATGAAGAATTGCTTGCCAAGCATGAGCCGCAGCACCACGATATCGAGCATATGGAACGCTTTGCGTTTTATGAAAGAGCCAAAAACGCCTTTTTGATCATCGCTACGGGCGAGCAGGCAGTCTACGCTAATATTCTGCTGAAAAAGGGTGTCGTCAAATAAGAAAAAAGAAAACCGCCGATCCGGAATCGGCGGTTTTTATTTTGTTGACAGAATCTTGGATTATCCGCGCCAGTTGGGCGAGACCAAGGAAATATTCACGTCTGCGTATGACATCACACGGTAATGGTTGTACAAACCGAGCGTTTGATTGTTGATGCGGTCAAGATCATTCTTGTGCCCCAGACGCTTGACAAAGCCCCACTCAAGGGGATCTTGCATGCACTGCAGGGTATTCCACATAAACAACCGTCGTGCACCGGCTTGATACAGTTGCTTGGCTGCATCGACAAATTCACACGGTTCAATGGTGTGTACCCACGGCAGAATGTTATAGACCTTCACACCGTAGTTGTCCTCCAGCTCCAGCAGCTCCGGAATGGCGCTGATGGTCTTTTCCGGATCGGTACCGTAATGGCGGCACAACACCTGACGATGCAGATTTTCTTTTTTGTATTTTTCCAAATCGATCACGGCAGGATCGGTATCGCTCATGCAGTCGGTCAGATCCTCGTAAATTTCCATATCGCCTTGCGATACCTCGGTGATGAGGCCGCGTTTGGCCCATTCTTTGATGTCAAGGCCGAAATTCAGCGCAGTTTCCGGCGTATAATCGGTAATGACGTTGATGCCGATCTTGCGGCTTTGCTCTTGTGCAATCAGATCCACCTGCTGCTTGAGCTCGGTCAAAAAGTCGGTCATGAACTTGCAGCGGCATTCTCGCACGCGTGCATCGTGCAACGGCAAAACGTGAATATCTGCATCGGGATATTTTTGGTTGAAAAACGTTATTACCGGTTCCTCAAAGCCAACCGCGATCCCGCGATGGAGGATCAGGGATAGGCCATCGTAGCCCTTTTTCAAATGATCGATCAAATGGTTGATGGTGAACTCGCGCACGGGGGCATAGGCGTAAGAAAGCAAGGAAAGCTGTGTGCCGTCGCGCCATACTGCCGAATGCTCGGGATGGTTGTCTGCAAAGGTGATTTTCGAGCTTCTTCCGGCATAGGGGAGTTGGAAAGAAGAAACCTGCATACGGTGCGCGGCGTAGATCCTATAGCCGCTGTCGTGCGCCATTTTGATGCGCTCGAGTTCGACTGCATCGTTAATTGCATGCAGAGACTTGTTGTTGAGATCCCAAATTCTTTGAGAGTCGAGCACGCGAAGAACCTCATCGCCGCCATCTGCATCGTCGATTTGTCCCAAGGAGAACTCCTGAGACACGAAATCCACGTCGCTTTCGGCTGCGGCAAATTCCTTCATGCAGTTCTCAGGCACGGTCGTTAAACGGTTCTCATAACTCAGATCGCTGTCAAAATGATATTGCATGGTCTTGTGCTCGGGATTGGAAAAATCAAACAGCGCATCGGTTTTCTCGTCGCAGGGAACGCAGCGCACCCACAAAACGCAGCCGGTGAATTTCAGATTGTTTTTGGGACGGCTGATGACCAGATCCTCACCCGTCAGATCGGTGTGAAACATCAGGATCTCCTGCACGAATTCACTCGGCTGCCAGGAGTTGGGAGCCACGTGACGGTTGATTTTGAGCTCCGTCCAGCAAGGCTGACTGCTCAGCTTGACGTGCAGGTAGTTGTTGTCATTGTGCGCAAAACGCGTGGTCGCAACGTACACCTTCCAACTGCCGGTAAGACCTAATTTCAGCGTAATATTTTCGGGGAAATCATTTTCGTAGGACAACAGCATATGACCGTCGGTCAATTCGGTGCTGTACGGTATTCTGTGCCATTTGTCGGCAAGGTTACGATCATTTGTGATATACTCTTTTTCAACGACGTTCTCATAAATATCAGAAAAAATGATCTCGTTTCGTTTCATCGTCAGTCCTCCTTATATCCTGTCGTTACCACCATTCGTTTGCCGTTGCAGACAAACACGATCTCGTGGTAATATCCGACCGCATCTTGCGGCAAGACGCCTTTTGCCGTGTTCCCGTCAAGTGTCAGCGGTAGGGTATTCCATTGGCCCACCATAAATGTGCGTTGCGTGGTTTCGTATTTTTCAATGACCTCGTATCGCATCGGCTCGCAAATGTAATAGAGCGTTGCGCTTTCAATGCGAACGTCCTCGTCTGCAGTAATTTGCAGCAGGATCCGGTCTCCCGCGCTTTGATCGGTGACGTCGGGCATCATGCTGCCGTTGTTGACCACCCAATCTGCAAAGTAAAACGGCTCTTCTCTCTGCCAGGCGGGGTTGTGACCGTGCATTAACAAATTGACCAGAGAAAGGCGGGTCTTTTCGTGATTGCCTCTTGTGTGCTGATACGACTTGGAGTTGGACGGTATTGAAAAGCAGCAGTCATCATTCCAAGCAAGCCACAAAACAGGAATCTTAACCTCATCAAAGCGCGTTTCGGCAAGCCAAAGCTTTTTGACCTCCGGCGTCTTAAACACCTGCATAATGTCGGAAAGTGCCTCGCTCAGATATCCGCTGCCGTAGATGGGCACGGCGAAGCGAAAGCGCGTATCATAGCCGATGAGGATAGAGGTGATCACGGCGCCCCAGGAAACCCCTGCAACACCGATTTTTTGACTGTCGATTTCCGGCTGCTCTCGCAAAAAGCTGTTGGCCCTGATGGCGGCAGATACCGCGTGCAGCATCCAATGATCCTCGATTCGCTTGCCCGACAGCTTCATCCCATCGTTGTTGGGCGCGCAAACGTAGCCTTCTTCGTAAAAGACGCCGTTGAGCTCGTGCTCCCAATTTTCACCGTCACCCTCATGGGCACCGGCATTGACTGTTTTGGGCAGAAAGCCGGTGGTATCAATGGCAATGGCGGCATAGCCGCGGTCGTTCCATTGCTTGACCCAACAATGGAATGCGTGACCGCCGCCGCCGTGAATGAGAACCATCGCAGGTACTTTGCCTTCAATCTGCTCGGGAACTCCGTAATACGCGAAAATTTTGGTGTTTTTTTCATCGAAGGGCTCGCCCTCTAACGTGAGCGCGCGAATGTTACCGTGGGTGGGATGAAACTCAGGCACATACTTGTACTGTGGCTTTTGAGAAAGCGCTTTGTTTAATATCGCTTCAATACTCATAATGCTCCTCGATTATTCGGGCTTGGTCTCCAGCTTTAACGGATAGTCACCCAAATGCTCCATTTTGAAGCCGTTTTTCTTGTATGCTTCATAATCGAATGCCTCCAGCTCGTCGATGGCAAGCTTGTGGAACTCATAGAAATTATACCACCATTCGTAGCCGCTGCCCAGCTCTGCGTTCAAATAAGCATCTGCAATATCGCAGCCCATGGCGGGGGCAACGTAAAACGCGCCCATGGCAAGAACGTTGACGCCGTTACCCGTGATGGCTCTGAGCGCTGCAGGTACGCTTTCCACAACGCCTGCGTGAACGTGAGGACACTTGCTGGCGGCAATGTGAATTCCCATACCGGTGCCGCAGAACAGCAAAGCACGCTCGTACTCGCCCTCGGAGATCTTTGCGCCAACGCGCAGACCGACACGGTGGAACATATTTTCGGTATCATCGGGATCGCTGTCCTTGGTGACGCCCAGATCTTCGATGGTCCAGCCCTTTGCTTTCAGGTGAGCGACGACTGCCTCCTTGAGCGGAAATCCGGCGAAGTCTGCTCCGACCACCAAATATTTTTCCTTTACTGTTTTCATACGGTTTCCTCCTTGATGATAAATTTATTTTCTCCCGTAACAAGAACTGCGTTTTGGAAGGTCGCAGTTACTCCTGCGGGAATGGTAATGTGATATTCGATCTGCCCCTGTTTTCTTTCCCAACCGACGCAGATCTGACCGTAAGGGGTCGTGACCGAGCCCTTACAGTGCTCCATTTCCTTTGCAAAGCAGGGCTTGAGTTCAATTTTTTGATATCCCGGATTTGCAAGGTTGGGGGAGAGTCCCAAAAATCCCTTGAAAAACCAAGCCAGCACACCCGACAGCATATGATGGTTTCTCGAATCGGTACGGTTGGTATCCTCCCAGGTCTCCCACAGGGTGGTGGCACCGTTTTCGAACCAATACGAGAAGGAGGGCTGTCCCTTTGCCGTGATCAGCTTGTACGCATATTCACCCAAGCCGTTTTCAAAGAGCACGCGATACACGTACTGCAGCCCCAGCATTCCGCTGGTAAGGTGATAATCGTCGGCTTCAATGCGCTTTTTCATCTGCTCCAACAAAGGCGCCTTGTCCGAAATGTCCAGAAACAGCAGCATGGAGATGACGGTCTGACTGTCTACCGACGAGTATCCGTTTTCCAAGATATAGGTGCTTCTGATCGCGTTTTGTGCTGCAGCCTTGTCTGCTTTGTATTTTTCGCTGACTTCTTCACCCGCAAGCGATTGTGCCAGCATCAAAACATCACAGAATTTTATGGTATAGAAGCAAGAGACAAAGTTGGTATCGTCAAATCGGTTCTTCAGTCCGTCCCAGTCGCCCAACCAGCGCGAGCGATCGATGGTCTCCGAAGTATAATAATTATCATAATACCGCTTCAAATAAGGCAAAAACCGAATCAGTTTTTTTGCATCGCCCAGATACAGATATTCGATCAACGGCAGTTCGAACAAAATACCGTCTGCCACAGGACCCAGATGGAAGCCGTAACCGTGCGACGGAACGACGGCAGGCATGGCACCCTCCTTGTTCATGGAAACCAGCATATCCGTGCCCCATTTTTCCATAAACGCCTTGATGTTAAAGTTGATGTACATCTGTTCAAAGGAGCTTTGTGCGTCGTTGGTCCACCCCAGCTTTTCTCTGGTCGGGCAGTCGGTCAGCACGTAATGCAGGTTGGAATAGGTCGCGCGAATACCTGCGTGATAGATCTTGTTGATCAACTCGTCGGAGCAGGAGAAATCAGCGATCTTTTCAACCGCCTGATGCACGAAGACAGCCTTGAATTCGCCCTTCTTCGGCGGCTTGGTCAACCCCTTGACCTGCACGAAGCGAAATCCGTGGTAGGTAAATTTCGGAGACCATGCGTACGGCTTTTCGCCGCAAATATAGCGGTCGACCTGAAAATCCGCGGTGGGGTAGAAGATATCAAGTCCGTTGAGCTTCAACGAGCCGTCTTCATACGCTTCCTCCGCGTGCTTCATTTCAATGACCGTGCCGCTGTCCTCCTGCACGCAAACACGCAGATAACCCGCAATATTTACGCCGAAATCCAACAGATATCCCACGTCCGTCTTTTGGGCGGAAATAAAATCGTATTCCTCAAATTCCCGAATCGGCTCGCAGCAGCAAAGCTCGCGCTTGGCGCCGTCCAGCTTGTGGTCGATAACGGGTGTCAGAAATGAAGAATCGTCAAACTCCAATTCCTTCCAGTTCTTGTGATACAGTCTTGCGTCAAAGGTCTCGCCGCTGCGTAGTTGATTGTAAATCACGAAGGACTCCTCGGTATATCTGAATTCTTCGTCGCTTTCCAGCACCGTTTGACCGTCTACCGAAAGAGATAAGGCAAATTTGGGATTGTCTCTCCAGGCAGCCTTGTGATGCTCCCAAACGGAGGGGAAGTTCTCGTTAAAAAAGGCATTTCCCAGAATCACGGCAATCACGTTCTCGCCCGTTTTGAGCAGGTCGGATACTTGATATTGATGATACCACACCAGCTTATCGTACTCGCTCGCAGGGGCGCAAAACAGATCCTTTGTGACCTCTTTGCCGTTAATGTAGCAGTAACCGTACCCCAAAGCGCAAAAGGTCAAAATCGCATGGTCGATTTTGTCCAGCGTGAACCGTCTTCTGAAAATGGGGGCGGGAAACGGTGCGTGTGCACTGTTGTCAAACGGTGTTCTGCTTTTGATGAAGGGAGCGTCAAAGCCGTTCATGTTCATTCCTCCGTAATTGTTTCTAACCTAGCCTTGCAAAGAAATCCCCCTAATAGGGGAATTGTCGCGTATGCGACAAAAGGGTGGCCGCCCCTGCAAGGGGCAAACGGGCAAAAGCACCGAAACATCCCGCTTTGCGGCGGACTCGGGTTTCACCGCTCACCCTAATTTTATCGTTTCAAAAACCAAATGAAAATAGATATTATATACCGTAATTTGCACAAAATTGACATAATACACTTGATAAATTCGATCAAATTTGTTACACTGAAAAAAAGTAAGACGCCACTGGTCAGGAGGGGAGATCCGATGCAAAGCGAACTGCTTTCCAACGTCAATCCGATCTACTATAAGGGAGACCTTTCTCTTTGCGATCACAATTGGCATTACGAGCGCATCGTAGCCGGCTGCGATCAACTGTATTATATCATAGAGGGCGAATGCGTGATCGAGGTCAACGGCATCCGCCATACCGCCACGCCGGGACAACTGTTCTTCCTGCCCAGCCATTCCACACGCACGCTGTACACCGAGAACGGAAAAACCGTTAGAAAATATTGGCTGCATTGCTCGTTGCCCTGCGGCGAAAAGACCTTTTTTGATCTTATTAACCTACCCTTTTTTATCGAGGTAGCAGACCCCGAGCTGGTTGAAAGCCTGTTCAAAAGTATTCTGGCCAAAGGCACGGACGTTTCCTTGATGGGCAAGCTGGAGCAAAAGGCAGATATCCTGCGTCTGTTGGCCTACTACATCCATAGCAGCGGGGCCTCGCGGGCCAGCGTTGCACACGACGGCAAGATCTCTTATATCATCGGTTATATTGAAAAAAATCTCACCCAGCCCCTCACGCTGGAGAGCTTAAGCGAGATGCTGCATTTCAACCCCAGCTATTTTATCCGTTATTTCAAGGCGGAAACAGGATTTACCCCCATGTCCTATATCAATCATCAACGCGTCCTCTTGGCACAACGGTTGTTGCTGGATGCCAAGATCCCCGTTCAGGACGTCGGGGTCAGGGCGGGTTTCCCCAATCCGTATTATTTTTCTCGCTACTTCAAAAAGAAGACCGGCTTCAGCCCCACGGAATACCGCAGCTATGCCGTGCGAACTTACAAAACGAAATAGCCGTTCTTGGATAAAAAAGCTCTGCCGATGTACCGATCGGCAGAGCTTTTTACCGTTGCGTTTTGCGGTATTGATTGGGCGTGTAGCCCTTGTACCTTTTAAAGACCTTAATGAAATGACTGCAGTCGTTAAATCCGCAATCCATGCAGATCTGCAGTACCGAGAGCGGCGTGTTTTGCAGCAGCTCGGCCGCCTTTTCGATGCGATATACCGTGACGTACGCCATGGGAGAGACGTGCATGATGGATTGGAAAAATCGGCAGAAATAACGCGGATTCATGTTGATGATGGCAGCAAGATTTTCCAAAGAAAGATTGGAAGCAAAATTTTCCTCAATGTGGGAGAGCACGTTTTTGATCTGATCGATCTTGAGCGTGTTCTGAAATGAATCCGTCGGCTGGTCGGAATACCGTTTTTGCTGCAGGATCATTGCAAAAAATTGACTGATAAAGCCCAATACGAACAGTTCAAAGGCATCACCCCCGTCTCGTTAGCTTCGTGGCGGCGGCAGGCCTCGGAAAGACTGCCGATCAAATGCCGCAATTCCGGTTGCTCGCTGCAGGAATACTGCAGATACGGCGTGATACGCTTGCGATAAATGGGACGCAGATGCTTTTTGACGGGTTCCGAAAATTGAAAGAAACGGTGCAGGTCCAACAGAAAACACTCGTATACACAGCCCTGCTCGGGAATACCGCTGTGCAGCATACCGTCTCTGACCAAAAAAACATCTCCCGCCTTGGCGGTGTAGACGGCATCGTCCAACGTCAAATGAATTTCTCCCGAGATCACGTGAATGATCTCCCATTCCTTGTGCCAATGATACGGCATCTGGTAACGCGGATGTGTCTCATCTACAAAAAAATAGGAAAAGGGAAAATCAGGGGAACCGTGTTGTCTTGATTCGTGCAGAGAAAAAGAATCCATGGCAAATAGCTCCTTGTGTGAAAAGTTAATTTGGAACGAATTTACTATATGACGTTACAGTTGTTTCGAACAGCTTTGGACGTATCCTTTGCGTCTGTCATTATTCTACCACAACGACAGAGAAAAGAACAGAGAAATAAGTATAATAATCTGTGATTTCGTATTCCCAAAAGTGCTGTTTGACAGTTTTGGTGCTCCAAAATCCGCATGCTGCTATCCATGGGATAACAGGTTAGCTTTATTATAGCAAGAGAAACCAAGAAAAACTCGTCTAATATTGACTTTAAATAGTCAAAAAGTCACTAAAATTAAAAAAAATAAGCAAAATTGCTCTTAAAAATGGGATAAAATAAAGAATCTCGGCTTTTGGTTTGACGCATTCGCAGCGCGACTGCGTCGTGATGATATGCCAAGCCTACGGCTTGGATAAAAAGATATTTTTTGCAATTTTGCGTATGAATTCGAACTCTCGCAAAAAATGATATATCGCTTACGCGATATGATATACGGCGTTGCCGTATAATATCCGTTCCTTCATATGCCAAAGGCATATATCATCGCTCGCAGAGCGATATCATATCGAAGA
>JAFQKX010000051.1 GCA_017414705.1 Clostridia bacterium
ATTCCCTGCCTGGCTAAATCGTAAAGGCGAACGCCATCCTGTTTGATGGCAGAATACATGGGTGGAATTTGTTCAATCTCTCCACGAAATTGCTCCAGCACCTGCTCTACCTGTTCTTTTCCAACCGTAACAGGGGAGCGTGAAAGAATGTTTCCGGTTCGGTCAAGCGTATCGCTGGTCATTCCAAGCTGAAACACCGCAGTATATCGCTTTTCATCGCTGGGCAGTAGCTCGCATAATTTGGTAGCGCGCCCCGTAAATACCGTAAGCACGCCCGTGGCCATAGGGTCGAGCGTGCCGGTATGTCCGATTCTTTTGGTATGCAATAAGCCGCGTAAAACCGCTACGACGTCAAAGGAGGTAAAGCCTTCCGGTTTGTCGATTAACAAAAAGCCTTGCATCAAATCTCTCCCAAAACGCCCTTGATGACGTGAAGCATTTCTTGCTCCAATTCCTGCGCGGTCTTTCCTGATACGGTACAGCCTGCAGCGCGTACATGCCCGCCACCGCCGAATTGTGCACAAATAGCGGCAGCATCGTACGGCTCATGCGTGCGTACCGATACCTTGTACTTTCCATCCTCGCACTCGCGCAGCGTGACTCCAACCAATACACCGCGAATGGTACGGGGGAGTCCCGTAATGCCGTCCAGATCTGCTTCGGTTGCGCCCGTTTTTTGCAGTAATTCCTGCGATATGACCGCAACGGCGCAGCGATCCTGATAATAATAGCGCATACTACCGAACAATGCGGCTTCCAATTCAATGCGTGCGCGGGAGCGTTCTTCAAACAGAATTCGGTTGATGGTTTCAAAGTCGTAATCGAGCTTCATAAGCTGCGAAGCGACGTAATGCGTGTATCCGGTCACGTTAGAAAAGCGGAAGCAGCCTGTATCGGTTGAGATTCCGGTGTATAGGCAGGCTGCAATGACCGGTGTGATGGGTGTATTCAACAACCCGATCAGATCAAAGATGATTTCCGCGCAGGCAGCAGCAGAGGGACGTACGTACTTGTTTTCGATCGCGATCCGATTGGTGGCGTGATGATCAATGCATAAGTCGATCATGTGACCGTACTTTTCCTCTCCCACACCGATCAATCCAAGATCGGCAACGTCTACCGTAACGATATACTGCTCTTCAAAATCCTCTTGATCCAAGCCTTCAAATAAATAATCAAAGGTAGATGGAATGGTATGAAAACAGGTCATGCGCACGTGCTTGCCCAGATCCTGCAGTGCGTGACATAATCCCAGACAGCTTCCCAATGTGTCGCCGTCCGGAAAAACATGTGCGATCAGCAGAATATTATCATGCTCAAGCAATGATTTTGCTGTCTGTTCCAATGAAATCATACCGTTTATACGTCCTCATTTTCAGATTCTTCTTCCGAAAACTCCATTTCCGAAAGAGTTTTTGAAATTTTTGCGCCGTAAGCAATGGAATCATCCGCGACAAAGCGCAGCTCGGGCACTTTTCTCAAGCGCAAACGAAGCCCTAATTCTCGGCGAATATAGCCGGAGGCAGCTTTCAATCCTTTGACTGCCTCCTGCGCTGCTTCAAAGCCCTCCATGGCGCTGATGTTGACCTTTGCATAGGATAAGTCGGAAGAGACCTGTGCGTGTACGATGGAAAGCATCTTCCCGCAAACGCGGGGATCCTTCAGTTCTCGAAAGATCGCACTTAACTCCCGACGGACATCCTCGGAGATTCGATCAATTCGATATCCGGGCATTTTGGTTCCTCCTGTTTTCTTTCATCAATTAGCCTTCCTGATATTCTTCCATGATAAAGGCTTCCAAAACGTCGCCTTCCTTAATATCATTGAATTTCTCAAGGCTGATACCGCATTCATAGCCCTGTGCGGCTTCCTTGACGTCGTCCTTAAAACGGCGCAGAGAATCGATCTTGTCTTCGGCAATCACGATACCGTCACGCACCACGCGGATCTGACAAGCGCGGGTAACCTTACCGTCGGTGACGTAGCAACCGGCGACTGCGCCCACGTTAGAGATCTTGTAGACCTGACGAACCTCCACGGTGCCCAAGACCGCTTCGCGGAATTTTGGAGCCAGCATACCCTTCATGGCTGCTTCGACTTCTTCAATGCAGTCATAAATGATGCGGTACATCTTCATTTGAATGCCGTCGCGCTCGGCGTTTGCCTTTGCGACCGAGTCGGGACGTACGTTAAAGCCAACAATGATAGCATTGGATGCGTTGGCAAGCATAACGTCAGATTCGTTCACAGCACCCACACCATTGTGAATGACCTTGACGCGAACCTCGTCGTTTGTGAGCTTTTCAAGCGACTGCTTGACTGCTTCTGCAGAGCCCTGCACATCCGCCTTAACGATGATACGCAGCTCTTTCATTTCGCCCGAGCTCATCTGCTCAAACAAATTATCCAGCGTGACCTTCTGTGCGGCGTTAAAGCGTTCCTCTTTGGCAGCATTCTTGCGTTGTTCAACCAATTCACGGGCAAGTCTTTCGTCCGAAACGGCGTCGAAAACATCGCCTGCTTCCGGTACTTCGGCAAGGCCGGTAATTTCCACGGGAGTGGAGGGACCTGCTTCCTTGACCGAACGGCCCTTGTCGTCCGTCATGGCACGCACACGACCAACCGCAAAGCCTGCCACGATAATATCGCCCACGCGCAGAGTTCCGTTTTTGACCAGAACAGAGGCAACAGGGCCGCGGCCCTTGTCCAATCTGGCTTCAATGATGCTGCCCTTTGCCGCACGATCGGGATTGGCGCGCAGCTCCATCATATCGGCAACCAAAAGCACGTTTTCCAACAGATCGTCAATGCCTTTTCCGGTCAAAGCCGAAACCGGTACGCAGATCACGTCGCCGCCCCATACCTCGGGAACCAGCTCGTGCTCGGTCAGTTGCTGCATGATACGGTCGGGATTGGCAGTCGGTTTATCCATCTTGTTAATAGCCACAATGATCTGCACGTTGGCAGCCTTTGCGTGATGGATGGCTTCAATGGTCTGCGGCATGATACCGTCATCCGCAGCCACAACCAAAATGGCAATATCGGTTACCATGGCACCGCGTGCACGCATAGAGGTAAACGCAGCGTGACCCGGTGTGTCCAGGAAGGTGATCTGACGATCCTGCGCAGTTACACGGTATGCGCCGATGTGCTGCGTAATGCCGCCCGCTTCTCCTGCGGTCACGTTAGAATGGCGGATGGCGTCCAAAATGGATGTCTTTCCGTGATCAACGTGACCCATAACTACCACGACGGGATCGCGAGGCTTGAGGTTGGTGTCGTCGTCTTTGGTGTCGTCCATGATGCGTTCTTCAATTGTAACGACGACCTCTTTTTCGACCTTGGCGCCCAGTTCGGTCGCAACCAATTCGGCGGTGTCATAGTCGATGGTCTGCGTTACGGTTGCCATTATACCCAACAGCATTAACTGCTTGATGACCTCGGCAGCCGTCTTTTTGAGCTTTTGCGCCAGATCGCCAACCGTAATTTCTTCACCAATGACCACCTTAATGGGGGTCTTTTTGATCTTTTCCAATTGAATGCGACGCAGCTTGTCGGCCTCGGTCTCGCGTTTGGCGCTCTGAGGCTTGCGATAATCCTGGCTGCGCTGCTTGATCTTTTGCTTTCCACCCGTGTAGTTGTTGCGATTCATCTTGCTGTCGGCAAGATTGGTGTATTTTTCATTGTATTTATCCAAGTCAACGTTAGAGGTGCGGGTGTCAACCTTGCGAACCTCTACGGGCGTTCTGCGTGGTGCCTCGCCGCCCTGCTTGACCTTCTGCGGACGCGGCGGAATATAGACCGGATCGCTCTTGGGTTTGGCAGGCTCTTGTTTTTGTTCGGCAGCAGGCTGCTCTTTCACTTCTGCAACCTTCTTTTCAACCTTTTCAGATGTCGTTTGAGTTGATTTTTCAGCTGCCGGCTCTGCCTTCTTTTCGGCAGGTTTTTTGGGCTGCTGCGCAGCAGGAAGCGGCTTTCCTTCTTTTGCTGCCTTGGCAGCGGCAGCCTGCTCGCGCAGCATAGCAGCCAGCATCTCCTGATCCTTCAGCTTCTTGGCTCGAGCGGCATCCTTCTGATCCTTGCGCTCTTTGCGCGCACTTTCGCCCTGTGCAAAATAAGCATCAAAGCTTTCAACCTGAGATTCCTGTGTCAGAACGTCAAAAATAATATCGAGCTCCGCCTCTTCCAACGCGGTTGCGGCGCGTTTGGGCTCCTCAAAATAATTGCCCAGCAGGGTGATCAGATCTTTGTTGCTTTTTTGAAAATCCTTAGCAACGTCCTGCAGCTTGTATTTTATCATCATAACGGTTTCTCCTCCCCAGTACTGATTTGTGTAAGTGTGTCGGCTTTTTCAGCAAACCCCGGATCATTGAGTGAAACGCAACCGGCCTTGATTCCGATGGCGTTGGATAGCGTCATCTGATCCCACGGTAAAACGTGAACCTTGATCTCTCTCGGATCGCAGACGAATCGAAGTTCCTTGACCGTCTTGACCGAAAGGTCAGCGGCGGCAAATACGATATCGGCTTTTTTACTCAATATCGCTTGCTTGACCGCTTCAAACCCGATCGACAGCTTTCCTGCGCGCCGAGCCATACCGAAAAGATTCAATAATTTCTCATTCATCGGCAGTCAACTCCGCATTCAAATGATCGTAGATCTCGTCGGGTACCTCACAAGAAAAAGCACGTTGCAGTTTCTTGCTCTTTTTTGCTTTTTTGAGACACTCTGCATTTTTGCAAAGATACGCACCGCGTCCCGATTTTTTTCCAATCAGATCCAGCGAGATGGTTTCATCTGCCGCGCGAACGACGCGTACCAATTCCTGCTTCGGCTTCATTTCTCCGCAGCCTACGCAGCAACGCAACGGTATTTTCTTTTGCTTCATGTCTCTCACACCTTTCGATTAGTTTTCTGATACGCCGCTTTCGGGTCGGATATCGATTTTCCAGCCGGTCAATTTGGCTGCAAGTCTGGCATTCTGTCCGCGGTTGCCGATGGCAAGAGAAAGCTGATTGTCAGGCACCGTTACGTGACAGGTCTTGGTGCTTTCTTCGTCGATCTCTACGCTGACAACCTTGGCAGGGGAGAGCGCTTCGCTGATAAATGCAGCGGGATCCTCGGAATAACGGATGACGTCCAGCTTTTCACCGCCAAGCTCTTCCACAATCTTGTTCACACGGGTGCCCTTGGGGCCAATGCAGGCGCCAACGGCGTCAACGTCTTCGTTCTTGGACCAGACTGCCAGCTTGGTGCGGCTGCCTGCCTCGCGGGAAACTGCCTTGACCTCCACTGTGCCGTCATAGATCTCGGGCACTTCCATCTCCAGTAAACGCTTGACCATGCCGGGATGGGTACGGGACAACATAACGCGCGGGCCCTTTTCGGTCTCGCGAACGTCTACGATGTATACCTTGATCATCTGACCCTCACGCAGCACCTCATCGGGCACCTGCTCGGTGCGGGGCAGAACGGCTTCGGACTTACCAATGCTGACGGTTGCGTTTCCGGTGCGCGGATCAATGCGCTGTACCGTAGCGGTCACCAGCTCCTGATGCTTGCTCTGGAAATTCTGCAGCGTCTGCGAATGCTCCACATCGCGAATGCCCTGACGGATGACGTGCTTTGCCGTCTGTGCCGCAATGCGTCCGAAATCCTTGGTGTTCAATATCACATCCACCGTCTCACCGATGGCTGCCTTCTTGTTGATCTTTTTAGCATCTGCCAACAAAATGTCGGTGTACTCGTTTTCAATCTCTTCTACAACGTTCTTGCGCACATAGACCTTGAACACCTTGGTGTCGCAGTCGATGTCGCAAAAAACGATCTCGTTTCCATCGTAATCCTTCTTGAGAGCAGTGACGATGGCGGTGCTGATCTTTTGGGCGATGAATTCGGCAGGAATGCCTTTTTCTTTTTCCATCATCGTCAACGCGTCAAAAAATTCCTGATTCATTTTCTTTTATACCTCCGTGAAATATTCTTCATCGTTTAAACGGACAAATGCCGTCTCATTTTTGCGAAAAGTAACCGTGCCGTCCTCGCACTTCAAAGTTGCAACGCCATCCTCGTAACCGGTAAGTATACCGGACAACTCGCGGCGCCCGTCCTCCAACGGACGGATGAATTTGACCTTCAAAGGCCTGCCCACCATGCGCACAAAATGCTCGGGGCGTGACAACTCGCGCTCAGATCCTGTGGAACTGACCTCCAAGCAATAGGAGCAACGAATAAAATCCGCTTCATCCAACGGTGCATCCACCGCGCGGGAAAAAGCCTCACAATCGGTGATGTTGATGCCGCCCTCCTTATCGATCAGATACCGCAGGATCATGCTGCCGCCTTCTTTGACAAAGCGGACGTCCCAGATCTCTAATCCAAGCTGTTCGGCAAACGGTTTTGCAAGCTTTGCTGCCTGTGCAGCAATGTTTGCTGCCATGAAATCCCTCCTACAATGATAAGAGAGCGAGTTGCGAACTCACTCTCTTTGAACATCAAATCTTCTTACTGTTGCTATTCTACCATAGAATATAACTAAATGCAAGACTTTTTTTCAAAAAATACCAAAAGTTATTCCTCGGTCTGACAACCCAAAAATGCTGCCGCTACCTCGGTCAGCTTAATGTCGGATTCGCTGGGCACCGCACCGCTTTCCGGTGTCAGCAAAACCACCGCACCGATCACGTCGCCTGCCGATAAAATGGGTACCGCCACCGCCGCCGAACGATCAATTCCCTCTAACACCATCAGCCGCTTTCCGTCACCCGGCTTGGAAATATGCGTGTGCCGCTCCTCCATCAGTTCATCCAAAGCAGGGGAGACCCGCCGCTCCAAAAACTCTCTGCGCGCAACGCCTGCGCATGCAATGCAATGATCTCTGTCACAAATAAGCACCGCCAACGGCGTGCCCTTGGACAGCACCTCGGCATACTGCGTTGCGGTGGACAGCATCTCCCCAACCGGAGAGTATTTCTTAAAAATAACCTCTCCTTCGGTATTGGTATAAATTTCCAGCGGCTCTCCCTCACGAATGCGCATGGTTCTTCTGATTTCTTTGGGAATCACCACACGACCAAGGTCGTCTATTCTACGAACTATTCCAGTTGCTTTCATATATAAATTCTCCTTTAATTTCAAATCGTGATGTTAGTATTTGTAAAACAAGGAGATTTATACTTGTAATTACCCGAAGATTTCTTTAAGCGATTTCATTTTTTCGGAATCGGGTATTTCAAATAAATGCGGTGCTTTTCCAAGTGCTTGGTTTTTACTTTCGCCCATCGGATGGTACGGCAACAGTTCAATTTTTTCAGGAGTTCCGCAATCATCTAAAAATTCTTTTATTTTCCTCATTTCCTCTACGTTATCATTAATAGAAGGAACAATCGGGATACGAATCCATATTTTCGCTCCGAATTTAAACAACTTTTTTAAATTGCTTAAAATCTGCTCATTGTCTACTCCCGTGTATTTCTTATGCTTTTCAGGGTCAAAAAGCTTGATGTCGTAAAGGAATAGATCTGTATACGGCAGAATTTTTTCAAAACTCTCAAACGGCACGTAACCTGCGGTATCGACGGCAGTATGTATACCGTTTTCTTTGCACATTTTAAGCACTTCTGCTAATGGCTCAATCTGCAACATACACTCTCCGCCCGAAAAGGTCACACCGCCTTTTTTGCCGTAAA